>JAFWMI010000171.1 GCA_017513965.1 Atopobiaceae bacterium
AAGGCCCCTTTCCCTGTTTGCGGTAGGTACGTCCGCTCTTGCATGGCAGCACAAGCGTAACGCCTCCGAGCCCGCGAAGTAACAGGTCAGGGCCTTTCTTCTTGGACTCTACCGCCCGCTTGGGTGCGGGACATATCGTCTACCTAGCATTCGAGGCCGGCATCTTCGCATGTCCTCTTAAGGTGCTCATAGAGTCGCCTGTCCTCGACGTTGATTACAAGGTTCGCCGTCGCTCTCGTCATGAGGACGTACAGGTGCCTTTTGATCCAGGAGTTGGTGTCGTCTCCATCCATCGGCGCGCGAAGGGTTTCCAGGGTGATCTGCCAGGGAATCTTGAGGTAGACGCTCTCCACCTCTCGTGAGATGAGCTCGTAGGCGGACAGAGCGAACTCTGGCATGATGGCCTCGGCGCAGAAGAACTTGTAGTTTCTGCTTAAGTCGTCCCGCTTGGGCATCCAACTGGGATCAGAGAGAGGGGAGAGCGGCAGGATGTAGCGGTGCCTGCAGATTCCATAAGGTATTTCGTCGCACTCGTCGGTGCACCTATCGGTGCGGAGTCGGGAGCGCATGATGCATGGGCAATACTCTTTCTTGTAGAAGCCTGCGCTCATCGGCATGGCGTAGTGCTTCTTCCCGTGCGGGTCCCTTGCGAACTCCTTGACCAGTCCGAGGTCGTCTTTGAGCATCAGTTTGATGGTGAACGTCTGAGGGGCCGCAGGAACTTCGGCCTCGCCGAGCATGGCCTTCACGAGCTGCCCTATTTCCGGGGGGATTCCAATCGAATCGGGCAGATGGTGTACGCTGAACCCCATGCCATCGACGACGGGCGTGATGCCTCTGTCGCCGCGTCTGTTCAGCCTCTGGAAGTCATCGCCGCAAAGGAACGTCCTGCCGTGACGCTTTCGAACCCACTCGATCTCGTCCACCCCGTATACACCCAGGCGCTGCGCCTCGTCGCATACTAGCGTTGCGCTGTCGGAGATGAACCTCGTGCTGGGGTTTCGCTTGTCGAACCAGAGCCCGTCTTGATAGTCCTGGTCGTGGTGGAAGAATCTCTGCGCGCTTGCCTCGAGCGCATCGGCGATGGTCTTTAGTTTCCGTGCGATTGTGGCTGTCAGGCCGTTGCTGCGAACGAGGCTGCGTAGGCCTTCGAGACGTTCGGGTATTCTGTCCGGTCCGAGCGGGCCAAAAGCGACGTTGCCTCCCTCGCCTCCAAGAGGACGGTTGTTGTACATGTTGTCCGCTCCAAAGAGTTTCATCGGCCTTGCCATTCCACCGTCTACGACTTCCTCGATTATGTGGAGCTGAATGACGTTTCTGTCCCTCTGGCGTACATATACGAGGTCTCCGGCACTCAACCCCTGGCACTGCGTGATGTGCCACTCCGGGTCACCGCCCGCGACAGAGCGCTTCTTCCATCCCCGCAGTACGGTCGTGTCTGGCGGGTTTCGCCACATCTCGACAAGAGCGTCGATGAACCCCGGGTTCAGCTCGCTTGCCCTCAGCACGGCGAGGTCCGCCTCGTGAACGACCATCTCTCTCAGGAGCTTTTCGGAGGGCTCGAAGAGCCTCGCGATTTCCTCCTCGTCCATCTTGGCCCAGACTTTGAAGGCGTTCTTGAGCGCGTCGTAGAAGTACCAGTTCATAAGGAGCATTTGCGCGCTCGGATCGGAGGCGAGCAGCGACATCGCAATGATGGTCTTTCCTGAGCGGGCGGGACCCTCGAGCAGCACGTGTGCTCCGGGCTCCTCGAGCTCTGATTCTATGTCGTCGAGCATGTCTGCGGTCTGCTTAACCAGCCCCAGGTTTCCCGTGAACGCCTTCACAGCGTCGATGACGTCCGAGTTCGCGTCCTGGATGCGCTGCAGCTCGGCTCGCGGGTCGGCGACGATGAATACGCGCTGTGCCCTCGGCTTCTTCTCAAGCTGTCCATCAGATCCTTCGCCGGCCTCTGGCGGTTTGGTTTTTGAAACTCTGCCAATTTCGGCAAGATCGGATGGGTATATCTTCTTGATATCGTACTTCGTGTTCCAGTAGTAGGTCACGAAGTCTTTTGTCGTGGGCTCGTGCTCGAATCCAGCGAAGGATAGTGCGCTCGACCCATAGACCTTGACGAACACGACATAGACGTACGACCTGATGAAGAGCGAGGGTAGCGTGCTCCTGAGCTCGTCGAAGACCTGCATGTACATGTCGTGCTCGTTTACGTTCCTGTCAATTGGGGCGAAGATGAAGTTCCTCCATTGGAACGTCGAGAGCTTGCCGTGCTCCGTCTCTATGAGCCTCTCCACGGTGTCTTGCACGCATGCAAAGTGCAGTCCCTCGATTTGGGTTAGGGGAGTGCTGAAGCTGCGTCGGTTTCCGGTCGGAATCCTGCAGACCTCCTCGAAGTAATGCTTCTCGTATGCACCGAGCTTGTTCTCGTCAAGGCTTTCGAACAACATGTGCGGCTTCTCTCCTTTCCGTCTGAGCGGGATGTCGTCTACCTCTGCCTGCATCAGGCGCCTGCCCGCTTGCCCGCCCGCGCCTCCATAGTCGCGTGTAGGGGGGCGTACCTGTTGGCCTCCCTCAGGCTGGCGAGCTCCTGCTGCAGCGCGACGATCTTTTCGTCGATCGAGCGCTCGTGGCGCACGGTCTGCTCCATGACCTCATCGCTCAGGATGGGCACGGGCAGGCTTGCCAGGGTCGCCTTCGAGAGCATCTTGCCCCCGTTGTGCAGCCATGCCCTTGCGTACAGCCCGCGCATCCAGCACGCGAGGTAGTCCCCGCTGATGCACGAGCCGAGTCTGATGACGAACACGCTGTTGCCGATTAGGGTCGGGTGCTGGGGACGGTAGATGGCGTGCTCCTTGCTGTTCCTCGACACGAGCAGCACCTCGCCGTCGTGCCTGTCGACTATGTAGCGCTCCTGCCCCTTCGGGATGGACTCGAGGAGGGACGGCCAGACCTTGCCGTCCTCGAAGCTCTGGCCGTCCACGTAGTATAGGTCGCCCTCCCTCGCCGAGGCCCCTGGGTCCGATGCGATGCGGTCGGCTTGCTCGAAGGCGCCCGAAGGGAAGGGCACGTTCAGGTCGAACGTCGCCCACACCGCCCTCTCTGCCTCCAGTGCAGCTTCCTTGGCCCTGTCCTTAAGTCTCCCTATGACCTCCAGGTGCTTCTCGCTCAGGGTCGTACCCCGGCTTATCCTCGTGGCGAGCTCTCCGAGAGTCTCGTCCTTGAGCACTTCCACGCCTGACCTGACTATGCCTGGGGTTATGCAGCCGCAGTTGACTGCGAGCGTGATCGCTGCCGCCTTGCACTCCCACGGGATGGTTGGGTCGCTTAGGTCTTCCAGGAGGAAGGTTCCGCCTGGTCTTCCGTGCGCGAGCATGACGTGCCCGCCTGGCAGCTGCGTGGCACTGACGAAGCCTTTGGTCTCGTACAGGTCTTCGACTCCGTGTGATTGCGGGAACGGGGCCACGAACGGAATGTCCAGGATGTACGGATCCTCGCTGAGGAACAGTGCCGTGGCGTCCCCTTGATCGAGCGGCGTGTATATGACGGCACCAGTGGCGCACTCGGTGTTGAGCATGTCGACCCAGTGCTTGTTGTATAGCGGCCATTCGGTCGCCGGCTGGTCGTCCGTGACGTGCTGCGTCGTGATGAGCAGCTTGAAGGGGCCATCCGGCGCGGAGTTGGTGAAGCCCATGAATGAACCGCCACGGTTTCTAAGGGCATCGATTGACTCGCCGGAGCTCTCGACGAGCGCCGTCCAGAAGGCGTCGAGCATTCCCTCGGACGGTTCGTCGCCCCCTAGCTGCGGCGGGACGAGCCAGAGCTCCCTTGCTCCGCACTCCAGCGCGTGCGTCGCATATGCCAGGCACGTCGTCTCGCAGACCAGGGTGTCGCCCTCCGAAAGGCCGATCCTACGGTCTATGGCGTCGAGCGATTCTCCTGACAGCTCGATTTGCCGTGCGGCCTTCCGCAGCCATTCCGACTGACGCCTGGCTATGAACTCCGCGTAGCTCTGTCCTCCCGTGGTGCTGATGCCCATGTTGTTCCTTTCGATTAGGTTCTCGATAGATGTCTTGGTTGCGGCCCGCCTGTAGTCTCAGAGCTAGGCTGCGAGCGCGCTGGGAGCCAGTCTCACGCACGTGCAACTGAACGCCAGAACGCGTGCGAGCTGCCGTGCGCGGGCATCCACCGTGACCCTCACACCCAGGGACCTGAGCCTGAAGGCCTGCCCGGAGAACAGCCCGTCGCCCGAGACGATGACCACCTCGCCGAAGCGCCCCTCGACGTTCTCGTTGGAGAGGACATCCTCGAGGGCGAGGTCTGCGCCGTCGTGGCCTTCCCTGATGACTACCCTCGCCCCGTCCCACGCATGGGCGGGGAAGAGGTTGTTCTTGTGGCTCACGCCAAGGACGGTGAGATCATTGCTGCCGGGGTGATATGTCCGCTCGATCCTGTTCCTGACGCTCTTGCAGGACTCCTCGTCAATCATTCCTGCGCCGACGGCATTCTCTATGTCCACCACGAACAGCTTCCGCTTGCTTCTGTCGCTCTTCCGAACCTCAACCCGCTTGTTCATCCTGCCCGCCCTTCATCCTTGGATAGATGCTATCCAAACTCTCTAGAACAATCCTAAGGCAAGTGTTGGATACCTGTCAACCAAAAATTTGGATATTGTTCAACCAAGCACAATGTGCCTTGATTTGTGGAGCGAATTGATGCTGTGCCACTCGTTGGGAGAGTGGTAAATACGAGTGGGGAGTAAGGTGGCGCTAGCTGCTGTTGTGGTCAGACAGATGCTGAAGTTATGCGCAGAGCAGATACATCAAACAATTAACAAGTAAAGTCTTATCATGCATGGCGCGCCGCCGTGGCTCACGCACATGGGGGAGTCCGGCCTTCGGACTGCCGTTCAAATCCGAGTACGATTCGGACCGAATTCGGACCACCCCAAGACTTGTGCTATAGTGTTAATCACAAAAGGGGAGCTAGGAGCATATGGCCTGGCTGAGAGGAGCGACCAAATCGATCGACCCAAGAACCTGATCTGGGTTCGCGGCATGCAACAACAGGTATGCCCAGTGGCCTTCTCGATGTACTGGCCAAATATGTGTCTAACCTGCTGCAGAAAGAAGAGTCCTTCAGGTCGCGTTCTCTTAATCTGAGAGGATTGGTCCTGGTGTACTCGTACTGGATTCGTATGCAAAACGGCACCGCGAGGCACCTACGGAGAGTGCCCACCAGTTCACTCAACCCCCGTCTGCACGTTAGCTGGTAATAAATGGTAATAGATGTGGGTTGCTGAGGGTGTTTCTGAGTGCTAACGTATCACTTGTGAGGGTAGTTCGCAAAAGACCACAGGCCTACTACCTGCGGTTTTACGCAAGGGGCACGCAAGCCGAGAACCCATCCGCTTCCATGAAACGGAAGAGGCCAAAAGCTCAAATCTTGTAACGCCACCATCAAAGCACAGGTAGATGGTACAAACCGTCTACCTGCTTTTGTTTAGGACGCTAAACGGGACACCAAATAGCACACCAAAAACGGGAGTCTTGTCAAAAGTCGGGCGTTTTCCTCTTTCGGCCGGTTACCTGGCCAAACAAGCTACAGGTTGAATCATACCGTAAGGCCCAGTGCCACTGTTTGCCACGCGGAAAACAATCAAGCCACGTGTCGGAAAATGTATAATGAATTGGGCGGAAATTATTTACCGGTGCAGGAGGAAATCGAAAGTCCAAACAAGATGGCCTTGCACCGGCCGGCTATCGTCCGAGAATCGTCGACGAGCGAATAGACAAGCTGCTCAAATCCTTTGGTGGCTTGGAGATTACCGGCGCCAAGTGGTGCGGCAAGACATGGACGGCGTTGGCCCATGCCAAGAGCCACGACTCGCTCATGGAGGCAACTACACTTGATGCCGCTCGTACGGACCCGAATTTGGTATTAATGGGCGATGAGCCGCATTTGGTTGATGAATGGTAGGAGGTGCCGGCAATCTGGGATGCTGCGAGAAACCATATAGACCGCAATGCCAATCGCAGGGGAGAGCTCATACTAACCGGTTCCGCTCGTCCAAAAGACGAAGGGAAGGTGCGACACAGTGGCACCGGCAGGATAGCCCGCTTGCGCATGCGCCCCATGGCGCTTTGCGAATCGGATCCGGCATGCGGGGGGATAAGCTTCGCGAGCCTGTTTGACGGTGAGTTCACTCCCGTTCTAAAGAAGACGACGGTGCAAGACGTTACGCGATGGTGCTGTAGGGGTGGGTGGCCTTCGATAATCGACCTAGACGATGAATTTGCCCTCGAGACCCCATCGGAATACGTTAAGAGCATCATCGATGTGAGCGTCCCCTCCCTTGGCAAGAACGGGGACACGGCTCTGCGGCTCATGCGTGCATTGGCGTTCAACGTCGCTCAGGCCCCAACGCTTGCGACATTGGCAAAGGACATGGGCGACGGGGACGCGAGGGCTGCCCAGAATACCGTTACCGGTTACCTCGACCTCCTCGAGCAGCTCTATGTCGTGGAGAAGCTGCCAGGATGGGCACCAGCGCTGCGGTCGAAGAAGCGCGTGAGAACCAAGCCCAAGAGATACTTTGTCGACCCGTCCATCCCCGCATCGCTCATCGGCGCCTCGCCCCAGACGCTCATGCGCGACACGCAGACGCTCGGAAACCTCTTCGAGACCCTTGTCGTGCGAGACATTCGCACCTACGTATCCGTCATGCCTGGAGCCGCTAACAAGGTGGGTTATTACCATGACGAAAAGGGCGTGGAAGCTGATATTGTCGTTGAACTGTCGGATGGACGCTGGGCGGCGATCGAGGTGAAGCTTTCTGAGGACAAGGTCGACGAAGACGCTGCTGCAAGGCTGCTCCATGTGGCGTCAAAGCTGACATCAAACCCTCGGGAACAGGTTCGCCCACCTGCGTTCCTTGCCTTCGTTGTCGGCAAGGGAGGCAGGGCTTATCGTCGATCTGATGGCATATACGTCATACCTGCAGCTGGATTACAGCGGTAGGAAGACGCTGGCACCGTATCTGGTCGCCTCCGCTGACACGGAAGAGGTCACAAGTTCAAATCTTGTAACGCCCACCATAAAAGGTAGATGGCACAAACCGTCTACCTGCTTTTGTTTAGGACACTAAACGGGACACCAAATAGGACAGCGGGATCTACGTCGCGTTTTGAACCGCTATGAGAAGCACAATACGGCTATTTTACTTAGCGGAATTTCGTGCTAATCGGCTTCTCTTTGGCCTATAACCCTTCTCTTTGCTGAAGGTTGTCGATGGTTGTCGATCCATACGCGATATCCGTCGCGCGCATCGGGGAAGACGCCTACCTGTAACCTGTACGGGGAGTCGGTGATAGCAATGCTGGGCCTCGCGCCGACGAATCCAGCTCGAATATACGTAGCCACTCCCAGAGGTACCGGGGCGAGAAGCCGGACGGCCTCGTGGTCATCGTCAGAGATAGGGGGCCCACACGACCGCCTACGAGGGCGTTCCTTCCCAGGAAATAGGCGCGGCGATAATAGCGTGCTTGGGCAAGATGATGCCAGAACGTCTTCGCGAGGTTGCAGACAGAGCCCGCAAGGAAGGCTATCTGACCCGTAAAGGATACGAAGAGACGCTGGGAGCGATAGAGCATTATGAAGCGCAAAGAGAATCGGGATCAGAAAATCTAGCGATGACTTAGTCGCAATACTTAGCCGCGTCTTTTAATAGTCCTCGGGACGGTTTTTCCTAGCTGGCGTATAAATAGGTGACGGGATAATACCAGACATACGAAGGGAACATCATGGCAGAAGATAAAATGAACGAGCTCACGGACGAGGACCTCGATCAGGTATCCGGCGGGGCAGAGGCGGCAGGGGGCTCGACTGGCTCGACGGTCTGCAAGAATTGCCACAGCACCAATGTCGAGGAGGTGACCGGGCGTCACGGCACACAGTCCGTATCGTTCTTCCTCTGCAAGAATTGCGGGTACAATTGGGTGGTTTTCCGGTAGGCGTTAGGTTGCTAGATATCCAGATTCTCGGTTATTGGGAGCAGAAGAAGGCGCAACCCACCGTTTCTTCGATCCGACGTATGGAAGCTAGGATGCCCGGCATCGGCTGGGCCCAGCTGCCCGTGGGACAAGCTAGGCTATTAAAAGTACGTTGGAGCATCCGCCGCGCGGCTGCATTGTGTACCTCAAGGACGAGATTGCCTTATGTGTCACACAGATGCAGGTAGACGGCATTCGCGATGCCGTGTTTGAGAAGATTGAGGACCAAGAAGATTTGGCGGCCCTGAGATCTGCGATCGCCGAGGACGACGGTACCCGCTATAGCCATGAGCAGGTCCTTGCTGAGTTGGGTCTCTAGATGGCCTTTCGGGTGGAGTACAGCAAGATTGCGCTAAAACAACTGAAGAAGATGGACCGTTTTGACGCACGGCTCATCACTTCTTGGATAGGCAAAAAACTGGAAGGCTGCGAGGATCCACGCGCATATGGCAAAGGGTTGACTTCGAACCGTTCTGGCGAATGGCGTTATAGAGTGGGCGATTATCGAATCCTCTGCAACATAAAGGACGAGATCCTCGTAATCGAGGCGTTTGCGGTGGGGCACAGGAGCTCTGTGCATAGGTAAGGCGTTTTGCGGCTGCCCTACTTTCTCCCATTGAATAGACGTCGGCGACTGCTCACACGAAAGAGACCACAAGCTCAAATCTTGTAACGCTCACCATACACGGTCTTCGAGTACGGAGACACCCGCCTCATGATCATCGCGCCCAAGCCCCTCGAGCGCTACCTCGAAGTAAAGAAATGGGACAAGGGCTACTTGGTGGTCGAGGCAAAGTACTCGATAAACCTTCATGCCATCGAGGAGTATATAGATTTGGTTCCAACCCTAGAGGAGCTGGCGATAGATCCCGATACGTTCTGTTCGCAGATCGAGCATGTGGAATTGGCACATGTTTGACGTTGAAGACATAGCGACGAAGGCCGACGCGATAGTCGGCGGCTTTGCCGTGCTCCTTCGCAAAGAGAGCATCAAGGTGATAAACCTGAACACAGGCAAAGGGGCCGCCGTGTTCACCCTGGAAGGCACGCTCATAGAGACCAACATGGACGATATCGAGCTTGCCATCGCCCGGGATACGCTTGCGGACGCTCTTGCGTACGCGGAGGTGTAGTAAGGTGCCTAAGTACTACGATGTCTTCGCGTCCAAGGGATCCAAGCAGCGCTACATGGACTTGGGCGCTCAAGATGGGCAACAAGAAAGGCGTCTTGGGAGTCGTGAATCGGGGAATCGCGTCGAAGCGGGAATAGATCAGATAGTCGTCTTTGTGGACGAACACTCATATTCGACGGAGGGGAAATACAACCTGAGCCAATCGATTGACGAGGAGTTTCGTCTAGGCATGTAAAATCCTGAGTGGGGAACGTTCCATGACCCGGTGTTCTCGCCAAGATTCCCGAAGATTCCGGTGCGTTACCTTGACTCGCGTTCGGTAACGCTTATACGAGCCGCCGACATTACCGCGAATTGGATATACTGTGCCGAGAGAGACCGCCATTCGTACTCATTTGCGATGCGAAGCGTCGAGTCTACCGCAGCGCTCTATCATCACCCATGATTATGTGGCGCATCGAGTACTACTGCGCCCGCAAGGACCCCGACCTCGAGGCCAAGGAGCACAACGTGCTCGTCGTCTACCGCCAGCTCGCGCTCGCGATCGACGAGAACAACGAGCTCTACTGCGAGGACGAGGTGGGCACCCCGGAGGGGCTCGCCCGAGGCCCCCGCCGCACGCACGTGGTCTCGTGCGACGAGAAGCCCGGAATACAGGCCGTCGCCGTCACTTCGCCCGACCTGCGCCCCGTCCCGAACGAGGCGGGCAGGGGCGCCGCGAGGCGCGACTACGAGTACGGGAGGCTCGGCACCCTGTCGCTGCTGGCGGGCATCGACCTGGAGGACGGGCACGCGTTCCCGCTGGTCGGCGCCACGCACAAGAGCTCCGACTTCTGCCGCCTGCTCGCCAGGCTGGACGAGCACTACCCCGAGGGCGACGTGATCAGGCTGGCGCTCGACAACCACTCCGCCCACAAGTCCGAGGAGACGAGGGCGCGGCTCCAGGCGCACCCGGGCCGCTTCGAGCTCGTCTTCACCCCGACCCACGGTTCGTGGCTCAACATGATCGAGGGGTTCTTCGCCAAGATGACACACCAGATGCTCAAGGGCATCAGGGTCGAGAGCGAGGCCGAGCTCGCGCGGAGGATCTACCTGTACTTCGGCGAGGTCAACAGGGTGCCGGTCGTCCACCGCTGGCGCTACAGGATGGACGAGATAGACGCCTCGGAGAAGCCCAAAATCAGTCTGGCTTATTAGGGAACGCTCTACTAGCATGGGGCCAACCTTGAAGAATGCAGGCCGACGGCTCCCCCATCCACCTGCATTCTTATCGACGATCCTTCAAATGAATGAAAAGGTATTTATCCTCTATGACAATCACGGTAACATGGATACAGTATCGCTCAACGAGGGAGAAGCCATGGCCGAACCCGACATCTACTTCTACGACATTTCTGCCGTCGTGGTCTTTGTCTTCCTGCTGCTGTCCATCCTCATTCGCCGCCAAATGCACGGGCCAGCCAACCGCGTGTTCCTGAGCGCCGTCATCCTCGCGGCGCTCACGGCAGCGGCGGGCCTCGGCGGCGACCTCTACGATGCGCTGCTAAGCCCGTTGCTCTCGCATCTCGGCGCAGGTACCCAGTCCTACCCCACCCTCCTGCGAAGCTCGGTGCAATTGCTGTACTTCACCCTGCACACGCTTACCGCGCCTGCCTACCTCGTGCTCATCTCGGCCATCAGCGACACCTCGCACCGTCTTAACAACTCCAACCTCGCACGCGCACTGCTCTGGGCACCCATGATCGTCGCCACGGTCTTCGTTATGCTCAATCCCGTGCACCACCTGGTGTACACCTACGACGCCACCGGCACCCATCGTGGCCCCCTCATCGGCGTCATCTACGCCAGCGCGATCTACTACTCCCTCATTGGCATCTGGTGGCTCCTGCGGTGGCGCCATGTAATGAGCGAAGACGAGTTCTCAACGCTGATGTTGCTCTACCCCCTCATCTTCATGGCCGTCTACATCCAGTTCCACTTCCCACACCTGCGTGTGGAGATGTTCTTCACCGCGATTGGGCTTCTTATGGTCTCCACCTTCGTGTTGCGACCGGAGTACCAACTTGACTCGCTCGTCGCCGCCGCAAGCCTCAACGCATACCACGACCTCTGCCACCGATGCTTCGCCACGGGCAAGCCGCTGTGCCTCGTGTATCTGGAAATCCTGGACATAGACAAGCTCCGAGAGCTCCTGGGCGCGGACGAACTGCATAGCCTGGTGGCGGGGGTGTCGTCTCGCCTGAGCGAGCAGCTCTCACGTGGTGACGTGCTCTATTACCTGCGCAACGGCCTGTTCTGCATCGTACCCAACAACCCGGATGCAGACCGCGCCCTCGGCATCGCACAGAGGACGCATGACCAGCACAAGGCACGCGACGCCAAGAGCCACCCCGGTCGCCTGTCGCTCGTGCGCATACGCTCCTGCGTCGTGCGGGCACCAGAGGACGTGTCGAGCCCTGAGGAGCTGGCCATCTTCGTCAGACGTCTCTCTCACCTGGTGCCGGACTCACGCGCCACCACCTACGAGGCGCTCTCGCGGCAGCCCGACTTCGCGCTCAACATGGCGCTCCCCTCCCTGTTGGAACGGGCCATCCGGGAGCGCTCCTTCCAAATCTACTATCAGCCCATCTACTGCGTCACCACGGGCCGCTTCGCCACGGCGGAGGCGCTGGTGCGGCTGCAAGACCCGGACTTTGGATGGGTGCCGCCATCGCTCTTTATCCCCGAGGCCGAGCAGAGCGGAGCCATCGTGCAGGTAGGCTCCATCCTCCTGGACAAGATCTGCGCGTTCCTGGGCGAGTCGGACCTAGACGCGCTTGGGCTCGACTACGTGGAGGTCAACCTCTCCGTGGACCAGTGCATTCGTCCGCAACTGGCAGGCGAGCTGCTCGATCTTGTGGAGCGTCACAACGTGAACCCCGCCCGAATCAACCTCGAGATCACCGAGACCTCCTCGGCATTCTCGCAAGAGGCCATCGAGGCAAACGTACGCACCCTCGCCGATGCCGGCATGACCTTCTCGCTGGATGACTACGGCACGGGCTACTCCAACGTGACCCGCGCGCTACGGCTGCCGTTCTCGCTCGTAAAGTTCGACAAGAGCTTTGCGGACGCCCTCGACGACCCCTCCGCCCACGAGGTCCTGGAGCGTAGCATCCGAATGATGGCGTCGATCGGCAAGCACGTGCTCATTGAGGGCGTGGAGACCGCCGAGCAGGCGGCAGAGCTCACGTCAATGGGCGTCGACTACATCCAAGGCTACTATTATGCCAGGCCCATGCCCGAGGAGGACTTCGTGAAGTTCCTCCGCGCGCAGTGAACCGGCGGTTATTTGACTTTGACCTCCACCGTCACAACCTTGTTTTTTAGGGCATTGTAGTTGGAGGTGCCCTTCACGCTTGCCTTGAGCTTCATGGTATAGACGCCCGTCTTCGCGCCCTTCTTCACCTTCACCTTGCCGTCCTTCGTAAGGACGAGCACTTTCTTGGTCTTGTTCTGGGAGACCTTCCACGTGACCTCGCCGAACTTCGCCATGGGCAGCTTGATGGTCGCAGCTTTCTTCTTCAGGGACTTCGCCTTCAGCGTCTTGGACACCTTGGTCTTCGCGAGCTTGCTCGCAGCCTTGGCAATCTTGAACGTGGCGCTAGCAGTTCCCTCGTAGGAGCCCTTTCCGACTACGGTCACCTTGTAGGAGCCGACGTTTTTGCCCGACTTCGCGCTCACTACGTAGTCGGTGCCAGATCTGAGCGTCTTGCCATTGAGGACGACCGACTTCACCGACGGCGTGATGGTCCTTCCCGTGTACGCGGCGCTCGTCTTCGCAAGCGTCACCTTCGCTCCCGCAAGCGGCGGCATCGTGCAGCGTTTGCCCAGTTCCCAAGTGCTTTCCTCTGGCCAAAGATTCGTCTTCCATCCATGCGTCGTACTCATACCAGTCGTAGGAGACTATCGCGGGCTTGTAGTCGCTTTCGCCATAGCCCTGGTACGCGACCGTGGCGGTCAGGTCCAAGGTGTCTTCGCCGGGCTCGACCGTTTCGTAGCTGTCGACGAGAAACCAGCATTGATCTTCGTCGAAGTCGTCTGCGGCAACTGAGAGCTGCAAGCCGGTTTGGCCGTCACCCTCGGTTGCGAGTGCAAGGCCAGGCGCAAGGATTGCAGCGAGGGTGATGGAACAGGCGAATGCTGCGAAGAGTCTTCTCATGGCAACACTCCTTACGTCTGGATATGAGATAAAACTATAGTAGCTAATCCGCATTTGGAATTGGTTGCCTCGTTGGCGACGTTCGCGGATTCGGGCATTTTCGCCGATTATTTCACTTCGCCCGATTCCATCCCGGCTTTTCCTGCGCCGTGGCCCAAAACCAGTCACCTTGTGACAACCGAGTTGCCAGCGCGGAAGCGCCCCGCCTCGGCAACGAGCCCCTCTATCATCGTGCGGTGTGCGAGGAGGAGATCCTCGAGGGAGTACGGGTCGAGCTCGGGGATAAGGTCGTAGGCTCGCTTGGCGTTCTCTACCTCCAGAATGTCATGGCTATCGCCGAGAATGCGCTTTCCATCGAGGATAGCCGTCACCGCATCGGAGCCAAGCATGTTCCCCTCGATGAGGAGCGATGAGTGAATGGTCTTTATCCTGAGCTCGCGATGCAAAACCGGACTCTTCGCAAGCGGCGCGTCCGGGGGGATCATCCCCAAGAGCTCCGCGATTTCCATGCACAGGTTCCAGACGCCGTCGATGTAGCACTCGCGGAACAACGGCTACCGTGTTACCAGGTTGTCCCGTTTAGTGTCCTAAACAAAACAGGTAGACGGTTTATTCCATCTACCTGCGAGAATGTGGTGGGCGTTACAAGATTTGAACTTGTGACCTCTTCCGTGTC
>JAFWMI010000017.1 GCA_017513965.1 Atopobiaceae bacterium
ATGGGCGTGCACACGGGCGACTCGTTTTGCGCCGCTCCCATGCAAACCATCGACCAGGCCGTCATTGACCGCCTGCAAGAGAAGAGCTACCGCATCGTTGACGCGGTCAAGGTCATTGGTGGCACCAACGTGCAGTGGGCCCACGACCCCGTGAGCGACCGCGACATCATCATCGAGATCAACCCGCGTACCTCGCGATCCTCGGCCCTTGCGTCCAAGGCAACGGGCTTCCCCATCGCGCTCATTAGCGCCATGCTGGCAAGCGGCCTCACCCTTGCCGAGATCCCCTGCGGCAAGTGGGGCACGCTCGACAAGTACGTGCCCACGGGCGACTACGTGGTCATCAAGTTCGCGCGCTGGGCGTTTGAGAAGTTCAAGGGCGTGGAGGACAAGCTCGGCACGCAGATGCGCGCCGTGGGCGAGGTCATGGCCATTGGCAAGACCTACAAGGAGGCCTTCCAAAAGGCGATTCGCTCGCTTGAGCAGGGCCGCTACGGCTTGGGCTTTGCCAAGGACTTCAACCAAAAGAGCGCCGACGAGCTCGAGCGCCTGCTGGCGTTTCCCACGAGCGAGCGCCAGTTCGTCATGTACGAGGCGCTGCGCAAGGGCGTCTCGGTTGAGCGCCTGTTCGAGCTCACGCGCATAAAGCGCGAGTTCATTCAGCAGATGGCGGAGCTCGTGGAGGAAGAGGAGGCCATCCTCTCGTGGGTTGGCGCACATCCCGGCGAGCTGCTTCCCAACGACATGCTTGCCCAGGCAAAGCGCGACGGCTTTGCCGACAAGTACCTCTCGCAGATTTGCAACCTGCCCGAGAAGGACATTCGCGCGCAGCGGCTCGCGCTGGGCATTGCCGAGGCGTGGGAAGGCGTGCACGTAAGCTCCACGCAGGATAGCGCCTACTACTACAGCACGTACAACGCACCCGATGCGAGCGAGCCGCTTGCGGGCAACAAGGTAATGATCCTGGGTGGCGGCCCCAACCGCATTGGCCAGGGCATCGAGTTTGACTATTGCTCGGTACACGCAGCCATCGCCCTACGCAAGCTGGGATTCCAGACCATCATCGTCAACTGCAACCCCGAGACGGTCTCCACCGACTACGACACCTCCGACAAGCTCTACTTTGAGCCGCTCACCACCGAGGACGTACTCTCCATCTACCAAAAGGAGCAGCCGTTGGGCGTGATTGCCCAGTTTGGCGGGCAAACGCCGCTCAACATTGCGAGCGAGCTGCAGGAGGCCGGGGTGCGCATTCTGGGCACCACGCCCGAGGTGATCGACCTCGCGGAGGACCGCGACGAATTCCGCGCCATGATGGACAAGCTGGGCATCCCTATGCCCGAGGCTGCCATGGCCGTTACCGTGGACGAGGCGCTGGATGCCGCGCACGAGATTGGCTATCCCGTTATGGTGCGCCCCAGCTACGTGCTGGGTGGGCGTGGCATGGAGGTCGTGTACGACGACAACAGCCTGCGCTCGTACATGGCGGCGGCCATCGGTGTGACGCCCGACCGTCCCATCCTCATCGACCGCTTCCTGCGGCATGCGCTCGAGTGCGAGGCAGACGCCATCTGCGACGGCACGCACGCCTACGTGCCGGCCGTAATGGAGCACATCGAGCTCGCGGGCATCCACTCCGGCGACTCCGCCTGCGTGCTGCCCTCCATCTCCATCGACGACGAGCACCTGGCCACCATCAAGGAGTACACGCGGCGCATCGCCGAGGAGATGCACGTGGTGGGCCTTATGAACATCCAGTACGCCATCGAGGACGGCAAGGTGTTCGTAATCGAGGCAAACCCGCGCGCGAGCCGCACGGTGCCTCTGGTCTCCAAGGTGTGCGGCATCCAGATGGTCCAGATCGCCACCGACGCCATTACGGGCGAGCTCACGGGCCGTCCGTCTCCCGTCGCCAACCTCAAGGAGGCGACCTACAAGTTCTATGGCGTGAAGGAGGCCGTGCTCCCGTTCTCCATGTTCCCCGAGGTTGATCCCGTGCTGGGGCCCGAGATGCGCTCCACGGGCGAGGTGCTGGGCCTGGCACCCACCTTTGGCGAGGCCTACTTCAAGGCCCAGGAAGCCACGGGCACGGCGCTGCCCACGCAGGGCACGGTGCTCATGTCCATCTCCGACCGCAACAAGGACGAGCTCGTGCAGGTGGCGCAGGAGTTCGTGGATGCTGGCATGCAGATAATCGCGACGCGCGGCACGGCCGAGCGGCTGGCCGATGCAGGCATTCCGTGCGCCGTGATCTTCAAGCAGCGCGAGGGAAGGCCCAACATCACCGACGCCATTGCCAACGGGCAGATCGACTTGGTGGTAAACACGCCCAAGGCGGACGTGGAGTCCTCGCAGGACGACTCCTACATTCGCAAGGCGGCCATCCGCGCGCACATCCCCTACATCACCACCATGGCCGCAGCCCATGCCTCCGCAGTGGGCATTGGCGTAAAGGTGGCTGGCGAGGACTCGGGCGTCAACGCACTGCAAGACATCCACGAGGCCATTCGCTAAAGGCCAACACGATGCAGGCTACCGAAGGGGGCACATCCATACGTGGACGCGCCCCCTTCGGTGTACCGGCCAATCCAGCTCGGCGCAAAGCCCCAGGCCTTCGGCTACGCTGAGCTGATCTCTCCGGTCACACGCACCAGGCGTGACTCCTGCCAGTGGCGGCGATGGCTATGTGCACGGGCACGAGGGGCAATGCCTCGGCAAGCGCTGCCTGTATGTAGCCCTGTGAGTCCTCGTAGTTCTTGGACACGATGCGGTCGATGCTGTAGTCATAGCGTACGTCCAGGGCAATAGATGCCATAGCCGTCCTCGCCGCATGCGATTTGCCGGACAGTGGAGGCTGAACGCAAGCGTGGCCCATACAGAGTCGCTACGCCAGCTGCAACGAGTGCGGTGCCGGCTGCAAGCATCCTGCCCAGCCTCATGCTTAGCGCTCCTCAAGAAGGGTGAAGAACTGGATGAGCTCGGGCTTGTCAAGAACACGTACGGGCTTGAGTTGGTTTTCGTTAATGCCCATCTCGTACATCTTCATCTCGCGATGGAACTGGAACGTCTCTCTCTGCAGAAAGATGAGCTTGGGCTCACCCATGTTGCCGCCGGCGACGTAGTGTGCGTACGATGTGGATGCGCGCGTGAGCTCGGCGGCCATGATGGCTTGGCACTCGTCGTAGCGCTCCTTGGGCACGGCCTCCTCGGGCTCCACGAGTACCACATAGCGGCCAGGTTCGGCGT
Organism: Atopobiaceae bacterium; assembly: GCA_017513965.1. GTDB lineage: Bacteria > Actinomycetota > Coriobacteriia > Coriobacteriales > Atopobiaceae > RUG440. The sequence continues at coordinate 3,247 of JAFWMI010000017.1, forward strand.
CGCGATCCGGATACATACAAAAGTCGATGATGTTGATGCCCGTCTTTCGTTCGAAGGATCGCACGGCAGAGAGCAGGTGATCCTCGGTGAACTTCTCGCCGGCGATGGATACGATGTTCTTTTTTCGATACTTGAACGTGATCATGGGTGACTCGTTGTAGAAGCCTATTACGCGAATGACGTCGCCCATGCGGTAGCGATAGAAGCCCGATTGGTTGGTGATTACGAGCTCGTAGTCCTTGCCCTCCTGGACCTCGTTGAAGAGTACCGTCTGCGGGTTGGGGTCGTCTTCCTCGTCCTGCGGGTTGACGGGGATGAATTCAAAGAAGCAGCTTCCCGGCAGCATAACGTAGCACTGGTCGTGTGGGTGGCGCGCCACGCCAAAGATTCCCTCCGACGACACGTAGCTCATGGTGTAGTACGGAATCGAGCGCCCGCTATACTCCTGCAGCTTGCGTGCGTACGAGCTGAAGTTACCTGCCCAGATTGACGAGATTCCCGAGAGTTTGGGCCAGATGCGACGCATGATGGTGCGGTCGAATCCCTTGCTAAACTCGCGCTCCAACTCGTCCGCACGCTTGGGGTCGGGTTGGAGGTCTGCCTCGAGCTTGGCACGCAGCTCGTCAGGCATCGTTATTTCGGCACTTATGGCGCCGTCGCGAATGTCGTCCACGAGCATCTTCCACTCGTCCTTTATATAGTTCATGAGGTCGAGCAGCGCCGGGATGTAAGGGCCGGTAATCTGCGTCACGTTGCGCTGAGCGATGCCATAGCGAGCGTGCAGGTACTTGACGTTCGCGCCGCCGGTGCATGCGAATACCTCGAGTGGGGTGCTCAAGAAATGCGGCACCGCCTTGAGTGCCTCGTCGTCTAGGCATGCGGCGCTAATCGAGCCGAACATCGTGCCGTCGGGCAGGGGCGTCTGTGCAAAGTTCATTACGGCGAGCCAGTAGCCGTCGGGAACGTTCTTGAACATCGTGTTCTTGTAGAACTCCGACATGACCGAGAAGAACATGCTCGAGGAGTAGTTGCGGAATACCTCAAGACCCCTGTCCGAGACGGGTATCTTCTTTGGGGCGCCTGAGGTGCCCGACGTGCTGGCGTAGTACACCACCGGGTAGGCGGTAAGAATGTTTTTCTCGCCCTTCTCGGTCATGCGATCGATGGCTTCCTCGTAGTCGTCATAGGTCGTGAGCGGCACGCTGGCTCGGTAGTCGTCGGCGTTATGGATGTGTGCAAAGCCGTACTTCTTCCCGTACTCGGTGTGTTTGTTGTCGTCGAGCAAACGCAGGAGCAGGTCGCGATTGGTCTTGTCTGCCACGCGGCTGCTTGCGTCTGCGGCATGCAACACCTTGTATGATCGCCGCTTGAGGACGGCGGATATAACTTGGTTCATTCGGTCCTTGGCTACCGCTGCTACGGTCTAGCCCACAGCATCTTTAATGCCCATGGCTATCACCTACTCTATGGTCATGAATTGGGAGAGCTTGGTTATGGTGAGGACTTCCAGGATGTCGGCCGACGCATTGCGAACGTGCACGGCTCCTGGTACACCGAGCGCCTTTTGGGTGGCGAGCAGCACGCGTAGGCCTGCGCTCGAGATATAGTCAAGGTCAGCGAAGTCAAAGATCACCTCGGTTACGCCCGCCATCGAGTTGCTCACCGCTTCGTGAAAAGCCGGCGCATTGTTTACGTCGATAATGCCTTCGGGTACGACCAGTAGTGCGGCACCCTCCATCTTCGTTTTGAATTCAGACATGGTGGTCCTCCCCAATGGGCTGGAAGGGTTTACTGGGCTCGGAGCGTCCCCGAGTACGCATGCTCGTGTGGGTTGCCCTGCTCATAACCTCGGTGTCAATGTGCTTCCTGAGGTTGGGCTTTGTCTTGGTGGCGCCGTTGGACGTGCGCCTGTGCTACGTGATGGGGCTGCTTGCCCCCATAGCGGCTACGTCGCTGTTGCTCGGAGCGCCTCTTGGAGCGCTCGAGGGACTGCTTTCGGCTGTGGCCTTGTGCGCTCATGCCGTGCTCGAACCGCTCGACATTGTGGAGAAGTGCTTGGTCCTTACGGCACCCCCGGCCTTTGTGGTGTGTATGCACTCGTGGGACTGGTCTTTGGGCTGTTGTGCGCCGTGGTTTTTCGCTCCCGGAAAAAGAACGAGCCTCGGGGAGTGCGCAGAGCCCTTGCGCTTGCCGCTGCGTGTGTCGTTCCGGCACTTGCGGCGAGCGTCGTATTTTCGGGCAGCGTGCGCATTGGGCCCTTTGACTCCGTGCTCACCAGTGCAGAGCTTGGTTCGCCCGTGGCACAGGCGGTGTGTGACGTGGTCCTTATGGTGGGGACCACGCTTGCTTTCGACGCCATCGTGCAGCATTGGTACGAGCGTCGCCCCTACATGAGCGTGCGCACCATTGTTCGCTCTCAAATGCTCGGTGTGCTCACGGTCGTATTCGTCGCGGCCTTTGCAGCGTGCTTTGTGGCGATTACGCGTGCCGACCGCAATGACGCATGGCGTGCCATGCGCAGCATACTCACGTACGTGAGCGACCAAGACGCCAAGCATGACATCGTCGAGAACTATTTGCAGGGGCAGTGCACGCTCATGGTAATTGAGGATGGCGTGGTCACGTGCTCGAACAACCCTTCCTACCGTGAGGGGGAGGCCCTGCAAACAGTACTCGGTGAGGAGGGTGCGTCGTTTGTGGCATCGTTGGCGCAGTCTGGCTCCATGGCGCAGACGCTGCAGGTTGGCACGTCGGGTCTTACCGAGATTGCCTACGCTTGCGCACAAACCATGGACGATGGGCGTCAGGTAATTGTGCAGATGCCCTTCTCAACCGTTTTTGACCAGCGTCGCGAGACCATGGCAGGTGCGTCGCTCGTGGCGCTGGCCATGTTGGCGGTTACCTATGCGTTAGGGAGCCTATTGTTGCGCAAGGTGATGATAGGGCCCATAAACCGCGTGAATGCATCGCTCGGATGCATCGTGAACGGAGATTTGGACGAACTCGTAACCGAGACCGAGAGCGTGGAGTTTGCCTCGCTCTCGGCCCAAATTAACGAGACGGTGGACGCGCTCAAACGTTGGATTGGCGAGGCGGAGCAACGTATGGAGCGCGAGCTCGTTGCGGCGCGTGCCATCCAGCAGAGCGCCTTGCCCAAGGAGGTGCCAAACCATGGCGTTTTGGACCTGTATGCCTCCATGGTGCTTGCGCGCGAGGTGGGGGGAGATTTTTACGACTACTTTTGGGTGGACGACCATACGTTGGGGTTTTGCATGGCGTACGTGAGCGGTAAGGGTATTCCCGCCGCACTGTATATGATGCGGGCAAAGAACGAGCTTTCCTCCTGCATGCAGGCTGGCTTGCCCTTGGCCAGTGCTATTTCGCTGGCCAACACGCACCTGAGCGAGGGCAACGACGCGCTCACGTTTGTAACGGTGTGGGCAGGAATACTCGACTTGCATACGGGAACGCTCACCTACGTGAATGCCGGACACAATGAGCCGCTGCTGTTGCGTGAGGGACGCTGGGAGTGGCTGCGCGAGAGCGATGGCCCCCTCATGGGGTTCTCGGAGCTCGCCACATACCAGAGTCGTACGCTCGTGCTGGGACCCGGCGATGCGTCGCTGCTCTATACCGACGGGGTTACCGAGGCCATGAACACCCAGCATAAGCTCTACGGGGAGGAGCGGCTCAAGACCTTGGTGGACGCGTGCGTTGATCTCACACCGTGTGAGCTCGACGAGGCCATCCGCGAGGACCTTTCCGTTTGGACCGCAGGTGCCGAACAGTCAGACGACATAACCATGCCAACCATCTGCTTGCGCTCACGCGGCCAACGAGGTCCTGCAACTAGGCATGGTGACCTGTGGTAGCATACGAGACTAGGTTTGGATGCAAGCGGGAGAAAGACACATGCGAATAAAGCCGCTCGAAAAGACGTTTGCGCTGCAGCCTGTGGGCATCGATGAGTTCTCTGAGTGGTTCGACGCGCTTGCGCGCGAGGTGGGCGTGGAACGCAAGAATCGCACGCGCGTACGGCTGCTTGCCGAGGAGGTCTTGCTTCGTATGCAGGGTCGCATGGATGACCAGACCAATTTCACGGTTTTGTTTTACATGCGATTTGGCATGCCCCGCCTGCGCTTTGAGATTCTGGGACGTCCGTATAACCCACTGGGAAACTCGGAGAAGGACCTCGGGGGCTGGGACAGCTCGTTGCGCACGGCCATCGGCATCCACGTGCAGTACGGCTACGATGGCGAGTGCAACATCCTCAAGCTTCGCATACCCCACCGCAGCATGAACCCCACCATAAGAATTGCCTGGGCAATCATAGGGGGTATGTCGCTTGGACTCTTGGGAAATTTCATTATGCCCGAATACGTGCGAACGGCGTTGACCGACGTTCTCTTCATACCCGTCTACGACGTATGGCACCGCTTGCTCAACGCCATCTCTGGTCCCATCGTGTTTTGCACGGTGGCAACAACGATGCTCAACACGCGTGGCATAGAACAGCGGGGCGGCAACAGTGTGCGCGTAATCGTACGCTACTTCGCTTTGAGTGTGCTCGCCGTTGCCTTTGCCATGCTCTTTGGTCTGGTGATCTTCCCGCTCGAGTACGGAATCGTGGGCTTGGACAAAAACCTCGTACGCAAGCTGTTCGACAACATGCTGCGCGTGGTTCCGGGCAACGTCGTTGAGCCGTTCGTGGAGTCAAACACCCAGCAGCTGCTGTTCTTGTCGTTTGTGCTGGGCTATGTGCTCATACGCATGGGAAGCAAAACGTCCACCATCAAGCGTGGTGTGCGCGAGGCAAACATGATAGGCCTGCAGCTGGCGGGATGGATGAGTGTGCTCGTGCCGCCGTTCGTGTGCGCATTCTTGTGCCTTGAGCACTGGCAGGGAAGTCTACAGGTTTTGGTGGGCATCTGGCAGCCACTGTCTCTGGCGTTGCTCGTAACGATTGTGGTGCTCATCATCCTTGTGCTGGCTATTTCCATGCGCATGCGCACGTCTCCGTTCATCTTGCTCCGCAAGGTGCTGCCGCCGTTTATTACGGCTTTGAGAACGGGGTCGCTCGACGATTCGTTTGGAGAGGTGCAGGACTCCTGTAGCAAGCAGCTGGGTATTGATCGGGAATACACCAAGGAGTCCCTGCCCCAAGGGCTGGTGCTCTACATGCCTGCAAGTGCCATTGGCACCATCTTGTTTACCTTTTATGCTGCGCAGCTCTTTAGTATACGTACCGACGCGCTCTGGCATGTCTCGGCAGCCGTTATGGCCGTGGTGGTGTTTGTGGCCACACCGCCCGTTCCCGGGGCAAACCTACTGGCATACGTGGTGCTGTTCAAAACGTTAGGCATACCCGACTCGGCGCTCATTGACGCCATGACCTTCGACGTGGTGTTTGGCATTTTTGCGGGGGCTGCAAACCAGATGATGCTGCAGTTTGAGATGCTTTTGCAGGCGAATAGGGTGGGGATGCTGGACGTCGAACGTCTCCGTGCCGGAGCTGGGAAATAGGGGGGCACATGGAGGGAACGCGTGACAAGGTCGCCGCGATGATTCGCAACACTAACGGCCGGCTCTATGACGCGAACTTCGACAAGCTGGTGCTCAAGGCGCTCGACGAGTGCAAGGAGCTTTGCTACGACTACAACCAGGTGCGTCCTACTCGGCGTGCAGAGCTTCACGAGCGGCTTGCGGGCATTGTGGGTTCGTGCGGTGAGCATGCCCACGTGACCCCGCCGTTTTGGTGTGACTATGGCAAGAACATTCGGCTTGGCGAGAACTTCTATGCCAACCATGGGTTGGTGATTTTGGATGGGGCCGCGGTGACGTTTGGTAGCAATGTCTTTATTGCCCCCAATTGCGTGTTTAGCACGGCTGGCCACCCTGTGGACACCGAGCGTCGTAATCTGGGTCTTGAGTACGCCCTGCCCATAACGGTGGGCGACAACGTGTGGTTTGGCATGGGCGTACTCGTGTGTCCGGGCGTGACCATTGGCTCAAACGTGGTGATTGGTGCAGGAAGCGTGGTGACCAAGGACATTCCCTCGGGTGTGGTGGCCGTGGGAAACCCGTGTCGCGTGATACGCGAGGTTGGCCCCGAGGATGCCGCACGCTACGAGCTCTATGAGCCAAGGGGTTAATCATCTACGGGGTTCTCTGCTGCGTTTGGGGTATGTGCAGTGATGGTCGATTCGCTGGCTTTGCGAATGCCGAGGGTCGATTCGCTGAAATCTGCAACGCTGAGGTTTTTTTTCGCTGGAATCTTAAACGCTGAGGGCTGATTCGCTGGCTTTGCGAGCGCCGAGGCCGCCCGACCCTCGGCGAAGCGAATCTCGGCGAACGGACCCTCGGCGAAGCGAATCCCGGCGGATTCCGAGGCCCTTTTCGCTGGAATCGCGAGCGCCGAGGCCGCCCGACCCTCGGCGAAGCGAATCTCGGCGAACGGACCCTCGGCGAAGCGAATCCCGGCGGATTCCGAGGCCCTTTTCGCTGGAATCGCGAGCGCCGAGGCCGC
>JAFWMI010000172.1 GCA_017513965.1 Atopobiaceae bacterium
CAGGTACTGCTCGAGCCTGACGGAAATTGACCTCTCTGGCTTTGACACCTCGAAGGTAACGAACGCGAAGGACATATTTGTAGGCTGCAACAACCTCAAGAAGTGGATTGTGAACGCGTCATGGCCCGTAGAGCTAGAGGGGGCAATCCCCGCACCAACAGCCGAGAATGAGATGTGGTGGTCTACTCGCGACGGCAGGTGGATGTCCACGCGAGAGATCCGCGACCGCGGCCCCGTGGCAGATACCTATACGAGTGCTGAGCCCGGTTCCTCAACGTAGATCCACCTCTGCTACTTCTCTGCCGACAGCTCATCAGAGTGAAAACAAAAGGTCAGAGAGCATAGTCTCTGACCTCGGAGAATTCTGGTCGGGTGGACTGGATTCGAACCAGCGACCCCTTGACCCCCAGTTGGACACGCTGGGTAAACTTCCTTGCCAGCGCGGGACACGCTCGCGGATATCGCCACGTAAACGGCGCAATGCCGTGTAACCTTCGCCATGACAGGAAGCACCGGACGCCCAAGTTTGGTGCACGTGCACCAAGCGATTTGGTGCACGTTTGGTGCAAGGCGAGGGGACGGATTCTATGCACTACACTAACGCGTTTATACGCGGCAAGAAGGCGCCCTTCAGAGGCGTCTTCAAGTACAAGGACGCGAGCGGAGAGTGGCGGCAGACCGTGCGCACGCTCAAGGCGCAGGGAATCGCCGAGGCAAAGCGCGAGCTCGCGGAGCTGAGGCTCGAGCTCGAGGACGAGCACGAGCGGGAGGTGGAGGTCGCCAAGGCCACCATGACGGTCGACGAGTACCTCGAGACCTACATCTCCAACCTCGACCGCACGCGCTCGCTCGAGCGATCCACCATCAACGGGTACCGCTCCTACGCCAAGTACGTCTCCAACGGCCTGGGGAGGGTCCGCCTCTCGCAGCTCAACTCCGCCCAGGTTCAGGCCTGGGAGGCGAAGCTCCTCAAGGACGGGCTCTCGAGCGTGTCGGTGAGGAAGGCCCACGTGCTGCTCAAGAGCGCCTGCGAGCACGCCGTGCAGACAGACCTCATCCCCAAGAACCCGCTCATGTCCGTGAAGCCTCCCAAGCTCGAGGCTCCGATGCCCAACGCCCTCGACGACCGCAGGCGCCGCGCGCTGCTCACCTACCTTGACGCGGCGGCCGAGACGCCCTTCAACCTCGCCGTCCTCATGGCACTCTGCACCGGGATGCGCGAGGGAGAGCTCTGCGGGCTCAGGTGGACCGACGTCGACCTCAGGGGCCGCACGCTCTGGGTGAGGAGGTCGGTCGCCCGCGACAACGGCAAGTACTACGTGAAGCAACCCAAGACCCGCAGCAGCATCCGGGACGTGCCAATACCGCGCGTGCTGGCGGCAAAGCTCAAGGCGAGGCGCGACGCGCAGGAGACCGAGCTCATCGTGGCCGGGATAACGCCCTCGGACGAGCGCATGGCCCAGATGTACGTGCTCGGGGGCGTTGACGGCTCCTACATGAAGCCGCACGGCCTCTGGAGGCCTTGGAAGGAGCTCGCGGACTCCATGGGGCTCGTGGGCACGCAGGGCAGGCGACCGACCTTCCACGACCTGCGCCACACCTTCGCGACCTTCGCCATCACCGAGGGCATCGACGTCAAGACCGTAAGCTCGATCCTGGGGCACGCGAACGCAGCCATGACGCTCAACATCTACGCAAGCGCAGACGCCAACGCCAAGCAGGCGGCCGCTGCGACCATCGACGAGGTCATGGAGCGCAGGCTCTCGCCGCAGGAGACGGGGAGCTTCGCTTGAAACCCGGTGTAAACGGAGGATCCCTGTGGTATAAAGGTAGTGGTGGTGCCGACATAGGTGCTACCTCCAAGCGCCGGGGGCCTATCCCCCGGCATCTTGTTTATTTGGGGAGGTTTGTCTTGCGTGAGCTATCGATTTTCGCGGACGAGAGCGGCGACAAAACAAATCATGACCGCTACTTTCTGCTCACGCTCGTCGTTCATGACCAGGCTGATCCCATTGCGCGGGTAATCGGAAACTATGAGGGCCACCTCACCCTTCGCGACCTTCCCAACATTCCCTTTCATTCCGAGCCACTGCTGAACGGGCATGGGGACTACGCGAACCTCGAGCTATCTCAGCGAAAGGATCTCCTGGTCGCCTTCAACGTCCTCGTGCAGCGCCTTCCCATCCGCTACAAGACGTTTGTCTACAGGAGGAGCGAGTTCGAGGACGCTTCCAAGCTCGCTGCCAGGATGAAGCGCGACCTATCGGGCATGCTGTTCGACCACCTCGAGTTCTTCCAGGGATTCGACCACGTCAAGGTCTACTACGACAACGGGCAGGCCATCGTGAAGAGGGCCCTCGACGAGTCGGTGAGCTTCGCCCTGTCGAAGCAGGCTATCGAGAAGAGGCGTACCACCATGACCGAGTACCGCCTCGCCCAGGTCGCTGACTACCTCTGCACAGTCGAGCTCGCCGCCGTCAAGTATGCCGCCAAGGAAGCGGGCGGCACATACGACAAGTTCTTCGGCGGGATCGGCTCGTTCAAGAGGAACTGGCTTAAGCAGGCAAGGCGGAAGCGGCTCGACTAGCGGCTAAAAGAGGTTCCCGCAACAGCTCTCGGGGATGTCACATACCTACCGTCATGTCAGTCCCAAACCTGCGCAATTACACCGACGTCCTTAGGCGGGCTAGCCCTGGTCCCCCAGTCTTCCTTACCGATAGCGGACACGGGTGCGTTGAACTGGATACGAGAGGGCAATCTGCGCGAGCGCAGACGCCAACGCCAAGCAGGCTGCCGCGGCGACCATCGACGAAGTCATGGAGCGCAGGTTCTCGCCACAGGAGATGGGAAGCTTCGCTTGACCGTACAATCATGCTACGTATACTAAAGACGGTAGCATGGTTGTTCTTCGAGCGGAGCACGAATGAGAAACGAGCTGATGACGATTGCGGAGCAGAACAACGGCATAGTGTCGTCAGGTGACGACACTACCGCAGGGATCGCAAGGCGAGAGCTCTCCG
>JAFWMI010000173.1 GCA_017513965.1 Atopobiaceae bacterium
GCAGCCATTGAGGCGGTGCATCCCTGGGCCGTGGACATGAGCAGCGGCATAGAGACAAACGGGGTAAAGGACCCCAACAAGATGCTGGCAGCAGTCGCTGCCGTGAGAGGAGCAAGATGAGCAACTCGAGCGCGTCGCGCGGACGGTTTGGCATCCATGGAGGCCAGTACATTCCCGAGACGCTCATGAACGCCGTTCTTGAGCTTGAAGAGGCGTACGACCACTACAAGGCCGACCCGGACTTTAACGCCGAGCTCACAGACCTGTTCAACAACTATGCCGGCAGACCTTCCCTGCTGTACTTTGCGGCGAACATGACGGCCGACTTGGGTGGTGCCAAGGTGTACCTCAAGCGCGAGGACCTCAATCACACCGGCGCACACAAGATAAACAACGTGCTGGGCCAGGCACTGCTGGCGCAGCGCATGGGCAAGACGCGGCTCATTGCCGAGACGGGCGCCGGCCAGCACGGCGTAGCCACCGCCACGGCGGCGGCACTCATGGGCATGGAGTGCGTGGTGTACATGGGTCGCGAGGACATGGAGCGCCAGGCACTCAACGTGTACCGCATGCGGCTGCTCGGTGCCGAGGTGCGTGGCGTGGATGCAGGCACTGCTACGCTCAAGGACGCTGTGAGCGAGACCTTCCGCGAGTGGACGAGCCGCATCGACGACACTCACTACTGCTTGGGCTCAGTGATGGGCCCGCACCCCTTCCCCACCATCGTACGTGACTTCCAGGCGGTGATCAGCCGCGAGAGTCGTGCCCAGATGCTTGCCACAGAGGGTCGCTTGCCCGATGCCGTGCTTGCTTGCGTGGGCGGCGGGTCCAATGCCATTGGTAGCTTTTATCACTATATTGGCGACGAGGGCGTGCGGCTTATTGGATGCGAGGCGGCTGGCCGCGGCATCGACACCTGGGAGACGGCAGCGACCATCAGCACCGGGCGCCTGGGCATCTTCCACGGCATGAAGAGCTACTTTTGCCAAGACGAGTACGGCCAAATCGCACCCGTGTATTCCATCAGCGCAGGCCTCGACTACCCGGGCGTGGGACCCGAGCACGCGGCGCTTCACGACTCTGGTCGCGCCGAGTACGTGGCCATTACCGACGACGAGGCCGTGGATGCCTTCGAGTACCTCAGTCGCACCGAGGGCGTGATTCCCGCCATAGAGAGCGCCCATGCCGTGGCGCATGCCATCAAGCTCGCACCCACCATGCGCCCAGACCAAGCGATCGTGGTGACGTTATCGGGCCGTGGCGACAAGGACGTCGCGGCCATCGCCCGCTATCGAGGGGAGGACCTCCATGAGTAGCGTCGCTCAGGCCTTTGCCGCAAGCCCCAACGGCAAGGCGTTCATTCCGTTCATCACTGCCGGAGACCCAACGCTCGAGGTTACCGAACAGCTCGTCTTGGGCATGGCCGAGGCTGGTGCCGACCTCATTGAGCTGGGCATTCCCTTCTCGGATCCCACGGCGGAAGGTCCGGTTATCCAAGACGCCAACCTGCGAGCATTACGCAACCGCGTGACGACCGACGATGTGTTTGCCATGGTGGCGCGGGTACGGAAGACCTGCGACGTTCCGTTGGTGATTATGACCTACGCCAATGTAGTGTTTTCATACGGCATCGACCGGTTTGCGGCGCGCCAGGCAGAGCTCGGCATGGGCGGTGTGATCCTTCCCGACGTGCCCCACGAGGAAAAGGAAGAGTTTGCCGTACCGTTTGCGGAGGCGGGACTCGACGTGGTGAGCCTCATTGCGCCCACGTCGCACGAGCGCATTCGCGCCATCGCGCGTGACGCCTGCGGATTCGTGTACTGCGTAAGCTCGCTGGGCGTCACCGGCGTGCGCAGCAAGATAACCACCGACATCGGCGCCATGGTGGGGCTCGTAAAGGAGGAGCGTCCGGACCTACCCTGTGCCGTAGGGTTTGGCATCTCCACACCGGAGCAGGCCGAGCGTATGGCAGGAGTCTCCGACGGAGCGATTGTGGGGTCGGCAATCGTGAGGATGATTGGCGAGCTTGGCGAGACGTGCGTTGAGCCCGTATGCGATTATGTTCGAAACATGGCTCGCGTCGTACACGGCGTTTAAGCGGGGATTCCGCAACGGGAACCCCGTCCCCTCTTACGTCCCGGTCGGAAAGCACTCGGAAGCAGGAAGGAGGGTACATTACGTCCCGTCCGACGGACAATTAGTGTGAAATTTAAACCCACCGATTGACCGCCAACAGGCTTTTTACCACTTTTGATGTGAAGAATTCGCGCTGTGTATTTTAGCCAGTGCGAATTCTTCACATCAATAATGAAAAAACCCCAGTTGGCCACCCCAAATGGCTGGAAGATTTCACACTAATACGACTCGCCTGTGCGCAAGAGCCCTAACGGATAGGGGCAAGCAGCACGGGAAGCCGCCAATTGGGAGCAAACTGTGAACCATTGCCCATCACGGAACGGTCGATTGCTCGAAAAGATCCCAATCCGCCGAGAAGATGACGAAACCGTCATCTCCCTTCACCAAGGAGCCGTATTACCGTCTAGAAATGCCGTTATAAAAGGCTTTGTAACGATTGGAATACGCATCATGGGGCGTAACACATCTGAATCAAATGGCGTATACGGTTGCAAAGACCCTGCAGAGGGACACAAGACGCTCGCATGTCTCGCACTGCCGAGCGAACACCACAAGGGAGAGAAGGATGACCAACATTTCGCGCCGGAACGCACTCACGCTCCTGGGAAGCGGCATCGCCGCGTTTGGACTCGCTGCCTGCGGCGGCGGATCCGGTAACACCGAACAGCCATCGGCAAACACCACGACCGCAGACTCCGGCAAGACCTACAAGATCGGCGTTTTGCAGCTCGTTGAGCACGAGGCGCTCGACGCCGCAAACAAGGGCTTTGAGGAGGCTCTCAAGGAATCCGGCATTGCCTATGAGATTGACCAGCAGAATGCGCAGGGTGACCAGTCTGCATGCCAAACCATCGCCGCCAAGCTCGTAGGCGACGGCGACGACCTCATTCTTGCCATTGCCACCCCCGCTGTCGAGGCCTGTGCCGGAGCTACCACCGAGATTCCCATCGTTGGCACCGCCGTAACCGACTTTGCCGCTTCTGGTCTCGTGGACTCCAACGACGCACCCGGTGGCAACATCACGGGCTCCTCGGACCTCACACCCGTCGAGGACCAAATCAAGATGCTCCACACCGTCCTCCCCAATGCCAAGAAGGTCGGCGTGCTGTGGTGCACCGCCGAATCCAACTCCGACCTCCAGGCAGCCATGGCCAAGGAAGCCTGCGAATCCCTGGGCCTCGAAGCAACCGACTTCACCGTCTCGAGCTCCAACGAGATCCAGTCGGTGGTGGAGAGCATGGCCGGCAAGGTGGACGTCATCTACACGCCCACGGACAACACCATCGCCGCAGGCATGTCTACGGTAACCATGGTGGCAGACGACAACAACATCCCCGTAATCGCGGGCGAGGCGGGCGAATTCAACGCCGGCGCGCTCTGCACCTACACCATCAGCTACGAAGAGCTGGGCAAGCTCGCAGGCCAAATGGCCGTGCGCATCCTCACCGAAGGCGCCAGCCCCGCCACCATGCCCATCGAATACTATCCCTCCGACAAGCTCGAGTTGCTGTACGACGAGGCGAAGGCCGAGAAGCTGGGCATCGACCCAGAGGTGTGGAAGACACTAGGCAATACGTCCGCGTAACTACCGTACCCATTGGTCCCATGCCCCGGCGGACATGCGCTCCGCCGGGGTTTCTAACACATTGGAGGCCTTATGCTACTGGCCATGCAAGGTGCCGTCTCGCAGGGTGTGCTGTGGGGCATTATGGTGCTTGGTGTATTCATCACCTACAAGCTGCTCGACATCGCCGACCTCACCTGCGATGGAAGCCTTGCCCTAGGCGGCTGCGTATGTGCCATCCTCGTGGTTGAGCATGGCTGCGACCCCTGGCTCGCACTCCTAGCCGGCACCCTTGCCGGCGTTGCCGCCGGAGCCGTAACAGGGCTGCTTCACACCTTGTTCGACATCCCCGCGATCCTCGCGGGTATCCTCACGCAAATTAGCCTATGGTCCATCAACCTGCGCATCATGGGCAAGTCCAATGTGCCCCTGCTCAAGCACGACACGGTGTTCTCGGGCATCGCGCAGGTAACCGGCGCGCCGCAGGCAACGGTAACCATCGTGGTGGGACTCCTCATCGCCATAGCCATGGTGGCAGCGCTCTACTGGTTCTTTGGCACCGAGATTGGCAGCGCGTTGCGCGCGACGGGCAACAACGAGAACATGTCACGCGCATTGGGCATCAATACGGGAACCACCAAAATGATTGCCCTCATGCTCTCCAACGGCCTGGTCGGCCTCTCTGGAGCGCTCATTTGCCAAAGCCAGAAGTACGCCGACATTGGCATGGGGACCGGCGCCATCATCATTGGCCTCGCCGCCATCGTGATTGGCGAGGTACTCGGTCGGCTCACCCCCGGCAAGCTGCGCTCCTTCTCGAGCCGGCTGATAGCCGCCTTGGTTGGCTCCGTCGTGTACTTCCTCATTCGCGCCATCGTGCTGCAGCTAGGCATGGATGCCAACGACATGAAGCTCCTCTCCGCATGCATCGTGGCCGTAGCGCTTGCCGTGCCCGTTATGTGGGAGCGCTACCAGCTCCGACGCTCGTACGCGAAGGGAGGCGAGGCATAGATGCTCACCCTCGCGAACGTTCGAAAGACCTTCAACCCCGGCACCGTAAACGAGAAGGTCGCGCTTGACGAACTCAACCTGCATCTGGACAAGGGTGACTTCGTTACGGTGATTGGTGGCAACGGCGCCGGCAAGTCCACCATGCTCAACATGATTGCCGGCGTCTATCCGCTCGACTCCGGCACGGTAACGCTCGACGGCCACGACATCAGTCGCCTTTCGGAACACGCACGTGCCAAGTACCTGGGCCGCGTGTTCCAAGACCCCATGCGTGGCACGGCGGCAGACATGCAAATTGACGAGAACCTCGCACTTGCCAAACGCCGAGGTCAAAGGCGAACCTTACGCTGGGGCATTACCCGCGAGGAGCATACCGAGTACCAAGAGGCCCTTGCCACGTTGGGCCTGGGACTCGAGTCGCGTCTCTCAGACAAAGTGGGATTGCTGTCGGGTGGTCAGCGTCAGGCGCTCACGCTCCTTATGGCCACGCTCAAGGAGCCAGACCTGTTACTGCTCGACGAGCATACGGCGGCACTTGACCCCAAGACGGCGGCCAAGGTCCTCGAGCTCACGCAACAGGTGGTAGAGCGCTCGGGACTCACCACGCTTATGGTCACGCACAACATGCATGACGCCATCCGCATGGGCAATCGTCTGGTAATGATGGCTGATGGTCGCATCATCTACGACGTACGCGGCGAAGAGAAAGCGCGGCTACACCGCGCCGACCTCATGGCAAAGTTCGAGGAGGCAGCAGGCGCGGAGTTTGCCAACGACCGCATGCTACTGGGCTAGAATATGCCTGGTAGGAACAAGCCATGCATCATAATTGGAAAGAGATGCGCAGTGAGCACAAGACGCCTCATCATGGCCATATGCGCAATCGCAACGCTGTTGTTCAGCCCAACCTTGGCCCTTGCGCAGCCGACATCCAACGTGACCGTCGCTCCAGGCGAAGGCGAGATCGTGTGCTGGGGCGACAGCATGACAGAAGGCATCGGGGCCAGCCCTGCCGTCATCCAAACGGACACGATCTCCTATGACGCAAGCTACAAGTCCTATCCAGAAATACTCCAAGACCTCTGCGGCGTTACGACCTACAACTTTGGCGTGGGTGGTGCCACGTCCAGCGAGCTGGTCGCCATGCAGTCGGGCGAACTACCAGACGAGGACTTCTATGGCTACGACGACTCCCTCGCGGAGCTGTTGGAGTTGGGCCAGGAGCACACGGGCGACATCCTCATTTTGGAGATTGGCAGCAACGGCGGTTGGGACAACAACTATACAACGCTCATCAGCCAGTATCGCTCCATGATTCGTGCCTCTGACTGCAAGGGCTACCTGGTAATAGGCGACACAGACGATCCCGGAACCTCTATGGGCGACAGAAACCAAGACCCGTTAAAGAAAGGCCAAGGGCTGCAAGACACCGCATGGGAGGCTGCCCTTCGCCGCTCCTTTGGTGATCGCTTCATCAACATGCGCACGTACCTCATCAAACGTGGTCTCAAGGTCTGCGGCATAAGGAGGAGCGGGCAGGACAAGGCATGCGCCTCCTTTGGCATGGTTCCCCATGCGCTGAGGGCCGATTGGACGCACCTTAACTCATACGGATACTTTGCTCAGGCCTTTGGAATCTACAAGCGTGGCGTGAAGCTTGGATTTTGGAACAAGATGCTGTGATACACTCGTTTGACTACTGACAGGAGTGTTCCATGCATGCAGATTCAACCGTGCTCGCGTATCTTGAGGCTTCGGCAAATCGAACACCGAGTGCCATTGCTGTGGTCGATGCCCAGTCATCGTTAACCTACGAGGACCTCATGATGCGTTGTATGCGCATCGGAACGGCGTTGGCTCGCATGGGCGCTCAGGGTCGTTCTGTGGTCATAGCCATGGAAAAGGGCTGCGACACCGTTTGTGCGATGCTCGGTAGTCTCTATGCTGGTGCATCGTATGTGCCAATTGACCCCGAGATTCCAACCGAGCGGCTTGAGCACATCCTGCATACGCTCAACAGTCCCCTCGTTGTTGTGGGCCACAAAGGTAACGAGCGAATCGGATTGTTCGAGCGTTTGGGATGCACTTGGCTTCTTGCCGCAGACCTCGCGACGTCGGATGTGGATGCAGACTTACTAGACGACGTCCGGCGTCATGCGCTCGAAACCGATCCCGCGTACATCCTCTTTACCTCCGGCTCAACGGGCATCCCCAAGGGCGTGGCAATAAGCCACCACGCCATAAGAAGCTTCATCGAGGTGTTTGTGCCCACGTTGGGCATTTGCGCAAGCGACCGGCTCGCCAATCAGGCGCCCTTCGACTTCGACGTGTCCACCAAGGACATCTACTCGACGCTGGCAACCGGTGCGACCCTGGTCATCGTCCCGCGCGAGCTATTCATGCAACCTGCAGCTCTCATAGAATACCTGCGGCAGAACGGAGCCACGGTACTCATTTGGGCAGTTGCCGCGCTCTGCATCGTGAGCACCTACCACGCGCTCAACAGCGACGCCTTGCGGCGCGTGCGCCTTGTTGCGTTCAGTGGTGAGGTTATGCCGCTACGCCATCTTAGGCAGTGGCAATCCACGTTGCCGGAAGCCTCGTTCTTCAACCTGTACGGGCCAACGGAGATCACCTGCAACTGCCTGTACCACAAGCTTGAGCCAACACGCGACTACAAGGACGGCATTCCTTTGGGGAAGGCGTTTGACCATTGCGACGTACGCCTGATAGATCAAGACGGGCGCGAGGTAACTGACCCCAACGTGGAGGGCGAGATAGTCGTGCGCGGTCCTTCCCTTTCGCTTGGCTATGTGGGGATGCCCGAACAAACCGCCCGTGCATTCGTGCAAAACCCACTCAATGGCACCATCCCAACCCTCGTGTATCGCACGGGCGACCTTGGGTTGTATAACGAGGACGGCGAGCTTTTCTTCCGTGGCCGTCGCGACAACCAGATAAAGTACATGGGCCATCGCGTTGAGCTGGAAGAGATTGACCTCGTCGTCGAGCGCATCGAAGGCGTGCAGCGATGCCGATGCTTCTTTGACGAGAAGCGCAAGCGTCTCTATGCCTTCTACGAGGGGACGACGAGCGTGGATGACATTCGCTCCGTCGTCGTAGGCACCATGCCCCCTCACATGAGGCCTTCTAACATCATCCAAGTAGACAGCATGCCGCTCAACAAGCACGGCAAGGTGGATAGGCGCGAGCTGTTTGCCTCAAACCGGCGCAAGCCAACAAATAGATAGGGACCGCACGTGGACATGAATATGCAGACGCCCTACTACCTGTTCGACGAAGCGACACTCAACGACACCATCGCGCATCTTAAGGCGGGGATTCCCTCCCACGTGTCGCTGTGCTATGCCATGAAGGCGAATCCGTTCATCGTGACGCAGGCGGCACGTTCCGTGGAACGCGTTGAGGTCTGTTCGCCCGGAGAGATGCGTATTTGCCAGTCGCTGGGTATATCCGCACATCAAATAGTGGTTTCTGGCGTCCACAAGGATCCGGCCCTCATGCGTGAGCTCGTGAGTGGCGAGCATGCAGTGTGCCGCTACACCGTGGAGTCCACGCTCCAGTACGACGTGCTCGAGGAATGTGCCCAAGACGCCGGCGTGCGCATCCCCGTGCTTATCCGACTTTCCAGCGGAAACCAGTTTGGCATGGACAAGGCCAACGTCCGCGAGCTGGTGGCACGTTGCAAGGATAACCCATGGGTGGACTTCCGGGGCATTCACTACTTCCCGGGCACCCAGCGCACGTCCGCGAAGCGCACGAACAAGGAGCTGGAGCGCCTGGACGCGTTTATGGAGGAGCTCGCGCACGACTATGGGTACGCCACGCGCGAACTCGAGCTTGAGTATGGCGCAGGGCTTCCCGTCGAGTACTTTGAGCAGGATGCCTTGGTGGCGCGCGCCAAGGACGACGAGCAGCTCGCAGCGCTTGGCGATGCCCTCGCACGCATGCGCTTTCCCGGCAAGATCGTGGTGGAACTCGGCCGCGCCATAGCGGCGCCCTGCGGCACCTACGCCACGACGGTCATGGATACCAAGTGTATCCGCGGGCAACGATACGCAATCGTGGACGGAGGCATGCATCAGCTCGTATACTATGGGCACGCGATGTCGATGCAGCAGCCCGCGTGCCACGTCCTCCCAGAGCGCGAGGGTGCGACGGAACAGGAGCGATGGAACATCTACGGCTCCCTGTGCACCACCAACGACGTGCTCGCAAAGCAGATGCCTTTGCCGGGTCTGCAAGTTGGTGACGTGCTCGTGTTCGAGAGAGCAGGCGCCTACTGCATGACGGAGGGACTGTCGCTGTTCCTCAGCCGCGACTTGCCCCGCGTGTTCGTTCGCGACACGCAAGGGATGCTGCGGCAAGTGCGCGACCGCATAGAAACCTACACGCTCAACACGCCGAGCGCCTAACTCAAAAAAGAAAGGAAGTAGTCAATCATGAAAGAACAGTTGCTGGAAGTGCTCGAGGACATCAACCCCGGCGTGGACTACGAGAACTGCACGACGCTCATCACGGATCGTCACATTGACTCCCTGTCGATGGTCGCACTTGTGCCGGAGCTCGAGGACACGTTTGACATAGAGATTCCCCCGGTGGAGATCGTTGCAGAGAACTTCAACTCCGTCGATGCCATGCTGAGCCTCATCGAGCGCCTGCAGGAGGAAGACCTCGACTGACGTGCC
>JAFWMI010000174.1 GCA_017513965.1 Atopobiaceae bacterium
CCATACTTAAGGCAGAGCTCGCCAATGTTGGCCTCGCTACGCTTGTCCAATATGGACTTGCCAATCATCACGGCCGTGTTTTGCTTGCGGAAGCCCCAGGCAACGTGCACCGAAATCTGCGTTTGCGGATACAGCGCATAAATCATAAAGCGATTGCCCGCATAGATGGTCTCCTCGTTGCGCAGGTCGAGCACCACCACACGACCTTCCACGCGCGCGAGCCCCGCCACCTGCTTCTTAAAGCGCTCCTGTTGGTCGAAGTACAGCTCCACGCGCTCCTGCACGTCGGGATCGGCCAGCACCTCGTCCACGGAGCGCTTCAGGCACAGGTCGATGAGCTTCATCATGAGGTCGTAGTTGGAGATGCGGAAGGTGCGGAAGCGGCCCAAGCCAGTTCGCGCGTCCATGAGGAAGTTCATGAGCACCCAACCCTTGGGGTCCAGAATCTCCTCAAGCGTAAAGTCTGCCGAGTCGCCCTTGTCCACGGCCTCCATAAGCTCGTCGGAGATACGTGGCAGCGCCTCTTTGCCACCATAGTAGTCATATACCACGCGTGCGGCACTCTTAGCGTCTCCGTCAATGATGTAACGACCGCCAAAGTCAACGTCGGCGTTGCGCGTGAGCTCCGACTCGTGATGATCGAACGCAATACCCACGCGTGGGTCAAACGGCAGGTTGGTGGTAATGTCGTTGGAGGTAATGTCTACCTTGCCATCCTGCACGTCCTTGGGGTGCACAAACTTGATGTCGTCGATAAGACCCTTCTCCTTGAGGATCATGGCACAGACCAAACCGTCAAAGTCGCTGCGCGTAACCAAACGATGCTTGGGAGTATCCGACATAGCTGTTCCCTTCTGATTGGATACCGTCCACGTATGCATGCCACTATTGTGCCACTTTGCCGCAAGCATGGCATAGCGATACGCTCTTTTTTCCATCGCGCGTGATGCAAAAGCCCCTATTCGAGCCCGCTCATCCCATTCATATCGTGGGCGTTAGCCAATGTAGCTGAGCAGATCAAACCCACGCACGTCGTTGAGCTGCGCGTTGCCTTGCAAGTCGACATAGAGGGTGCCCAGGTAGAGCTGCATCCTCGCCTCCTCCGTCGCCGGTTCTCCCTCGCAAAGAACGAGGTAGTTGGTGCCACTCACCACCTGGGAGCCAAGCGTGGCGATAGGATAGAGCGTCACGTCCGCATACGATTCTGCCGCCTTGCCGAAGGCCTCACCCACTTCCTGGGGCTCGAGCACCGCGTTTGACGGCGGGAGCAGTTCCCAGCCACCAACGATGTTCGCAGAGGAAGTCTCGCTCGTGACCTTGGGCTCGGCAAGGTCAATGGGTTGCACCGACGTTAGGGACACGTTGCCGTCCAAGTCCTGATAGGCAACCACCACATACCACGTGGTCACGGGTTCTGCCGTAACCGTGGTACCCCGCGCGAGGAACGCGTAGTTCCTCCCCGAGACAACCTGGGTGCCAAGCACGCGCACCAGCTCGTAGCCCACTCCGTCCAAGGTGCCAACCGCCTCGTCGAACACGGCCTTTTCCTCGTCGGTGCAAGCAGGCGTCGTGTCTTCGAAGACTTGCCAGCCACCAACGAGCTTTTGGGGTGCCGTCTCGTTCTCCGTCGTCTCGTTTTCAACGGTCTCGTTTGCAACGGTCTCGTTCGCCGCGCCTCCTTGGGATGCCGCAGGCGCCTGCCCACACCCCGCCAGCGCAACGGACGCGCTCAGCAACGTCGCAAGCGCAAACGATTCAATGCTTCTCATGTGATCACCCTCCTGTTCGTTTTGACCCTTACTGCACAACACTACCAGCGGGCTCAATCGACTCTTTCCTACCTACTAGTACCATAAGGCTTCTCGATGCCAAGGTAACGGTCCGTTCAGCGACCGGGCACTCATCAAGCGTGGCGTCTGCCGTATACACCACCTTGTGCCAGCTCATGCCGTCGGGAATAACGGGGAGTTCCATCGCCCGCTCCTCCCAGTACGTGTTTACGCCGCAGTATATGAAGCAGTCCTCCTTGGCCCCATGGTCTAACGCCGTCTCGGCGAACATAAAGCCAAAGGTGTGGAACGGACGCGTGGCGTCAAACTCCCAGGCCCTCTGACCATGGAAGGAGAGTTCAGGATAACCGCTTGAGTTCGTATCCACATAGAACTGCTTCCTGCGCAGTACCGGGTGCTCTTTCCTAAACCCAATCATCCGTTTGCAGAACTCAAACACGTCCTGATGCTTCTGCAAATCCGACCAGTCAAGCCACGAGGTGACGTTGTCCTGGCAATACGCGTTGTTGTTGCCGCCCTGAGAATTGCAGAACTCGTCACCGGAAAGAATCATGGGAACGCCACGGCTAAGCAGCAGAAGAGCGGTGGCGTTCTTAACCTGCTTGATGCGCAGCGCATTTACTTCCTCGTCGTCCACGACACCTTCCGCGCCACAGTTCCAGCTGTTGTTGTCGTTGGCGCCGTCGCAGTTTGCCTCGCCATTTGCCTCATTGTGCTTTTGGTTGTACGAAACCATGTCGTAGAGCGTAAAGCCATCGTGACAGGTGATGAAGTTTATGCTCGCCTCGGCACTTCTGTTTGCATAGAGATCGGGTGACCCCTGAATCCGCTGCAGCATCTCGGGGCCGCACTCCGCGTCGCTCTTTACGAAGCGGCGCAGACAATCTCGGTACTTGCCGTTCCACTCTGCCCAGCGGCCCCAAGCAGGGAAGCTCCCCACCTGATAGAGCCCACCCGCGTCCCATGCCTCGGCTATGAGCTTGGTCTTGCCCAAAACAGGGTCTTGCGCCAGCGCCTCCAGCAAGGGAGGGCTACTCATGGGCGTGCCGTCTGCATCCCTTGAGAGGATGGAAGCCAAGTCGAACCTAAAGCCGTCAATGTGGTAGACGCTCACCCAATAGCGCAGGCAGTCGAGGATGAAGTTTCTCACCACGGCGTTGTTGCAGTTCATGGTGTTGCCGCAGCCGCTAAAGTTGTAGTAGTAGCCTTCGGGCGTAAGCAGGTAGTACGTCTTGTTGTCTATGCCCCTAAACGAGATGTAGGGTCCCATCTCGTTTCCTTCCGCCGTGTGGTTGAACACGACGTCGAGCATTACCTCGATGCCGTATTTATGGAACCGCTTCACGGTGTTCTTGAATTCCTCGGCCACCAATCCCAGGGTACCGGACGCCGCGTAGCCCGCCTTTGGCGCAAAGAAGCCCACCGTGGAGTACCCCCAATAGTTGTACAGTCGCTTGTCATTCACAACGCGACTGTTCTCCAGCTCATCAAACTCAAACACAGGCAGCAGCTCCACGCAGTTAACGCCCAGCTCCTTGAGGTAGGGTAGCTTCTCGGTGAGGCCAACAAACGTCCCCTTGCGACTCACGTTGCTGTTGGATCCCATGGTAAAGCCCCGAACATGCGCCTCATATATCACGAGGTCGTTGAGCGGAATCTCCAGGGGCTTGTCTCCATCCCAGCTGTAGTCCTCGGGTATCACCTTGCCCCTATGCACAAACGAACTCTGTGAGCTGGGCAGCGCGCCCCACTTCTCTCGTCCCGCAATCATCTTTGCGTAGGGGTCCAAGAGCACCTTTTGCTTGTTGAACCAGTGACCGGCCTTGGGATCGTATGGTCCGTCAAATCGATAGCCGTACTCCACTTCCTCGTAGTCTATGCCATACACGATCATGGAGAAGACGTTGCCCACGCGGAATTCGTCCGGAAACGGCAGCACGACATAGGGCTCTTCCTCACCTTGGTGATACAGGAGCAGCTCACAGGCCGTCGCCTCCTTCGAGAACACCGAGAAGTTCACGCTGTAGTCGCTCAGGATAGTGGCCCCAAAGGGACTCACGTGACCACACCGATACTTAACGCCGTCCCGCTCGTGTGTGGGATAGCTATCCAACGGCCTCATGCTTCCTGCCTTCGTCCTCGTTCTTGTCGTTGCCGCGTTGTCGTACAAGCAGCCATGCTTTCCCGCGATACTCTCATACCCATGGTGCCATACCCATATGCTCGAGCAATACCTTAATGCCAATGCACACAAGTACGATGCCCCCCACAATCTGCGCCGGGCGCTCGTACCGAGCACCAAACACATGGCCAACCCATACGCCCACGAGCGACAGCACAAACGTCGTGACGCCAATAGCGGCAACGGACGTCACAATGTCCACATTAAGCGCCGCAAACGAGATGCCCACAGCCAGCGCATCGATGGAAGTGGCGATTGCCAGCATGAGGAACTCTCCCCACGCCACGCGATCGCACGTTCCCGGCTCCTCTTCCTCACCGCGGACGGCGTCAAGAATCATCTTGCCGCCAATGACCAGAAGCAGCCCAAACGCAATCCAATGGTCTATGGGCTCTATGAGCCACAGGAACCGGCTCCCCAACAGCCACCCCACAACAGGCATGCCTGCCTGAAAGCCCCCAAACAGAAGCGCAAGCACCAAGGCCACCTGCACGTTGAGCTTGCGCATGCCAAGTCCCTTGCATACCGAGACGGCAAACGCGTCCATAGAGAGCCCCACGGCCACAAGCAACAACTCGACGAATCCCATGGCTATCCCTTCCCCCCTGTGTTGTTTGGCCGCTTGGATCGCCCACCTCGCGCACGTTGAGCGGCGGTGGCCTTGCCACGCCGACGCTTTCCCGGAAGCGGATCACGCGGATTGCGCCGCGGATCGAGCGCGGGCGCACCCTCGCCCACGTCGAGCCCATCAGCCCGCGGATACGCTGGAATCACCTTGCCTGTAAGCCGCTCGATGCGACGCAGGTCGTCGTATTCGTCTGCGCTACAGAGCGTAAGCGCCCATCCCCGCTCACCGGCACGTCCGGTACGGCCAATTCGATGGATGTAATCCTCAGCGTCATGAGGCACATCCAGATTCACCACGTACGCCACCTCGGGAATGTCGATGCCACGCGAAAGCACGTCCGTCGCCAACAGCACGCCCACCTCACCAGACGAGAACTGCGCCAATGCTCGGATGCGCTGGCTCTGAGTGCGGTCCCCATGCATGGAAGCACACGAGAAGCCCTTCTTGCGCAGTATGCGACAGAGGTGGTCAGCTCGATGCTTGCCACGCACGAACACGATCACACGACTCGAACCCTCGCGACGCAACGTCTCCACCAGCACGCGCTTCTTTGCCTCGGCGGCAACGCCCAACACGTACTGCGTCACCGTTTTTGCCGTCGTTCCCTTGGGCGCTATCTCCACACGTACGGGGCTGTGCACCAATGCCTGCGTGTGGGCAAGGACGTCGTTGGACAGCGTTGCCGAGAACAGCAACGTTTGTCGGTCGTTGGGAACGTTCGCCACGATGCGACGCACGTCGGGCAAAAAGCCCATGTCCAACATGCGGTCTGCCTCGTCGAGCACCAGCACTTCCACCTGGTCAAGCGAGCACGCCTCCTGTCCTAGCAAGTCAAGCAGACGGCCAGGTGTGGCCACGAGCACATCACAACCACGACGCAACGCCTCTCTTTGCGGATCATATCCCACGCCGCCCACCACACAGGCAATGCGATGATGCGTGTGCACGCAAATTGCCTGCGCCACCTCCGCAATCTGCTGTGCAAGCTCGCGCGTGGGCGTAATCACGAGCACGAGAGGCCCTTCTCTACGGCGCACGCGACCCACCTCATTGAGTATGGGCAGCAGGAACGCGGCGGTCTTGCCCGTGCCCGTTTGTGCCGCCGCCATCACATCGCGCCCTTGGAGCACGACTGGTATGGTCTGCGTCTGCACGGGCGTTGGCTCCGCATATCCCAAGTCCGCCACGGCATCGAGCGTCTTCTGCGAGAGACCAAGCTGAGAAAAACCACGTGTGTCTTGCCGGTTCATGCCACTCTTTCTGTTGTGGGTGCGCGGTGTACTCTACTCCAGCGCTTGCAGGGACGCGTCCAGAACAGCTAGTCCGCACGATAAACCTACGTACGCCCTGCGTTGCACGCCTCTCCAACGGCACGCAGGAACACGTCGCAGGCGCGCGACAACGGCTGAAAGCGCTTATGAACCAAGAGCGATGATACGCCCGGCACGTCCGACAAGGGCACGAACGCAAACGGCGTGCCCGCGCCCGTTCTCACGATGCCATCAAAGCACACGGCAACACCCACGCCCTGTTCAACGAGCAACGATGCGTTATACAGCAACGTATAGGTCGCCACCACCATACAGCCGCGCTTTTGGAAGAACTCCAGACGTGGGTCCGGCTCCACCTCATGGCTCTGCGTGCTCACGATAAGCCGCTCCTGGCTCAAGTCGTCGAGGGTAAGTGACGCCGACGAGGCAAGCGGGTGGTCGCTGCGCATGAGCACGCCCCAGCGATCCTTCCCAGGGAGGGCAAGCGTCTCGAAGCGTTGCTCGGGTTCCCGCCCCATCACTATGCCAAAGTCCAAGAGCCCCTTGTCCACGCGCTCGATCACGTCGTCGTAGTTTCCGGAATACAAACGCAGCCGAATGCCTGGATGGCTCTGGCCTATGAGCTTGGCTACCTCCGCCACGAGCTTTACCACGTGTGACTCCCCGGCGCCGATCCACACGTCGCCTTCCACATGCGCATTGTCCGCACGCAACTCAAGCTCCGCGCGATCGGCGAGCAGAACGATCTCCTCGGCACGCTTGCGCAGCAGCATGCCCTCGTCGGTAAGCTCTACGCCACGGCTGCCACGCATAAAGAGCTCACAGCCCAACTCGCGCTCAAGATCGGCCAATTGTCTGGAGAGCGCCGGTTGCGATACGTGGCACGCCGCAGCCGCCCTGGTCATGTTTCCCTCGCGTGCCGTGGCCAAAAAGTACCGCAGGTGTCGGAGCTCCATGTTCCCTCCTTATTCCAACGTCATGCAAACCATGCATGGCACCTTATTCTATACAAGTATTGGCTATTGCTCAGTGCTGTTCCTAGACTTATAGGTGAAAGGAGTCAGCATGACAAACACCATTCAGCAGGCACTTGTCGCAGCGGGATGCACCAACGACCTCATCGCTCGCTACGAAACGCTCGTGGGAGCCGGCAAGCACGAAGAAAGCCTACAGCTGCTGCGATGCGAGCGCTGCAGACTCGTGGAAGCCATGCACGAGGCACAACGCCCCATCGATGTTATGGACTGGGTCATCGCGAACGTCACGAGCCAGTCAACCCCAAACAAGCCAACCGTCAATCGCTAGCATGAGAGGAAGCACCATGTCCTGCACCTGCACTTGTTCCCAAGCCAACTGCGATCAACTCGTCTCGCCCTCAACCCGCACCACCATCTCGCACGTAACGCTCGACGAAGAGCGCGCGCTCTACGGCTTGCAAAACGCCTGGGTGGAAGATGTCGTGTTCTCTGGTCCCGCCGACGGAGAGTCTGTACTCAAGGAGTGCCGCAACGTGGACGTCTCGCGATGCCAGTTCGACCTGCGGTACCCCTTCTGGCACACCGATGGCTTCTCGCTTGCCAACTCCACGCTCTCACAGGGCTGTCGCGCGGCGCTGTGGTATGCACGTAACGGACGCATCGAGCGCACCCAGTTGCACGGCATCAAGGCCGTGCGCGAGTGCGAGAACATCACCCTCACGGATTGCGACGTGGTCTCGCCTGAGTTTGGCTGGAAGTCGCGCGGCCTCACGCTTTGCAACACAACCATCGAAGCGGAGTACCCCTTCCTCGACAGCAAGGACGTGCGTCTAGAGAACTGCGTCCTCGCAGGCAAGTATTCGTTCCAATACGTAGAGAATCTTGTGATAGAGGACAGTGTGCTCGATACCAAGGACGCCTTTTGGCATGCGCGCAACGTAACGGTGCGCAACTCCGTTATCCGCGGAGAGTATCTTGGCTGGTATTCCACCAACCTCACGCTCGAGCACTGCCGCATCGAGGGCACGCAGCCCTTCTGCTACTGCAACAACCTCACGCTCGTGGACTGCGAGCTCGTGGGATGCGACCTTGCGTTCGAGAACTCCTCGGTATGCGCGAGCATCACCGGTCACGTAGACTCCATCAAGAACCCGCGTTCGGGCCGCATCGTGGTGGACTCGGTTGGCGAACTCATCATCGAACAGTCTCCGTACCCCAACATGGGCGAGGTTGTGGTGCGAAAGCCCAAGGCATAACTGGAACCCTGCAAACGGAACGGAGGAACGCTCTCGTTTCGCTCTCCACAGCCGTTGCGGACTCGTGCTACCCAAGCAAGAGTCCGCAA
>JAFWMI010000175.1 GCA_017513965.1 Atopobiaceae bacterium
CCGCGCAACGTCATGCTGCGCACGGACGCCGTGTCCGCCACCGATCAGCTCGCCTCGGGCGACTTTGACCTCTGTCTGGTGGACTTTGGCAGCGCTTCTCTGCTGGCCAACGGTGTCGATCCCACGTTTACGCAGATAAGCGACGTGTGGCGCATGGGTACACCTTCCTACGCGCCGCCCGAGATGCTCTCGAGCGATGTGGTGCTGCCCGAGGAGTATCGCCACTCGCAGAAGATCGACGTCTACGCGCTGTGCAGCATCCTCTATGAGCTCTATTGCGGTCATGTGCCCTTTGAGGTCGCGGGGCGCGCCGGTGGACGCACGCCCTATCGCATAAAGACCGAGGAGCGGCCGGAGGAGCTCACGCCGCGTGATCCGGATGCCGGCGCGCTGGCAGCAAGCATCATGGCGGGGCTGGAGGCTCGCCAGGAGGCGCGTCCCTCGGCGGCGCGCCTGCAGGCAGCGCTCGACAACTGGCAGCGGCTTCCGTCGGGCAAGCCGGCAACGTCGCGTGTGGGGCGTTCGTCGCACGACGCCGGGTTCTGGCAGCCAAACTACGCCGAGCGGACGATCACCCGTCGCAAGCTCTTCTCGGTAGGCCTTGTTGCCGCCTCTGCCGTGGCATGTGGCCTGCTGGTTGGAGGCAAGCTCATGGGCGGAAGGGAAACGCCGTTGGATAAGAGCCGCTATGCCATGGCTGCGGCTATCTACGACGGAGAGCCGCTGTTCAAGGCCTATGATGCCGACAGTCGCGCATGGGTGCTTTGCTCGGCTGCGGGCGAAATTGTGGCGAGCTTCTCGGGCAGCCGTGCCTGCGGTGCGCTGCGCGAAGGACTCGTGGCGCTCTTTGACGACGTGAGCCAGCGCTATGGCTACGTAACGCCCACGCCGGGCAGCGGTGAGGGCTATGCGTGGGTTGTGCTGCCAGCGCTTTCACAGGCGGCGGACTTTAGCGGGGGCCTCGCAGCAGCTCGAGACCCCAAGAGTGGGCTGTGGGGCTATGTGGACACGAACGGCGAGTGGGCCATTGAACCACGCTATGCCGAGGCTGCGTCCTTCTCGCAGGGGGCCGCAGCAGTGCGTTCCAACGATGCCAGCTTGCGCTGGGGTGCGGTTGATGCGACGGGGGAGTGGCTCGTCGAGCCGCAGTTCCTGTCGCTGGGTTCGCGTGACGAGGACGGCTTTGCGGTGGCGGAGGACGCTGGCCAGCCGGGCTCGTGGGGCATCGTGGATGCCGACGGCGAGTGGACGAGCGACCGCCGGTTTTATCGGCTCAGGCGTCTGGGCGAAGGGCTCGCTCCTGCGCTTGAGAAGTCCGGAGCTTCGTGGGGCTTCGTGGACGCACATGGCGAGTGGGTCGTTGACCCAGCCTTCGCAGATGCCCGCCCGTTCTATGAGGGGCAGGCGGCCGTGCAAGATTCGCATACGAGGCTGTGGTCTTTTGTGGGCATGGACGGCAAGCCCGCGCATGGCATGAGGCCCAGCTTCTGGAAGCTGGGCGACTTGCACGACGGTCTGGCACCTGCGCAGGCGAGTGCGGCTGATGACAAGGTCGTCTTTGATGAGTCCGATCCAAACACGTTTGTGCGCGGTGCGGGCATGCGTTATGGGTACGTAGATGCTTCGGGCACATGGCAGATGCGCCGCCTGACCCGTCTCGTTGATGCCGCCATCAATCCTCCGCAGTTATAACGACAAGGGGACAGTCCCCTTGACGACAAGGGGACTGTCCCCCGAGCGTTAGAGGCAAAAGCCAAAGACGACGCCGCGCGCGTGATCGGGACCCCAGAGGTCGTCTGGCGCGTACTCGGGATCCTCTACTACGCGGCTGTCTTCTCCGTATCCGTTGAGCGGACAGCCATCGGTTCCCACGAGCCAAAACCCGTCGTCGAACTCAAGCGTTTTGGTGCGCAGCCACCACGTGCAGATGCCGGAATCGCCGCTGCGTACCAACGCGGCGTTCTTCTCAAAAGCCTTTACACCATTGCTGGCAAACAGCTGATATTGCGTGCCCTCAGTGTCGTAGATGGCTGACATGCTTTGATCAATCCCAAGCTCCTCCTGCTTGGGCACGGCTCCGCAAAGCTCGCACGCCGAAAGAAGCCAGAGCTTGTCCGATGTTTCGCCTGCCCAATCGGTGGGTGAGCCTGCCAAGTGTCCCGGTTCGTCCTGCTCGTCGTTGCTCTCCACGTAGTTGGCCGTGCGCTTCTGCACGCTCACGAGCACGGCGCGCAGGTCTGCTGGCAGCTGGTAGAGAAGGTCGCCGTTGAGCCACGCGCGCATGTCGCTTGCCGCCCATCCGCCACGATTGTCCGCATCGTCGCCTTCGCGCTGCTCAAAGTCGTGGTTCATCGCATGCGGCCCTACCGCATTGGCAAGTACGAAGGTGAGGCCTGCCTTACCTCCTTCGGTGCGGTCGTCGTGCCATACGTCCGCCAGGACCGCATGTGCAACGGAGCCGTCCGTAAGCGCACAGTCCTTGGCGGCGGTAGCGTCGAACGTGCCATCCGTATCGCACAGGTGGTAGTGCGCGGCAAGTCGTAGCGCATCGTCTCTGCTGTCGCAAGTGGAGAGTGCTTCCGCGATGGCGGAGAGGTCCGACCAGCTGTAGTCCGCCACAGAGGCGCGGGGTTCTATGTCTTGGACGGTTGCCTTGGATTGTCGCGGAGCGGCATAGAACAATAGGCCGGCTCCCAGCAACAGCGCGCAAAGCACCACGGGTATTAGCCACCAGCGCTTGCTCGTGAGCCATCTGTTCTGCCGTGCACTACCTGCCATGCCGCACCTCCTCCTGCGTATTGTACGGCTTAGCAACGCTCGGGGGACAGTCCCCTTGACGACGAGGGGACAGTCCCCCGAGCGTCGCTTGCGCCTTACCACAAAAGTCCGTGCAAAAGTTGCACAGTTTTTTTGCGTATGCGAACGGTCGAACGGCTTGCATGCTTGTGCTGCATCGTGCATCAATATATCTGCATGTGTTCTGTCATGACGGAGAAGGAGAAGTGGGGTATGGCACGGAAGGGATCGCCCAGCTTCGTAATGTACGCGCAGCTCAAAGAGTTTGGCATAAGCAACCGAGATGCCACTCGGCTGCTCCTCAACACCTCGCTCACCTTCGACGGACGTATGCTGGGCAGCCGCATAGACGATAGCTCCCAACTCTCCAGGCGCATTGTGCATACGGCTCCCGAGGAGCTCCCACAGACGCTCTTCAATGACTTCGTGGAGGCCTGCATGGTCATAGAGCGGCGCATACTACAGCGTCTTGCCGTAAGCTCCTTGGCGGCGGACATGGAGCGTGCCCGCAGAGAGTTGCAAACCATCCTCGAGATGGAATGCGTTCCTCAAATGATGTTGGCCCTGCGCAGCTTTGGCATGGACTCCTCGCTGTACAACGACGTGGTTATCTACATCCAAAACGCGCGTCTTGCCCGTGAGGAGGACCGCACCTTCCTGCATCTGCTGCTGTTCGTAACTACGGGTTGCGTGGGGAACCCGCGCATATCCTCAAAGATCGTAACTGACTACGCCACAAACGTGCTGGGAGCGGAGTATCACACTGCGTCCACGCAGTTTGGCACGGGACAAAAGACGGCGCTTCCTTTGGCTACGCGCATTGGTCTCGTGCGCGTTACCGGCGGCTTTGTACCAGCGGGCTCGAGGATGCATGAGCTCAATCCCGATGGCACGTGCATTGGCTTTCTGCCTTCAGGCGACCATATCATCGCAGACGTTGACGCCGATGTGTCGCGCAACCATGCGTACATTTGGCAGGATGGCGAGCACTGGTATTTGAGGGACCTTGGTTCCACCAACGGCACGCGACTCATTTCTGGCGGAGACGGCAGCGAACGTGTGGTGGGGCAGTCGGTGGAGGAGGCGCCTGAACTGTTTGCCTCCGACGTTATTTGCCTAGGTGCGACCACCCGCTTTATGGTGATGCCGGTCTTTGGCACATAGCCGCCTGAATCCCTTTATTATGTATATAAGCAGTTCCTAGGGTGGGGAGACGGGCATGCGTGCGAGGACCGTGGGCCGTTGGGCAGTCGTGATCGTGCTGGTTGTTTTGTCGGCGATGGTGCTACCTGCGTCGGTGGCCCTCGCCGACCAGGCGGATAAGGTCTCCGACGATGGTGTGGACTACGGCTGGCTGTACCGGCGGGGCAACATGTGGTACGACAAGGAGACCGACGTGGTGGTGCTTGCCGAGGACGAGTACGGCATCTTCTACACGTACACCAAGAACATTTTTGGTGGTCCCAACAACTTTAGCAGGCACCTCGACTTCCTGAGCCACAGCGACAGGTGGCCGGTGGGCAACTATGCCCAGGCGGTTAGGCTACAACGGACGTATTACGAGGACGGGACCCTCTTCTACTCCGCGTGGGGGCGCGAGTGCCTGGACGCGGTCGTCGCGAGCGGCCGGATAGAGAGGTACGGCGCGGAGAACTACCAAAACACATCTGATTGTTTGTCAGGCTCTCGGCGTGAACGCAGTCGCGTCAATAGCAATGAGCGAGTTCAGAAGGGCAAGCGCAGCGAGATACGGCGCGTGGTGATTGATCCGAGCGCGTTCGACACGCAGTACTTCTCGGACAACCTCCTTAACCTGTACATAGCGGATGAGGAGACGAGAGAGTACATCCGCAATTGGAACTACCTACCGGCGAGGTATACCGAGAGCTGGTTCAACGGGTGCGTGAACCTGCGGGAGGTCGTTGGGCTGGAGAACATCCGGACCGACTCGATAGTCAACATGGCTCGGATGTTCGCCGGGTGCCCGCAGCTCGAGTCACTGGACCTCTCGACGTTCGACACGTCCGCGTGCGCGAACTTCGCCGAGATGTTCGACGGCTGCGAGTCGCTCTGCGAGCTGAGGACCGGCGACGGGTGGACGCAGGAGCACGTGGGCGAGAAAGTACATAACGAGCAGTCATACAATAGCAGGTATCCTCCCCCCGACCCCGACTACGCACGCTTTCCGATGGACATGGTGCGCCAGGAGGACGGCGAGCAGTTTGCCGCGGGCGACGTGGTCACGGGCACCAAGAGCGTGATCGGCGCCATCGAAGAGGGTCGCGAGGCCGCGAGCGCCATCGACCTCTACCTCGGCGGCGACGGCGACATCTCTGCCGAGCTGCTCGATCCCGAAGAGCCCGCCAAGGAG
>JAFWMI010000176.1 GCA_017513965.1 Atopobiaceae bacterium
ACCTCAAGGACCAAAACGAGACGCTCACCACGCGTCTTGAGTCTACGCTCAACCCCGAGAAGGTGGCCCAGATCAAGCGCTGGATCGAGGAAAACGAGGAGCGTCTTGGTGGCCTCAAGGATGACATTGACGAGATCAAGAAGAAGATCTAGTCATTTCTCTGCTACGTAAAGAAACCGCACGCCAAGCATATCGTTGCACGGCGTGCGGTTTCTTTTTTACGCGATTATCCGCGATTGCCAAAAACAGCGGGCTACTGCTTTCCGGGCCGCCTCACATATTGGGCCATTCGTCAGAGAAAGCGTCTCTTGGTCGAGTCTCGCAGGCAGGCTGGCCCATGAGCTCCGCTCGAACACGCTCGCGCCAAGCATCTTCCGCCTTCTGCGTGGCCTCTTTGTCCCCTGAGTTCTTTGCCGCCCGATATGCGTGCATGGCCGCAAGAAATCCCAATTCCGCCTCGCAGCCCTCATCGGTGGCATAATGTTCGCTATCCATGTACTACTCCTCCCCTATCCCGTATTCCTCTCAGCCAGAGCAAAAGAGGATCGCTTTTCCAGCTATGTATCAAATTCCAAAGAACGAGAAATCTAGTATGGTAGGCCTCCACGTAGTGATATGATGGCGCATCGATGCGGCTTTATAAACATTTAACGTATGCGGGAGGCTATGCCATGCATCAGTTTGGTTCGCGTAAGGTAGTTGTTATTGGCATGGGAAGGGTCGGCAGCCATGCCGCTCTTTCGCTCATGTTCAACCAGCTCGTAGACGAGATCGTGCTTATCGACATAAACAAGGCGGCGGCACATGCCGAGATGGTGGACCTTAAGGACTGGTCAAGCGCGCTCAACGTGCATGTAAAAATCCGAACCGGAGACTACTCGGATTGCGCGGACGCGCGATTCGTGGTTATGACGGCTGGGCGTCATCGCAAACCGAACGAATCACGCTTGCAAATGCTCGATGGCACCTTCCGCATCATGCAAGACATCGTGTGCCCCATTCGCGAATCCGGCTTCCATGGCATTCTTATCTCGGTGTCCAACCCAGCAGACGTTGTTGCGGAGTATCTGTATAGGGAGCTCGACCTGCCACGCAACCACTGCTTTGGTACGGGAACCGCGCTCGACACGTTCCGCATGCGTCGCATGGTAGGCAATCTCATCGGGCTTGAGCGCAGCCAAGTCCAGGCTGTAGTTATGGGAGAGCACGGCGACTCCTCCTTCGTGCCCGTTTCTCACGTCTATCTGGGCGGCGTTCCGCTTAAGGAATTCGTCCGCATGCGTCCCGAAACCGCCGAAAAGCTTGAGTTCGACAAGGTCACCCAATGGGTGCGCAGTGCTGGAGCAGACATCATTGCCGGAAAGGGTGCGACGGAGTTTGGCATAGGCGGCACCGTCGCAAAGATCGTGTCGGCCATTTTGCACAACGAAAAGCGCGTTGTCCCCCTCTCGGTGCACTTGGATGGCGAGTACGGCGAGAGCAACGTCTCGGTTGGCGTGCCGTGCCTTCTTGGCGAGGATGGCATAGAGCAGATCTTTGAGCTAGAGCTCGCCCCCAACGAGCAGGCGGCTCTTCACAACTCGTGCGAGATCATCCGCGGTAGCTTCGCCACCATCGGCGCCTAACGGCAACAAGTGGACTGTCTCTCGAACTCCGAACTGCCTCCCATTTCTTGGACAACGAGAAATGGGAGGCAGTTCACGTACTCCTGGGACAGTCCCATTAGAAGCAGGCTACTTGAGCGTCGCGTACATGATGGCCTTTATTGAGTGCATGCGGTTCTCCGCCTCGTCAAACACCACCGATCGTGCGGACTCAAACACCTCGTCGGTCACTTCCATCTCTTCGATGCCAAAGTGCTCGGCAATATCTGCACCAATGGTGGTCTTGGTATCGTGGAAGCTCGGCAGGCAATGCATGAAGATGGCATCATCGGATGCCTGCTCCATAACGTCCGCGTTCACCTGATACGGTGAAAGCAGACGGATTCGCTCCTCCCAGAGCTCTTCCGCCTCACCCATCGAGACCCAGATGTCCGTATAGACCACGTTGGCATTCGCGGCACCTTCTGCCACAGAGTCCGTAAGGGTCACAGAACCGCCGGTTTGTGCCGCAACCTGCCTACAGGTCTCAACCAGCTTCTCTTCCGGCATGTTTTCTTGTGGTCCGCACGCACAGAAGTGCATGCCCAGCTTGGCACATGCCACCATGAGAGAGTTGGCAACGTTGTTGCGCGCATCACCAAAGAACGTGAGCTTGAGGCCCGCCAAACGGCCAAAATGCTCTCTGACGGTAAGCATGTCGGCAATCATCTGCGTGGGGTGGAACTCGGTGGTGAGCCCGTTCCACACGGGAACGCCAGCCATGCGCGCAAGCTCCTCGATTATCTGCTGGTCGAAGCCACGGTACTCAATGCCATCATACATGCGGCCAAGTACGCGCGCGGTGTCCTCGATGGACTCCTTCTTCCCCATCTGAGAGCTACCGGGGTCCAGGTAGGTAACCCCCATGCCCAAGTCCATACCGCCAACCTCAAACGAGCAGCGCGTACGCGTGGATGTTTTCTCGAAGAGCAGAACGATGTTCTTGCCCTCAAGCCACCGATGCGGTACCCCGGAGCGCTTGAGCCGCTTGAAGTCCTCGGAGAGGTCTATGAGGTACGTGATCTCTGCCGGCGTAAAGTCGAGCAGCTTAAGAAAACTGCGCCCAGCAATGTTGACGCCCATGGATGGTCCTTTCGTCGTTTTTTGTAACGCGCACTACTGTACCACGACCAACAGCTGCCAAACGCGGTACATGTCCTAGAGCTCATCGCGAATAAACGGCATGCTCATACAATGTGGACCTCCGCGCCCACGCGAGAGCTCTGCCGAGGGAACCTCAAGCAGCTCGAATCCCTCGTGATACAGGATTTCGTTGGTAACGGCATTGCGCTGATACACGAAGATGCGGCCTGGCGAGACCGCAAGCGTATTTGAGCCATCGTTCCACTGCTCTCGAGACGCTGCGATGGGGTCTGCACCACCGCAGCGGATCAGACGCACGGAATCCAGATTCAACGCCCGGGCGAGCACCATGTCCAAGCGCTCCTCGCGCCGCTCGATGCATAACTCGCCCGCATGGACGCCTCGCGTTACGCGAAACACCTCAAGCGTGTCCAAGATGCCCGGGTGATACAGGAAGGTATCCACATCCACTTGGGTGAACACCGTGTCCAAATGCATCATCGCGCGTGTTTCGGGAATGAGGAACGCATAGATCTCCTCTATGGGAGATTGCAACTCCCCACCCCAAAACACATTTTTGGCAAACAGGTCTATGCCAGCCGATATTGTTCGCTGAGAAATGCCGATGGCAACCACCTTTTTGGAGAGATTGAGAAAGTCTCCACCCTCTAAGCGATACGGGCTGGTACGGCGATACCACATGGGCGTTTTGTTATATGCGGGGTGATAGGTGAAGATGTAATGACCCAAGAGCGTCTCGCGCCTTCGTGTAACGCGAGCCATGCTGTTTATGTTTACCCCATTTCCCACGATGGTGAAGTTGTCGCGCGTAAAGTAGAGATTGGGCATGGGGTCAACCACAAGGTTGGGATTGCCGCTCTGGGCCGTCCCCACAAGGTCGGCGAGCTCGAGCGTGGTGGCATGTGCAAGTTCGAGCTCGTCCCTTCGCACACCGCAAATGAGCTTGCGTACGAATGCGCGCGTATCCGCAATGTCGTCGAGCCGTTCACGAACTGCCGCTATGGTATGCGCTCCCGACACGCCACTCTCGCGCAGGAAGTCATCGGTAAGACGGGCACGCAAAGGCGGGTTGGCATCGAGGGTCTCTACCACCAAGTCCTCA
This sequence comes from Atopobiaceae bacterium, assembly GCA_017513965.1. Classification (GTDB taxonomy): domain Bacteria; phylum Actinomycetota; class Coriobacteriia; order Coriobacteriales; family Atopobiaceae; genus RUG440. The sequence goes on from JAFWMI010000176.1 coordinate 3,850, forward strand.
AGATACACGACGTCCACACCCTCATAGCGCAGCATCACGGCAAAGGCATCGTGTTCGGCGCATGCCACCTCAAGAAAAGGTATGTCATCAAAAAGGAGGGGTTCTAGATTGGAGGGAGAGAGGTTAAGGAGCTCCTCGCCTGGGCGATGCAGCATGACCTGTCTGAGTCTTCCCACTTCGTTGTGGACGTTAAGCTTCCCACGCATGACGCCTCCCCTCATTGATTTGATATTATTCATTATATCGACTGACGCCTTTGGTTGGCTAGGAGGGACGACCCCTCTCAGCCTGCATACACTACATTCCCATCGCATCCAAAAGCTGCATGAGCCCTTCGCGAATGCCAGGAATATACTGGTCCTTTACCTCCTGCGGGAGCTTGTCGGTCTTGCACATGCCATAGAGCATCTTGATGAGGGAGTGCACCTTGCGCTGGTAGGCATATCCCTGGAGCACCGCTTCGTCGTCCGTCCCATAGTAGTCCCTAAGAAACGCGTCAAAATAGCGGTCCTTCTCGTCAACCGTCATGCCTATGACCTCCAAGGACATCGAGTCGGTCGTTATGCCCTCGAATGTGACTGACATACCGGCAAAGTCAATAATCGGATCGCCCTGCGCCACATCGTCGGTGTCGATAAGCACAATCTCGCCATTCTGCACCATGATGTTGCCTGCGTGGTAATCGCCATGTACCAAGGTGTTCTTTACGGGCATAGTGTCGTAGATACGGTGCAGGCGTGCCCGCTGGTCCTCAGTGAGGACGTCCTTGGCAACCTCAACCCAACGATGCCCAGAATCGCGCGCATCGGGGAACGTTCCCTCGGGCACCTCGGTGGTGTGGAGTAGCTTGAGTATCTCGGACGCCTCATGAGCCCAACGCTCTGCGGTCGTGGGATCGTCGTGGATGAGCTCACCTATGGTCTTGCAGTCCAGCAGCTCGTAAACGAGTCCGTAATCCTCCCCCACCCGCACGACGTCAAATGCAATGGCGACGGGAATGCCATAGGCCATCAGCTTTTGGGCTGACCTCCGGCTCTCCTGGATCTTCTCCAACGTCTCGGTCGAACCATAGTAGACCTTTACGATGGTCTCGGCATCGAGACGATACACTGCGCCATTCCCACCCTTTCCTATGCATTCGCAGCCTTCGATGGAGACGTGCCGCATGCGTCTGTTCACGTCGAAAAGCTCGGTAAAACCGGTGACTTCAAATACTTCGTATACCTCAGGGCTCGTTTCCACAACTGTAAGACCACCCAGTTGCTTACGCAACTTGAGCATCACGCGGAGCCCCGCACTGGAAATGTACTCAAGCTCGCCGGCGTCGAGCACAACAGGAAAGCCTGCGTGAGCCGCTACTATCCGATCGAGCTCCTCTTCCAGCTCTTTGGCGTTGTTCGCGTTTATTCTGCCGGCCACTTGAATGACGAGCCTGCCGTCCACAACCTTAGACTCCATGCAACACCTCTCCCGTTGTTATTCTTGCTCACCTTGTTCTGGTCCCACATATTTAAAGCAAAGCATGGTCAAATCGTCAAATTGCTCTGCGTCGCCCACAAAAACATCGACGCTCGCTCTTACGTTTGTGAGCACTTCCTTTGGATCTGCGTCTGGCTGTTGGTTGAGCGCCTCGAGCATACGGTCGGTACCGAATAGCTCATACTCGGCGTTCGTTGCCTCAGGCACGCCATCCGTATAGACAAACAGGCTGTCACCAGGTTTGAGCTGGAAGCTATGCTCACGGAACGGAATCCCGCCCATAACCCCAAGCGCTGGTGCGTGACGATACACCACAAGCGTGTACACGTCATCTGCTCGGCACAACACCGGATGCTCGTGGCCTGCGTTGGCCGCAAGGCCTCTCCCTGTGGAGATTTGAACCACGGCAACCCATACCGTTACGAAGAACTCCGCATCATTTCCTTCGCACAACTGGTCGTTTACGCTGGCGAGCGCCTCTGCGGGACTCTCGCCGCTCTGAAGGCGAGACTTGAGAAGCACACGCGACACCATCATGAACAGGGCCGCCGGTACACCCTTGCCACTCACGTCGGCCATCACGAGCGCAATGTGGTCGTCGTCAACCAGGAAGAAGTCATAGAAGTCACCACCCACCTCCTTGGCTGGATCCATGGAGGCATAGAGGTCGAACTCTGAGCGATTGGGATACGCCGGGAACAGCCTCGGCAACTGGCTGGCCTGAATGGCCGTAGCCATGTTGAGCTCGACACCAATACGCTCCTTCTCGGCCGTAGCCCGAGTCACTTCGTCTACGTACTTGAGCGTCTTGGCCGAGAGCTTGGCAAACGACTCCGCCAAGACCTCCACTTCGTCACCGGTGCGGTAGGCGTCATCCATCTCAAACTTCAGGTCATCACCGCCGAGCGACTGCACGCGATTTGTGATAAGACCCAAGGGACGCACAATACGTTTGGAGACAACCAACGCCGCCGACAACGCAAGCGTCATCACCAGAATCACCAAGGCGATGATTGTGGTGAGCGAATGCGACAGGTTGTCGTTGTATTCCACAGTGGCGGAGTCAACAACACCGTCGAATTCGTCACGCAACTTATCCGTTACGGCGTCCATTGCCTGCTGGCTCACCGCATTGACAACAGCCCATCCCACCGTTGGTATTGGTGCGCCACACATGTAATAGATGCGACCGTCGCCCTCCACGATGGTAGGTCCTGTTGCCTCCTCAAGCGATTTGTCCACAAAGCCCGCAAGGGCACCACGTGATTGTCTGAGGTCTGCCGCCTGTGAGGATTCCTCCACCTTGAAGACGCCCTTCTCCTTTGGCGAGAACACCACATGGCCTTTGTCGTTGACGATGAAGACGAAGTCTTCGCCGTCGGCGGATTCCGACACGGATTGGGCCATGTTGTTGAGCAGCAAATCGGCACCGACCACTGCCACGAGCTCTCCATCGCGGTAGATAGGCTTAGCGCACATAATGCCAACGTTGCCCGTAAAGACGTCTGCTGTCACATCGGTATAGTAGATGTCTCCCGTTTCCACCGCTCCCGTGTACCAAGGACGATGCGTCATCTCTATGGGCATGATCGAACCGTCATCCGCGAACTTGGTGGAGGCATGTTCATCTGCCAAGACCATCACACCGTTCGGCAGTGCGATGTAACAGGAGTCTATTTGCGTGTTGTCAAGAAGGACAGAGAGCAGATCGCCCATGTTGCCAACAAGTGCGACCTCGCTTGCAACTGCCGGATCGCTCGTATTCACCCCAGCCTCTGTGAGGAGTTGGACAGTCGTTTGGCCGTCCGTAGAGGCGTCTGGTGGCGCGACCTCCCTCAACGGATACGCGTTTGGATTTGCATAGAGCTTTTGCGCGTAGTCCGCCATCATCGTTACCGAATTGGAAAGGTCTCGGAACATATCGTCGGCGATATAGGCCTCCATCTGGGTGCTTGCGCCAAGACTCTTGGTAAGCCGTTCATCCATGTCGCGTTCGACCGTGTCGGTGATTGCCTCCTTTTGTTGCGCGTTCGTCCTAGCAACCAAGTCGCGCAACTGGGAGGACTGCCACACGATCACCGCGGTATAGGCCAGCATCATCAGTATGATTGCGTAAAGTACCAGGTTGAACACCTTCTGTTGGATGCCACCCAAAACCCAGTTTTTGAACTTTCTCATTCCAGCTCCACTAGCGTCCGTCATGTGTAGCACCGCATGCAAAACAATCCCGCAAGGCTGCCCCACGCGATTCCATGTTATACGAGGAACTTGTTCCGTAGCAGGTTCAATTCCCTCGTGCCAACACCAAGCTCGTCGCGGAGGTAGCCCTCCACGCTGCCATAACGCTCCTCCAAAACGTCAATGGTATGCGCCATGTAGCTCTCTGCCACGCCGCCGACCATCACCCTGAGGGCCTCCAGCTTCTCCTTGGGCATCGGATACGCCGCAAACTGCCGCATCGCCGCCTCCACCGCGCGCGCATTGTAGTCGTTGGTGAGCAAGAAGTCGTCAAGTGCCATCCGCCTGCTTGCACCCAGGGCACTCAGCAAGAGCATTGCCGCACAACCCGTGCGATCCTTGCCGTCGGTGCAGTGCCACAGTATCGCCCTGCCTTCGCTTAGCTCCAGCAGCTCGCGAAAGAACGCGGCAAACCCCTGCTTCCCCCGCTCCCGCGTGAGGAAGTTCACGTAAAGCTCGGGGCCTACCATGCCGTATTCGTACGTAATCTCGAACAGCTGCATCCGGTTTGCCGTTGGGTCGTTAAAGAGCGCCAACTTGCTGGGGTCAATTCCCTCGGGAACCGGAAAATCCTCCATCTCGATAATCGAGAGGCGACGGTTCGTGGCTCCGGCCACCTGTGGATCGGGTCGTTTCTCCTGCTCGATCCCCATCCTAAAATCCACCACGACTTGGGTATGGTACACGTCGTGCAAGCGCTCAATCGCCTCCGGCGTTGCCCGACCAAGGTCGGCAGACCTCAAGAGGATCCCCTGTTTGACGCGCTTGTCTCCAACGGCGTATCCGCCCAACTCACGCGCATTTGCCACACCCGGAAGGTTTATTGCCTGCTTGAGCATTTGCTCTCCCCCAATCCAAAACTAAAGTCCAACGGCGCCGCCTGCTCCATGTCCGGAAGCACACGAGGACGTAGCACGTATTCAACACACGCTTCAATCAGCTGTTTATCCCCACCCGCAATGCTCATGGACTGGTACGTCATCGGCAGGATGCAGTAAGGCATGGGCTTTTGCGATGCAACGCCGATCTCCTCGGGCGTCGTAAGGCCAAAACAGGTGTGACCCCTTCCATCCATAATGTGTTGCCATCATACTTGCTCTATGTACGAGCTCTATTCTAGACGCATTCGCATTGGCTAGGAATACTGCAGCTGCCCAGCGCGCCTTCACCAACCAAAGCCATTCCCGTACGAGCCCAACGTGTTTGCGCACCAAAGGCAGGGCGTAAGTCACAGCACGGGAATTGTCCAACCGTCCGGTTGCGCCATCCCCCTTTTCCCTATGGCATCGCACAGCCAATCGCGCGATAATGAGGTTTCGCACAAACCCACGGCGCGGAGGGAAGCATGGCAAAGAAGGGCAGCAAGCAAGATCAAAAGAGTCGCGAACTCGCCGAGATAGAGGCTGCACGCAAAGAGAAGCTTACGCCCAAGGGCGAACAGGTAGACAAGTACTCTGCCACCACCAGCGCCTACGAGCACGAGTCTTCCAAGAAGGCGCGCAAGGCCGTAAAGGCCACCATGGACCGCTTGGGTGCCGGCAAGCATCGAAACGGCGGCGGCGTCGACACCTCATATACGCAAAACCGCGAGGTGAGCTGGCTTCGCTTCAACAACCGCGTACTCGACGAGGCGTTCGACGAGACGGTTCCCCTGTTTGAGCGCCTCAAGTTCGTGGAGATCTTCGGCTCGAACCTTAACGAGTGGTTTATGATCCGCATCGGCGGACTGTCGGACCTCGCGTCACTCAAGCATGAGCCCGTGGACAACAAGAGCGGCCTCACGCCATCCCAACAGCTCGAGGTCATCTTCGACATGTTGCCGCCACTTGTGGAACGACAGGAGCGGGCGGAGCTGGAGCTGGAGGACGAGCTGCGCACACATGGCCTCACCCGCGTCACGCGCGAGACAATGACCGAGGAAGACGCGGAGGTGGTACGCAACTACTTCGCCAAGAACCTCTCGCCCATCCTCTCGCCACTCATGGTCGACCCTCGTCACCCCTTCCCCAACCTGCGCAACGGCTCGCTGTACGTGGTGTGCGCACTCGACGGGCAGGACGAGACCGGAGTGCTCGGCATCATCGAGGTTCCGCATCGACTCCCCCGTCTCATACAACTGCCCAGCCGTCCCAGCAAGTTCCGTTTCATCCTACTCGAGGATGCCATCGCCAGCCAGGCAGACAGCTGCTTTGGCGCGTATAAGTCCACGAGCACGGCCATCATCCGCGTAACCCGCAATGCCGACGTAGACCCCGACGGCGAAGGCGTGGGCGAAGAGGAGGATTATCGGCAGCACATGAAGAAGGTGCTCAAAAAGCGCCTTCGCCTACAGCCTGTTCGCCTGGAGATCCAAGGCGTCTTCGACGAGTCTCTCAAGCACTTTATTCGCGAGGAGCTCGGCCTTTCCGAGAAGCGTGTGTTCGTGCGCAACGTACCACTCGACTTGTCCTATGTCTATGGCCTCGAGGGACGCATCCCCGAGAAGCATCACCGCGAGCTGACAAACGAGCCGGTAGAGCCGCAGGCCAGCCCCATGGCAGACCTCTCGCGTCCCATGAGGGAGCAAGTGGAAGACCACGACATCCTGCTCTTCTATCCGTACGAGTCCATGAGCCCCCTGCTCAACCTGCTCCGCGAGGCAAGCCAGGATGACGACTGCATCTCCATCAAGATAACCCTCTATCGCGTGGCCAAGCAGTCGCACCTCTGCGAGAGCCTGATTCAAGCGGCGGAGAACGGCAAGGACGTTACCGTACTCATGGAACTGCGCGCTCGCTTTGACGAGGCGAACAACATCGAGTGGGCAGAGCGTCTTGAGGCGGCTGGATGCACGGTTATCTATGGCTCCGAGGGATTCAAATGCCACTCCAAGATTTGCCAGGTAACGTACCATGAGCGTGGCAGCATACGCCGCATCACCTGCCTGGGCACGGGAAACTTCAACGAGAAGACCGCGAAGCTCTATTCCGACTTCATGCTCCTCACGGCACACGAAGGCATCGCGGAGGATGGCAACGTGTTCTTCCGCAACCTGAGCTTGGGTAACCTGCGCGGCACCTATCGCTATTTGGGCGTTGCACCAGAGGGTCTCAAACCACTCATCGTGCGTGGCATGAACCGCGAGATCGAGCGGGCGCGTGCCGGACAGCCCGCACAGCTCTTTATGAAGATGAACTCCCTCACCGACCGCGACGTTATCGACAAGATCGTGGAGGCATGCAACGCTGGCGTCAAGGTGATTCTCGTTATTCGTGGCATCACCTGCATCGTGGACGTTGATGGCACCGGCGATGGCCTGGTCATTCGCCAAATCGTGGGTCGCTTCCTCGAGCATGCGCGCGTGTATGCGTTTGGCGCCGAGGTGGACACCGTGTATTTGTCGTCGGCCGACATGATGACACGCAACACCGAGCATCGTGTGGAGATTGCCTATCCCGTGCTCGACCCCACCTGCCGCGCGCTCGTGCTGCAGTACATGAACATCCAGCTCGCCGACAACGTAAAGGCGCGCCAGCTCACCTCCGAAGGAACGTGGGAAAAGCTCATGCGCGCAGAGGATGCCCCCCTCGTGGACAGCCAGCAGTCACTCATCGTGCTCGCTTACGACCGTGCGCGCAAGGCACGCGAGAACATGGACGTACCGCTCATTCCAGAGACGTCGGTCGTCCCGCCAATTCCCGAAATACTGCACGGCACGCTCTCGCATGAATTCGTGGTGTCTGAGGCCGTGCCTGCAGAGGAGATTGAGGACGCGGAGCTTGTGGACGGGACGAGCCCCATCAGCATGTTCGAGGAGGAGGCACCCAGCGTTGAGGTTCCTGTTCCCTCACTTATCTCCCGGGCACAGGAACGTGCGCAAGCACACATAGAGACGCTGGACGCCATCGCGGAAACCGCACAGCCGGCACAACCCGAGGGAGGACGCGTACGGCGCGCACTTGGACTCTTTGGCGCTGGCTTACGCACGCTCTTCCGCGGCAACTAGTCGATTTTTGGAGGGACAGCTCTCTTGCGTGCAGGAGGGCTGTCCCCATGTTGCAAAGCTATGACAAGTATTCGCCCAAGATGGCTGCAGCACTTGCGCAAAACTCAGCGCACGGCCGCGAGGCGTAGTATGCATCGGTACGCTGTTCGGGTGCGGCCTTGTCGGGGCCTTCGCCCAAACCCAAGAGCTCACGGCACAGTATCGAACCGTTCTGTGCTCTAAACTCCCCTGCAAGCTGCTGCACGCGAGCATAGAGCTCGCTCTTGGACTCGTAGGCATTGGGATCGTCGTATCCCTCCAAAAGCCCAAGAATCATGAGCATTCCCGAAACCGCGCCGCATACCTCGCGCATGCGTCCCATGCCACCGCCAAACGGCGACGCGAGTCGAGAAGCCGTTGCAGGGTCAATGCCATGTGCTTCTAGAATGTCATCAAACGCACGCACCACCGACTGCGGGCAATTGCAGCCGGAAAGGAAGTTCTCTCGCGCACACCTCGCCCGATCGACCGCTTCCATGGTTCCTCCCCTCAAACTGTTGTACCATCAGCTTAGCATCATTCGACTGTTTTCTTTCGCACGAGAGGAAGTCCCATGGCCAAACGCAAGCTGCATGGCATCCAGTTTGACAACCCAAACGAACACGAAGTCTTCCATGCAAAGGAATCTTGGGTGCCACTCATTCTTGGTGCCATCCCCTTCATTCTTGTTGGCATCGCATGTCTGTTGGTTGCGTCGCTCGCATTTGATCGCACGCAGATTGGCCTCATTCTATTGGGCGCCTGTGTTGTGGCTGCAATCGTAACGCGCATACCGCGCATCATTGCCAACCTCGACACCGACGTTATCGTCACCGACAAGCGCCTCTATGCACGCACCGGCATCATAGACATCAAAGACCAGGTGTGTGACCTCTCCAGCATCTCGGACGTAACGGTCGACCCCTCTGTCTTTGGTCGTCTCTTTGACTATGCAAACATCCGCATCCAAACCTATGCGGGCGACCAGGACTTCGACCTACGCGGCATTGCCCATGCCTACGACATGCGCAGGGCCATCAGCCAAGGCGCCGACGCCGACAGAAGCGGCACCTATCGGCCTCAAGCTCGCTCTCGCTCCCCTCGCGCATGATGCAGGACAAGAGCTTGCGCCTACGCGTTGAGCGCATGGCATACGGCGCAGACGCCATCGCGCACGATGCGGCGGGCAAAACGGTGTTTGTGAGTGGCGCGGTTGCTGGTGACGAAGTGGAGGCGACCATCGTCAAAGAGGACAAGGCCTTCTCACATGCCGTCGCCACCAAGGTCCTCGAACCCTCTCCCTCGCGCGTGACGCCAACATGTCCCTATGCGGGGACATGTGGCGGCTGTCCCTGGGCCACGCTCAGTCGGCCCGCCCAGCTGGAGGCAAAGCGTGCCAACGTGGTCGACTCCCTCACGCGTATTGCGCATATGGACAAGGACGTAGCCGAGCAGCTGGTAGAGGCCTGCGAAGCTCCCAGCGAGGCGTGGGGCTATCGCAACAAGGTCGAGCTCGCCTTCGAACGCCGTGGCTCGCGAGTTGCCGTGGGCATGCACACCGCCACGACTGCCAAGGATAAGCCGTCCGTCATTAAGGTCGACTCCTGTCCGCTCCTCAACAAGCGCTATCAAAAGCTCGTCAAATCCGTCTCGGGGGCGTTGAGCTATCTTTCCGGCTCATCGAACCTGGACATCGAGCGCGTAGGTATACGAGCCTCAAGCCACACACGGGACATAGAGATCGCCCTATGGACGACGCCGGGTCCCTTCCCGCGAAGCAAGGCCGCAAAGGTGCTCACGGACGCCACCAAGGCAAGCTCGGTCGTTCGCGTCATGACCAAGGGTCCCAGCAAGGCACGCAAGGTGGCAGGCGTGGAAGTGCTCTCGGGAAAGGGCCACTGGAGCGAGCGCGTGGGCAACGAGACCATGATGCTCTCGGCACCCTCGTTCTTCCAGGTCAACACGGCTGGAGCCCAACGGCTCATTGAGCTCGTCACATCGAACCTCAAGCCGACGCCCGACGACGTCGCCATGGACTTGTATTCGGGTGCCGGGACCTTTACCCTGCCGCTCGCACGGTCCTCCGCCTGGGTATATGCCGTCGAGGCATATGGTCCCGCCGTACGCGACCTCAGACGCAACCTCGATGCCGCAGATGTCTTTAACGCAGACCCCATCGGAGGCGATGCAGACCGAGAGTTTCCCGACGATGAGGCCAGCATAATCGTCGTCGATCCACCTCGTGCGGGACTCGCCGCCGATGTGGTGCGCAAGCTCTCCCGCCAACCCGCACGTGCCATTGCCTATGTGAGCTGCGACCCCGCCACCTTGGCACGCGACATTGGCCGCTTCGTCGCGGAAGGCACCTTTATGCCCACCCGCATCACTCCCGTTGACCTGTTCCCCCAAACATTCCATGTGGAGACGGTAGTTTTGTTAACAAGAAAGTCATAACAGGGAATCGGTCGATACGGTCGAATCTAGGCTAGAACACGATGGGAGGTAAAGAATGAACTTCTTATGTCCCCATTGCAAGAAGCGCATTACAAAAGAGGAATACTCTCCACCGAAGCTGATTGAAGATGCGGGAATACACGATATTGGCTTTAGAACGGAATGGGTAGAAGAGCTGGATGTAACGCAACTCACCTTGCCAGCGCATAAGAGAAAAAGACAATGGTGGGTATGCAGCGATCAACGGCCGGTCACCGGGGAACGGCGAACACTCAGAGTTGAAATGCCCTTTGACGCGAACGTCGGTGATGAATTCACCACGCTCTTTGAGCCGGCGGATATGTATTACAACGGCTGGGAATTCGCAAATCCGGAGGAGGCCAGCAGAGCATGTGCGGTGCGGTGCTGCTTCGATGGGATTCTGTGGTCGGATGATTTTTCGGCATTCATTATCGTCAAGGTGTTGAAGGTCGTGCCACTAGAGCGGCTGTATGCGAAGATTCCAAAAACCGTGACGGATTATCGCTTCTTCGAGGAATTCTGCTGTGAATATGGCCCCGATTCCGCCAAATATATCTCAACGGAATATGAGGATGATCATTGGCTCTACCGCGATTGGGCTGATTCAGGTGGTTATATGTATCACATGCAGTTGATATACTCAGACGACCAGGGTATTCGTCACGAAGTGTTGACCTGTTGGTCTGCAGGATGCCATGCGAATGAGAACCTATACCATTTTGGAAACATGGTAAACAAATAGGCGGTTTGGCTCGCGACAATGGTCGATTTGTCGAGGAGGGCGTCTTTACGCTATACATCACCCCGTTGACCTACTCCCCCGCACACTTTACGTCGAAACCGTATGCCTGTGTACACGCACCTGATACAGTAAAAATAGATATGTGATATACCTTTTTGTGGCCAACAACAGGGAGAGTCTCATATGTGCAAAGAGACGCCAAAGAACGATTGCACTCAGCCTACATGTGCCATAAAAGACAATGCCAGCAACGCATCATGGAACATATGCAAGGTTTACGCCGACATTGCCCATGCCTTGGCACGGGGTTACACGGATTTGTACTACGTCAACATGGACACCGACGAGTTCATCGAGTTTCATACCGACGATGCCCTTGGCGTACTCACTGAGGCCCGATGTGGTTCGGATTTTTTTGAGGGATGCGAACGAGACGCGAAGCTCTACGTACACCAAGAGGACCAGGATACCTTTGTTCGGGCGATGAATCGACAGTTCCTCGACGAGGCGCTAAATGGTAGTCGCACATATGAGTTTACCTATCGCCGGATAAAAGACGGAACGCCGTTCTACGTGAGCATGAAGGTTTCCCGGATGGAGGCCGACGAACGCTTTATCGTCATTGCTGTCTCTGATATCGACGAGCTTGTGAGGAAGCGCCAGGCAGAAGAGCGGATACAGGAAGAGCGTACGGTCTATGCTCGTCTTCATGCACTGACCGGCAACTTCATTGCCGTCTATGTGATAGACCCCAAAACGAATGGCTATTGTGAATTCAGCGCAACCGACAACTACGTACAAAGCTTTGCGCAGGCAAAGGAGGGAGTGGACTTCTTCAATAAGGTTGAGAAAGAAGCCCAGACCTTCAATTATCCAGATGACCAAGCCCGCTTCCGGTTGGCTTTCACAAAAAAGAACGTCCTTGAGGCAATTAGGCGCGACGGAATCTTTACCTTGGACTACCGCCTGCTCATGGAGGGAAAGCCTCTGTACGTCCAGCTAAAGGCCGCTATGGTGGAAGAAGAGGAGGGTCCGCGCCTGATTGTGGGCATAAACGATGTTGACGCCCAGTATCGACAGAGGGAAATCGACAAGGAGATTGCCCGACAAAAGGATATATACGATCAGATCACCGCAAGCCTTGCCGAACAGTACGACACCCTCTACTACATCGATATAGCAACCAGCACGTATATGGAAATCTCCTCTACGGATGAATACAAGAAGCTCAATGTTCCGGCAACTGGCAATGACTTCTTTACAGAGAGCAGAAGAAGCATCCGCAAGTACGTGCACCCCGAAGACCAAGAGCGAGTCCTTGCCTTGCACTACAAAGATGTGATGCTGGACAACCTCAAGGAACGAGGTTCCTTTTCCATGGCATGGCGCCTCGTCGTAAACGGCGAAGTGCGGCATATCCGTCATACGGAGATACTGGCCAAGGATGAGAAACATATTATTGTCTGCATCAAAAACATCAATAAGGAAGTACAGGCGGAGCTTGCACTGAGGGCAAATCAGCAAAAGACCGTTACCTATACCCAAATCGCTGAGCGACTGGCAGATCATTACGATCTGATCTATTACATCAATTGCGAAGGCTCAAGGTACGCAGAGTATTCCACAAAGAAGAAATCCGGTGAGCTACGAGTTCAATCCGAAGGCGACGACTTCTTCGCCGCCGCTTGGAAAAACGCAGGCAGACTCATCTATTCCGAGGACCGGGAGCGAATTCGGCTCTTTCTCGACCGCGATAACCTCATCTCGCAGCTTGAGAACCGACGACAACTCATTGTGGATTATCGCATGGCCGTCGACGGCGGCAAAATTCAGTACACGCGCATGTCGGTTACGTACTCATCCGATCACAGCCACTTCATCATCTGCATCGAGAACCGTGACGAGGACGTACGTAAGGAGAAAGAACACCTCGCAGCGCTCTCGATGGCAAACGAGATGGCCAGGCGGGATGAGCTAACGCACACAAAGAACAAGACGGCGTATCGGGAAATGGAAACCGCCCTACAGGAGCAGATCAAATCGGGATGCGAACCCTTTGGCATCGTGGTCTGCGATATCAACGATTTAAAACTTGTCAATGACACCGAGGGTCACAAGGCAGGCGACGAGTACATAAAGGCAGCTTGTATGCTCGTCTGTAGGGTTTTTGACCACAGCCCTGTGTTTCGTATTGGCGGGGACGAGTTTGCCGTCGTGCTTCGGGGGCAAGATTACGCCAACCGAGCACGTCTCCTCTCCCAACTGAGGAAACGGGTGGAAGAAAACAGCCGCCTTGGCGAAGGGCCCGTTGTTGCATCGGGGCTTGCAGAGTACCAGCCAAATGCGGACCATTACGTTGAGGACGTGTTCAATCGAGCCGACGAGCTCATGTATGAGGACAAGACGCGCCTCAAAGAGCAGAAGCAGATGCAGGAGACGTATTCCTTTCAGGATACGGAAGGCGCCAAAGCCATCAGCGAAGACAGGCGTGCCATGCTCAACGCCCTGTACAAGGCGTTTGAGGTGGTCTCGGAGGGAACCTACGTGTATCTCTGCGATATGAAGTACGACTATTCCCGCTGGTCCAAGACCGCCGTGGACACGTACGGGCTGCCGTCCGAGTACATGTACGGCGCAGGCGACATTTGGGAGAACCACATTCATCCGGAAGACAGGGCAGCCTATCACAAGGGCATCGACGAGATTTTTGCCGGCGACGCTGCGGCCCATGACATGCAATATCGCGCGCAGCGCGTTACCGGACAGTACGATGTGTGCACCTGCAGGGGTATTGTCATACGCGACCCCTTTGGCGAACCAGACTACTTCGTCGGCACCATTCGTAACCACGGCATACAAAGCCATATAGACGCCCTCACAGGACTGAGGAACCAGTACGGCTTCTTCGAGGACCTGGACGTCTACCTGAGAAGGAATGCAGAGATCAGCGTCATGCTGTTTGGCGTAGCAAAGTTCACCGAAATCAACGAGATATACGGATACCACTTTGGGAACCGCGTGCTACAGCTCTATGCCAGAAGAGTGTTTGAGATGATAGGGAACAGAGGGCATACTTATCGAATCGACGGCACAAAGTTTGCAGTAATCAGCAATACGCTCTCGGTCTTGGAGCTAGGCAAGCTGTACGATAATATCCGCTCCTTTTTCCATGAGTCATTTGTCGTTGATGGTAAACCCATTTTGCTGGATTTGAACTGCGGTGCGCTGAGAGTAAACGAGTTCACCATCGACTCCCAAACGGTCTATGCCTGCCTGAATTACGCCAACGCTGAGTCCAAGATTAGGCAGCAGGGTGATATGGTGGAGTTCCAAAACGACCTGAACGAACAAAACCATATGAGACTAGAAAAGCTTCACGCAATTCGTGCCTCCATCATGCACGGGCGCAAGGGATTCTATTTGCTCTATCAACCGGTAGTGGACGCACAAACAGAGCAGCTCATTGGGGCAGAGACACTGCTCCGCTGGAGAGATGAGCACTTTGGCATGGTTCCTCCCGATCAGTTTATACCGGTCTTGGAGTCGGACCCACTGTTTCCCGAGCTCGGAGAATGGATTTTGCGGGAATCGATCTTTGCGGCAAAACAGATTCTAGAGGTCTATCCTACATTTGTAATCAATGTTAACCTCTCATACACCCAGCTCGAGAAGCCCGACTTCGTTGACATGGTGCTCAGGATTCTGAGCGACCTCGACTACCCGGCCGCGCATCTGTGCCTCGAGGTCACAGAGCGGTGCAGGCTGCTAGACATGAGTCTTCTTAAGAACGCACTCGTTAGCCTGAGGTCGAGAGGCGTTCTGATTGCCCTCGACGACTTTGGAACAGGATTCTCCTCCGTAGGCATCCTTAAGGAGATTCCGTTTAATACCGTAAAGGTTGACCGCAGCTTTGTTCAAAGGATAGAAGAGAGCGCAACCGAGCGAAAGCTCGTGCAAAACATCGTGGAGCTTGCTTCCATCTTTAGGGCAAAGGTCTGTGTTGAAGGCATCGAGACAAACATCATGCGAGACATTCTGCAGAACTACCGTGTTGGCAGCTTCCAAGGATTCTATTACGCAAGGCCTCTTGAACTGGAAGCCTTTATGGCATGGGCTGCAGACATGCAGGGATGAACGGGGGTTGGTCTCCCCGTTAAGAATGATTGAACCATGCAGGCACCGATGCCAAAGCGCACGCACTTTCGGCTCGTTTGTGCACGTGAACCGCGATTCGAACCGATGGGGTTCACGCGCACATAAGTTATCGAATCGAATGCGATTTTATCAGGCGTTATGCCAATCTAGAATGCACATTTTGGGGCACGTGAACTCTTCGCACTCACTCCTAGTTCACGTGCACAAAACGGCCTTGGGACTCGCAAGTCCACACCCTCTCTAGCTGCGGTTATGTTTACAAAACATATTCTAGGTGTGGCACGTGTACGCAGTCATAAGCGGAAGTCACGGGCAGGCGACCCTCGCTGCCCACGATGTAGGCACCCACCACGTCGAGAGTCGCACAATGTCGTCGCTCACCCGCCGGTAGGATGGTATACCCTCCAAGGGGATTTGATCCTTCTTTGGGCAAGCCCAACTCCCCGCATGACTTCGCCGCCAATCGCCCCACATACGCATTTTCAAAAAAAGGGTGGCGTAATTGCGTGCTAGGGTGTACAAAATATGTAGGCGGGCGGGGAGCCCGTCTCAATCGTTCTCGAATGGGGATTCGAGAAGTACAGGCGCAAGGGTCACAAACCCTGCACGAGTGAGAGGAACCGACATGAAGGTTACCGTTAACGAGGAATGCATCGGCTGCGGTCTGTGCGAGTCCACCTGCTCCGACGTCTTCGCCATCAATGACGACGGCGTTGCCGAGGTCATCGTCGACGACGCTGCTGACTTCGAGGACGAGGTCCAGGAAGCCATCGATAACTGCCCCGTTTCCGCAATCGAAGCTGAGTAGCCAACTGGTTCGTGCTAAACGCGCCATCCAAATGAGGCGGAGTCACATGAGTGATTCCGCCTCATTTGGTACGTCGTTTGTCTTCTGCGTAAAGGAACTACCATGATACTTGCCTCCGCCTCCCCTCGTCGCGCCGAGTTGCTCAGCCAAGCTGGATTCGAGATCACCATCGAACCAGCAGACATTGACGAATCCCGCCTGCCCCACGAGCATCCCCTGCAACTCGTGGAGCGCCTTGCAACGGGTAAGGCGCATGCATCACGCGCGGCACACGGTGCACTCGCCGTGGGCGAGGTGCTTCTTGCCGCCGACACCATCGTGTGGGAAGGCACGTCGGCGCTCGGAAAGCCCAAAGACCCCGAAGACGCCAAGGCGATGCTCCAGAGGCTCTCTGGAAAGACGCACAGCGTGTCTACAGGCGTCTGCCTCATCGTGGGAGCCGTGGACGACGCCAAGACGCGTTCGTTTGTGGAGACCACCAACGTCACCTTCTACACCCTCAGCGACGACGAGATCGATGCCTACGTCAACTCTGGAGAGCCCATGGACAAGGCGGGGGCATACGGCATACAGGGTGGCGCACGGCTCTTCGTAAGTGGCATAGACGGAGACTACAGCAATGTGGTTGGCCTTCCGGTTGCGCGCGTGGTGCGCGAGCTCTCCCTGCTGTTGGAGGATCCCACGCTACCCGCACGCCTCATAGCCCGACGGCCCGCCACAAGAAGGGAGGAGGTATGATGAGCATCACGCAAATCCCCGGCATTCTGGCGGCGCATGCAACCAACGAACAGGGTGGCACAGGTTGTACGGTTATCATCTGCCCAGCTGGCGCCGTTGGCGCCGTCGACGTACGCGGAGGAGCACCCGCCACACGCGAAACCGATCTTCTGCGGCCTGAGGAAACCGTACAGACGCTGCACGCCGTCGTACTATCGGGTGGCAGTGCCTATGGCCTTGCGGCGTCCTGTGGTGCGGCAGAAGAGCTTGAGCGAGCGGGGATCGGGCTCGACGTGGGCGTGGGCATCGTTCCCATCGTGAGCGGCGCCTGCCTGTTCGACCTGGCCGTTGGGGACGCGCACACTCGTCCCACCATGGAAGATGGCGCCCAAGCCGTGCGCAGGGCACTCGCGGAGCAATCCGTTGAGCCCGCTCAACGCGCACCGCTCTTGCGCGGCAACGTTGGTGCAGGCACGGGATGCTCGGTTGGCAAGCTCATGGGACCCACGCGTGCCATGAAGGCGGGTTTGGGTGAGCATGTATCGCAGTCTGGGACGCTCATATGCGGTGCGGTCACTGCCGTGAACGCCTGCGGCGACATCGTTGACCCAACAACGCGCACTCCCCTCGCGGGGTGTCTCTCTGAGGATGGAACACACCTCACACGAACGACCGACACGCTGTTGGAGGATGTGGCGACCATGCCACTCGACGCCAAGCGCACCAACACGACCATCTCGTGTGTGGTGACCAACGCCAAGCTCACCAAGGCGCAGGCGACCAAGGTGGCGCAGATGGCTGCAGATGCCTATGCGCACGCCATCGACCCCACCCACACCACCAACGATGGTGACACCATCTTTGTTATGGCCACCGGCGAGGCAGAGGCCCCTGTGGACGTCGTGGGCGCACTGGCAGTACGCACGCTCGAGCAGGCCATTGTGGACGCGGCACAGTCCGCCACAAGCGCCTATGGGCTCAGGGCAGCCTGCGACCTGTAACCCACAAACCCTGCTCAAGGATGCCCAAATCTGTGAGGTGGCTTGGAAAGCAGCCGCGCGCAGTTCCGCAAGCGAAGCGAGGACTGTTTGAGCACGGCGCTTTCCAAGCCGCCGGAAGGAATAATCGCTCGTTGAAGGACCAAGCCGCACGAAAAAGCCCCTCTGCGCAAAGGTGCTCGGGAGGGGCTGTTCTCTATGCTGATGCTATAGTCGCTAGTTGAACTTCATGAGCCACTGCGCGCCATGATAGATGGCGATGGTCACGCGCTCCCCCACCGGCCCGCGGAAGTTCGTGAACGTGCCCACCAAGCCATGGCGTGCGCGATTGTACATGCGAATGTCGTAATGC
>JAFWMI010000177.1 GCA_017513965.1 Atopobiaceae bacterium
AAGCCCTCCCAGCCGTTTCGGTCAAGAGGGCTTTCCTTAACACATATCGCTGGAACTAGATGGCCTCAAGCTCCCGGTACAGCGGGTCACCCTCGCCAACAAGGACATCCCACCACCACCACTCGGGACTCTCGACCCCCGACTGGCAGAGCATGTCGAGCAGCTTGCTGCGGGCTTCTGGCGGCAGCTGCACAAATGGACAGTTGGGGCAAATGCACAGTTGAACGGGTTTCGACTGGTCGAACGGACTTTTGTTGGCCATTGCTATCCATTTCCATGTCCATATGCGGGGAATACGCCCCGCCATAAGGATTGGAGCTGTGTATGGAGGTAATCACCAACCTGGTCGAGGAGACCATTCGGTCCATGAGGGAGGTTGGGCTCGTCGAGAGCTACATCAAGACCCTTGGACACACCTGGAACGCGTTCGATCGTTGGCTCGCGGAGAAGGGCCTGTCCTACGATCCGTCGCTGGGATGGACCTTTCTCTCGGAGGAATACGGCATCGAGGGACCGGGCGGTCGAAGCAAGACGAGAGCGGAGCAGATACGCCGTAGGGCCGTGACCGCACTCGAGAGCTGTCACGAGCATCGTCCGTGGCGCCGCGTGAAGGACCGGCAGTACTTCCCGCGCTTTCGGGAGAGCCACAGGCCGGTGCTCGAAAGGTTTCTGGAGAGCATGGAGGGGCGCCTGTCCGACTCGACCGTATGCGGCTACGTGCACATGCTGAACAGGCTGTCTCCATATCTTGCGGATCGTGGGATCGACGACATCGCGCACATCGACCAGCCGGCGATCGTGGGCTTCATGGGGTCGGTCGCGGACAGCGGAGTCGGCCAGGGGCTTGTGTACGCCACGGCATGCAGGCTGAGGAGGCTCCTCGCGTGGCTCGAGCTGTCCGGTTTCGTCCGGCAAGGCCTTGCGAGCGCGGTGCCAAAGGTCAGAACCCCGCAGCCCGAGCCACCTGACACCTACACGGCCGAGGAAGTGGCGTCGATCATCGGGGCCATAGATACGGCGGTCCGACCGGAAAGCGCAACCTCGTCATCTGCCTTCTCGCCGCGCGGCTTGGCATGCGATCGTCCGACATCGTAGGCCTGCGATTCGAAAACCTCAAGTGGAGGGAGGGCGTCATCTCCTTCGCGTCGGTGAAGACCGGGACGCCCACGGTGCTGCCCCTGACCAACGAGGTCGGAGGGGCGATCATCGACTACCTCAAGAACGGCAGGCCCGAGTCGGACGAGCCCTTCGTCCTCCTCAGGCACGACAGGCCCCATGCCAGGCTGCGTCCGGCAAGCATACATGGCATCGTGTCCGCCGCGATGGTCCGCGCGGGCTTGGCCAGGGATGGCCGCAGACGGGGCGCGCATGCCCTGAGGGCAAGCCTGGCGACACGAATGATGGACGGCGGCGTCCCGCTCCCCGTCATATCGCAGACGCTCTCGCATGAGAGCAGCGAGACCACGAGGGCATACCTTAGGGCGGACGTCGACAGGCTGCGGTGCTGCGCGCTCGACGTGAGCCCGCTCAGGAACACGTGGTGGATGGGGGGGCGATTCCCGATGAGCGGGGAGACGAGACTCCCGTTCGAGGGCGAGATGGGGTCGTTCCTGTCGTTCAAGAGGGGGATGGGCTTCAAGTACGAGGTGGCCGAGCGCTCCCTCAGGAGGTTCCAGGAGTTTTGCGAGTCGCACGAGTGGGACGGCCCCGGCCTGGGGAAGGAGCTGGTCGATGGGTGGTGCGCCAAGTGGCCACACGAGAGCCCGAGACATCACGAGGGCAGGGTCTCGACGATTCGCCAGTTCGCGCTCTACCTCAACTCGGCCGGTCTCGACGCCTACGTGCCGGCAGGCACCACGACCTGCTCGGGAAGACGCGCGCGATACTCGGCGCATGTGTTCACCCTCGGCGAGGTGGACGCCATAATGGATGCCTGCGACCGGCTTTGCCCACACAAGCACTCGACCATGCACCTGGTCCTCCCGACTCTGGTGAGGCTGCTCTACAGCTCGGGCACCAGGATAGACGAGACGCTCTCGGTTCAGATGGGGGACGTGGACCTGGGCGTCGGTTCGATCAGAATGGCCCACACGAAGAACGGGAGGGTTCGGCTCGTCGCCCTATCGGAGTCCATGTCCGACGTCCTGCGGACCTACTGCGACATCCTGCACCCCAGCCCCTCGCAAGACGACTTCCTCTTCCGGAGGGACGGCGGCGGCAGGTATGCGAGCAGCACGATCTACAGCAGGTTCAGGGAAGTGCTGGCAGATGCCGGAATCCCGCGCGGAGGCAGGGGCGCCGGGCCTCGTCTGCACGATCTGCGCCATACCTTTGCGTGCCACTCGCTCATGAGGGCGTCACGGAGCGGCTCCGACGTGCGCTCGCTGCTGCCCGTGCTGTCCATCTATCTCGGCCACGAGTCCATCAGGGAGACGGAGCTGTATCTTAAGATGACCGCCGAGGTCTTTCCCGACGTGGCGGCGCTCGTGGAAGAGGCGTGCGCGCACGTAATCCCGGAGGTGAGCGGGGATGCCCAGGGAGCCTACTGACTTTGCCCTCCGACTCTCCGGCTACTTTCTCGATTACCTCGCCGGGACGAGGAACCTGAGCGAGCATACGATCGCGTCGAGGAGAACGGCGTTCTCCCTCCTGATTGACTACTGCGCGGCGGTCGAGGGAATCCCGACTTCCTCGCTCTCGATCCGACAGATTGACCGCCCGCTCGTCGAGCGCTTCCTCTCGTGGACCGAGAACGTGCGGGGCAACTCCGCTTCCACCCGAAACGTGAGGATGGATGCCATCAAGTCGTTCTTCTCGTACCTCCAGACCGTCGCCCCGGAACACCTGCTCCAATGTCAGCAGATAGCGGCGATGCCCAGGAAGAGGGCGCCGAAGGCGTGCGTCAGGTGGCTCACGCTCGAGGAGGTGCAGTCGCTGCTCGCGGGAATCGACAGCAGCAGGTACCGGGGGCTCAGGAATCTCGCCCTCCTGTCGCTGCTATACGACAGAGCGGCGCGGGTCTCGGAGCTCACGGGAGCGAGGGTCAGGGATCTGAGAACTGGAGAACCGGCACGCGTCAGACTGTTCGGAAAGGGGTCGAAGGAAAGGTTCGTCCCGCTCATGTCCCCCACCGTCGACGTGCTCGCGAAGTACCTCGAGCGCAGGTCGGAGCGAAGTGGCCACTCACCCGACGACTACCTGTTCGTCAACAGGAGCGGTGGCGGCCTCACAAGGGGCGGGGTGCCCTATGTCTTGCAGAAGTGCTGGTCGGAGGCCGGCATGCTCGAGAGGTCAGGACAGGTCACCCCGCACGCGCTGAGGCATTCGAGGGCCGTCCACCTTCTTCAGGCTGGGGTACCAATCGTCTATATAAGGGACTTCCTCGGACACGAGGGCGTCGCGACGACCGAGGTCTATGCGCGATGCGACCAGAGCGCCATAAGAAGGGCGATTGAGAAGAGCAACAACATCAAAGTCGATCTAGAGGAACCCATCTGGGAGCGTGAGCCCGGCATACTCAGGTGGCTGGAGTCGTTGTCCGAATAGATGAAAAGGACAGTTGGAGGCAGCACGCAAGTGCCCAAGCTGCGGTTAATTCGTTTGTCTATGCATTTGCCCCAACTGTCCATTTGAGCAGAAATGCAATTCTTTGCATTTCTGCTCGAAGTCCTCGCGCATGGCATCTAGCATGGCCTTACTGGTGGAGATCATGTCGTTGCAGATCTCCCTCTTCTCCTCGAGCGAATATCTCTCGGGCGAGTAGCAGCAGAGGTCTGCCTTGAAATAGGCCATGTCCTCAGCCTGCTGCAGGGCGGTCCAATCGGTGTTCGTGGCTGACATTGCTACCTTCCTTCCTCAGCACCCGAGCTGGGCGTTTGCCTGTCGGGTGCCGTGACTTTGCCGTGACTCTGGCCAAAAAACCAGTGTCGCATCGTGTCTTGCATAGGTACCAGTGTCATCGAAAAGGGCTGGTAGAAGGTGCTTTTGTCGTTTCGTGTCATGCACTGTCGGGTCGTCTTTACGCCCTCATAACCCGGAGGTCGTAGGTTCAAATCCTGCCCCCGCGACCAAAAAAGCGTCCCCTGACCTGCTTGAACGGTCAGGGGATTTTTTGATCACCAAGCGATCGCCTTGTCGTCGTTGAGCGACGCACATTATCATGCCCCTTTCGTCATCCCCTTCGCATCGAAGTCTTTGAACTGGTCCCGGCCCGCGAGCACGACCCGTGGGACCACTCCGTGGCGAGGGACAACCTTGGCGCATGTCATCTTCGACCCTCGCGACGCCCCTCCCCGCCCTCCGGATATCGGAGGAACGCGTGACGACGCTGGAAGGCCTGAGCATAATCGGAAGCCCCTGAAACCCAGAGAGGAAGGGGCGACCGATGAAGGCTGCCGCAAGGCAGAGGGAGGCCTCCGCGAAAATCCTGGCGCTGGCGGAGGCGGCCGAGTACCTGCACACGTCGTACTCGACCGTGTACCGCCTCGTCACCGAGGGAAGCCTGGACGCGTTCAGGCCACGCAACTCGTGGCGCACGAGCACGGCGACATGCGAGGCGTACGTCAGGCGGCAGTTCGCCGAGCACGCGAGCTCGCTCAGCCAGGCGGTGGCGTCATGACGCGCATGGCGTGGCGGTTGTCTACACATCACACACCGAACAATCGTCACGCGGCAGCGCTATACTTGTCACCTCTCCCGACGAGCGCGGGGGCAGCCGCCGCTACGGCCTGGCAGCACGCAAAGCCGTGTCCCGCGACGATTCGGACAACTCCCACCGCAAGCAAAGCACCAATGCCCGACGCCCCGACTGCGGGCGCTCCCTCCCCTGCGGTCGCGAGCTCAACCAACCACGCAACGCGAAGCCACGCGCATCCGTGCGCGACTCCTCCCGCGACTCGCTGGAACCGATGGGATTCACGAGAAAGCAGGAGGCACATGGAACAGACGCTGAACATCACGCGGTACATGAGCCACGCCGACTTCATCGTGGAGAGGCTGAGGCTCTGCGCGTGGGCCGGCATGGCCCTGGTGAGGCCGGCCGAGTGGGAGGAGACCGAGCTGCCAACGCACAGGGTGACGCACGACTCGATGTGCGCGACCACCACCTACGACGGCGAGCTGATCCGTTGGTACGTGATGGTGGACCCGGACTACCGGATCCAGTACCTCGTGAACGACCGGGGCGGCTGCTGCGTGCGGCTGGACTCGGACGGGAACGTGATGGGCGCGGGCGACGGGGAGGCCGAGGAGGCGGATCCTTATGAGTGGGAGTGACGACGGGCTTCCCGGCGTGGCCACGGTGGTGGCGCTGGGCGCCGGGCTCGTGGGCACGTTCGTGGTCGCCGTGAGGGCGCTCACTGGGGCGTTGACGTGGCTGGCAGTTGCCAAGCAGGGATAGGCACCCGACATGGAATGTATCGAATACTAATATAATACGTATTCAATACATGTCTGTTAAACGGAATGGAGCACGCAATGGCCATGACCATCAGTATGGAGGACGACCTCAAGCGCGACTTCACCGAGGTGTGCCGCGAGATAGGCCTGCCGCCTTCGACCGCCATCGGCATCTTCGCCCGTGCAGTCGTGCGCGAGCGGGCCATCCCCTTCCCCCTCTCCGCCGTCAGCTCCGCCGAGCGCGCGGCGCAGACCTACGAGCTGTCGGTCGCCGACGGTATCAGGCGCGGCTTGGCCGAAGTCGCCACGGGCGACGTGGTCAGCCGCGATGAGGCACGCGCAATGCGCGCCGCAAGGACGGGCGCATGAGCGTCTGGGACGTGCGCTACGCGCGGCAGTTCGCAGAGCAGCTGGCCGACCTCCCCGGCGCCACCTACGATCGGGTGGAGGGCCCTGTCGACATCCTGGCGTCGAACCCTGGCCTCGCGCATCGATACGACCCTCAGTACGAGGCGGCCAGGCCACCTGTGCCCTGCCGCAGCTACCCTGTGCCCAGGACCACGAAGGTCATCTACCTGGTAACGGACGAGGAGAGACGCGAGCTCACGATGCTCTTCCTGGGGGACGCGCGCGAGGACCCGAGGCAGCGCTTCGAGCGCATGGGGTGGTAGGGGCGGACCTGCCAAGGCCCCGTGGAAATCAACTGAGCGGTGTCAAGATTTCAGACACGAGAATCTCGGGAAATCACGCCGCCAGCTGCACCTCCTCCAGACCTGACTCGAACCTCTCGAAGAACTCGCCCATCAGCTCGGCCGGCCTCATCCAGCCGACGACAACGGCGCCCGCAACGTGGCGTACCAGCTGCTCTACCAAACCGATTGCCCCTCGTGGCTCTACGAGGTAGAGATGGGCGGCACCAGCATGTGGGAGAGCTGGGGCGCCGTGGACGTGAACGGTGGCGTGAGCACTTACAGCTACAACCACTACGCCTTTGGATGCGTAGCCGACTGGATGTATCGCACCATCGGCGGCTTGCAAATGGTCGAACCTGGCTATCGTCGCTTCCGCGTAGCTCCAGACGTGGAGAACTGCGGGCTTACGCACGCCACTATGTCGTTTGAGTCGCCTTACGGCCGCATCGAGATCGCCTGGGAGTTGGACGAGGCGACCAGTAGCGGTACGCGACCCCTCCACCTGCACGTGGTCGTCCCCGCAAACACGCAGGCAGAGGTGTGCCTATCGGGAACCGATGTTGCGTCCGTAGGCAGCGGCACCCACGATTTCTTTGGGATGCTCTAGAACGCTTGGGAACTGCCATGGAATAAACTGTGCGTAATGCACCCCGAGCGACATAATCCCGGCCATGCGGCCGCCTTCTTCCTCAACATGAGGTGCGATGGCTGGCCGCACTGCGGCCATGGCAGGCAAAGGGCGCAGTGCCTATTGTTCATACCCACGTAACGCGTTGCCTTTTATACTGTATAAGCTTTAACGCACGAGGACGGAAGCCCCGAAGGATGACGCACAACCCAAACATCTGCCTGTTGTATGAGCACGTGGACAAGGTGCCTTACACGGTTAGGATGAAGGTCCACCTCAACGCACCGGCAGACGCGGCACTCCTAACAAAAGCGACCCAGGAGGCGATTGGCCAACGCCCCTACGTTAGCGTGCAGGTTGGTTTGGTAACGGGCGGCGAGCTGTTCTTTTTTTCCCAACGCGGATGCGTTGCCTAACGACGATTTAAAGGAGCCATAACGTGAAGGAGTTCTATTCCAAGCACAAGGACCGCGATCCCAAGAGCACGGTCAATGGCATTGTCAACATACTTGAGCAGGCCGGTCTGCACACGGAGGTGCGTTGGACCTCGCACCCGTTTGAGGGACTCTGCTCTAACCGCGTCACCATCGCAGGAACCAACATAGGGACGAACGGCAAGGGAACCTCCGAGCAGTATTGCCTGGCCAGCGGCTATGCCGAGTTCATGGAGCGCTTGCAGAACAACATCTTGGGGAGAACCTCCCTCTCCGGAGCGCAGGTCTTTGAGCGCCGTGGGTTCCTGGCTGCTCCCGACGAGCGGCACGCCACGCCCACCCAAATCGAGGCTCGGCACGACCCCGTCCTAGAAGGGTGGCTCACGACGTTCGGGGTAAGGACACGCGAGGAGCGTGTGGCGCTTCTTGAGGGCCTGCTGCGCCTAAGACACAGCCGAGGAGACGGGACGCTGTCCGAGCTGCCATTCGCGGCACCTGGGACCGGCAACACTGCGGGCCGTGTCGTGTGGCTGCCAGCCGCACTGGTCTACCACACCTGCGGATCCAATGGCATGGCAGCTGGCAACACGTTGGAGGAGGCGCTGGTACAAGGGCTCTCCGAGATTTTTGAGCGCCATGCGGAGGCCCAGGTCCTGCGCGGCAAGGCGGTGCCGCCGCGCATACCCGACGAGGTACTAGCGTCAACCGGACTCATGCGAACCATCGCACGCATAGAGGAGAGCGGGCGCTACGAGGTACGGGTGCACGACGCCTCGCTCGGACGCGGTTACCCCGTTATTATGACGACGATCGTCGACCGCATCCGCTCGACCATCGGGGTAAAGTTTGGCGCACATCCCTCGCTGTCCGTCGCCGTCGAGCGCACGCTCACCGAGGCGTTTCAGGGCCGCGACCTCGACGACGGTACGTCTACAAACCGCCTCGCAAGCCTTACCGAGTCGGCAAACCCTCGAAACATCTCGAACCTCTACATCAACAACATCGGCGTCTTCCCCACCACTGCCTTTTGCCGCGAACCCACGTGGAGCTTTGTACCATGGCCCTCTTGGCGGGAGAAGACCAACGCCCAAATGCTGAGCCATATGCTGGAGGTCCTGCGGCGCGACGGATATCGCGTGCTGGTGCGCGACGCATCTCACCTTGGGTTTCCGTCCTGCCATATTCTGGTGCCCGGCATGAGCGAAACGTTTGCGCCGTCGGGCGATCTGTGCGAGGGGCTTCTTGGAGGGAAGCGGGCACACGAGGTGTTGCGACGCTTCCCCGCCATCAGCAAGGATGAGCAGCGCGAGCTGCTTGCCATCAAGCCGCACGACCTTTCGCACGCACGTCCAGACACGTTCGGACTGCCGTTCCTGGGCGGCAAGATGCATCCGTGTCGGGTGTTTGGGTTCTTGCACCTAACGCTCGGCGAGTTCACCGAGGCGCAAGAGTGCTTTGGTGTGCTCGCACAGCTCGTGGAGGGTATCGGCGCGTACTTTTGGCGGGCCATGGTTGACTTTGCTGGATGGCGGGCAGACGGCCATACCGAAGAGGAAGCTCTGCGGCTCGTGCGGCTGCTCAACCTCCCGGCCATCGCGCGGCGCGTCGAGCGCGACGTAACGGTTGCGCGCGAAGATCCCCGCGCACTGTTCCCGCAGCTCAGATGCCCCGATTGCGAGCGCTGCGGCCTGCGTACCAAGGGCGGTTGCGCAGGGCTGACCGCCCAAGAGGAGGCGCAGGACAAGATTGCCCATGCTCTGCAACACAGCAAGATAACGCAAACTCGAGTGCTGCACTTGCTCGAAGACCTGCGGATGCCCCAGCCCATAGACGATATTCATGGATAGTCTGGGACGCAACGCACAAACATGCGTATATAATATTGGCATCTCAATGCTATATGGCACACGTGGACAGGAGATAGCATGGGCAAGTTTCCATCGCTCGACAACTTCTCGACCGAGCAACTGAAAAAGATGGACGGAATGAAGAACCTCGACGAGGTTATGGCGTTCGCCGCAGACGAGGGCATCGAGCTCACCGACGAGCAGCTCGAAGCAGTCTCGGGCGGCCAGGACTACTGGGACGCGGCTGCTCAGGCAACGGCCGACCCGCGCGTGTAGGCACCGCTGCTCAAGTTTGCGAATGGGGCAGTTCCTAAATCTTGGGACTGCCCCTTTTTGCTGACGCAGTGTTGTGCTCCTCCCGTTTGCAGGGGTATTCCAAAATACGGTAGAGAGGCAACATGATGGGAAGCGTGGAGATGACAGAGGTGCTGTTGGCAGCGCTGCGGCGGTTCGCGGCAGAGGGGCGCGACGCGACGTTGCTTGGTCACATGCAGCAGACTCTTTCACGGGCGGTGCAACAGCTTACCGCAACCACATCCGCCGCGTCGCTGTTTCTGGAGGTTCCTCTCATGGGACCGGCGCATGCGGACATGGGCTTGGGACTCTCCAACGAGACACTTTGCCCGGGCGATGACGCGACCGCACGGTGGCCCGAGCTTGCTGAGTCGATGGCTTGGGCAGCCAACAACGGCTGGCTAGAGGATTTGATCATCGCCTTCGACGGCGACGACCTCGCAACGGGCGTGCATGCGACCGGGCTCTACTTCAAGCATCGCGGCAACATGGCGGCAGCACGGGACTTCCTTTGCCAAAGCGGAGCGTCCGATCTGGCACATGGTTACGCGACGGCAGTGTACCGCCTCTCTAAGGGATGGCTGCCACTCTATGCAGGCAACTATCATGGACGTAACCATGGGGCTGATCAGGGGTGTAAACAGAGCGTTGTGCGGCTCGAGGCCGCGCTCGAGCCGACAGTATGCGAGGCAATCGCACGCGATGCAAGACGCTTGAGTGCCGAGTTCGCACGACTTGGCTTTCCCAACGTGAATGACGCGACCACCAGCCTTTCCACCGCCTGCGCGCATCTCCTTGCGCTCGGACTTCCAGCAACGGCACAGCTGGACGTACACGAGGATGGCTCCCTTGCCGACACGTTTGGTCTCACGATTTTCTTCACGGGTGCCCACAACTCGCGCATGTCGTTGTTTCGCCCGCACGGCGTGGCGAGCGAGGCCCTTCGACGCCTCGAGGCCTTGGGAGTCGCCGACGACCGGTGGCGACAGGCCGTGCACGGTTCGTTTGCCCTCCCCGTTCCGCTTACGCACGAGGATGGTACGAGGCGCGTTGTGGGCGTCACCTGCCATCCCGATTGTGTCAAGCTCAAGTGGGCGGGCGGGCGGTTTGCGCCTGCGCGCTTCTACCAGGTCATTCGAGTCGCACCGTTTGGATAACCACCAGGGGACAGTCCCCTCAGCGTCGAGGGGACTGTCCCCTTTTGGTTAGGCCAAGCTTGTAGTAATCGAGCGCCCAGTTGCTCGCACGCTTGCGTGGCGTAAAACGATGAAGGGGCCACAGGACGAGCTGCATGTGGACCTGCTCTCTGCAAGCGCGCACAAGCTCCACGGCCCAAAGGGCGTGGGCATGCTCTATGTGCGCGACGGCGTTGCGTTGCCACCAATGATCCATGGCGGCTCCCAGGAGTCGGGCAGACGCGCAGGCACGACCAACGTGGCCGGCATCGTGGGCTTTGGTGCTGCGGCACGTCTGTGCCGCGAGCCGATGGAGAAGAGCATGGAGTCGACGCGTGCCCTGCGCGACCAGCTCATTGAACGTCTGCGCGCGGAGGTGCCGCACTGTTCGCTCAACGGACATGCCAGCCGACGCCTACCCGGCAACGTGAACGTTACCATCGCGGGCATTGACGCCTCCGAGGTACGTGCGCTACTCGACGGTCAGGGAATCTGCGTCTCCACGGATTCGGCCTGCAACGCCGCGTCTCCCCGCCCCTCCCACGTGCTGCTAGCCGTCGGACGCAGCAGGACACAGGCAAAGGGAACGCTACGCCTCACCCTTGGCGACGAGACCACGCTGGAAGAGGTCAACCGAGCGGCAGACGCCGTGGCTCAGGCTGCG
Source organism: Atopobiaceae bacterium (assembly GCA_017513965.1). Lineage (GTDB taxonomy): Bacteria > Actinomycetota > Coriobacteriia > Coriobacteriales > Atopobiaceae > RUG440. The sequence continues at coordinate 11,132 of JAFWMI010000177.1, forward strand.
CGCTCCCTCAGCGACCTCGGCCTCTAGTCCTCGCGCTTAAGGAATTGCCGTATCGCTGCGCAGTACCAACGACCTCGCGCTAAGCGCTTAAGCCCAAGCGAAACGATGCTTCGCAGGTATTCCTGAGCTGTTTCATTTTCCTTCAAACTGGCATAGAGCAAGCCTTGCGATGGTTCTGCCAGTGCTGCACTCAGTCGTTACTACAACTTGCAAATTGACATTATGCAGTTGATGAGCATTCGGTTCTCCCGGCTTCGATTCACCACGCAAGGCGATGGCTTACCAATACGATTCTTTATGTCTAAGCTTGCCCGCGCACGTCCTTCTACTCCGCGAAGCTCCAGAATCCCGTACCGGTCTCGGGGTCGTACTGCCTCCTGATGGTCCCGCCTATGGTGGGCCTCAGCTCAATCTCGGCGGTGTACAGAACGGTGACGGACTTCATGTGTCCTGCCGCCATGCGGTGCTCGTCGCCCTCCTTGTAGGAGAAGACGGCATGGGTGTGGTGGTAGAGCTCGCCCTCATCGCCGGTAAAGACGTTGCCCGTGAGCGACACGAGCTCGAGCATGCCTGTGAGCACCTGCGTTTGGAACTCGCCTGTTTCGGGAAGGAAGGTTTGGATCTGGGCCTCGCTGCAACCCCCAATGCCAGTGAAGATGGCCGAGTCCACGTGCTCTTCCCTGCAAACATCCAGGATGGACGAGAGAATCTCGTCGCCACGGTCCAGCCGCACGTAATAGGTGTTTGAGAATCGCCTGTATTCCATGGCCTCCCCCTCGTTTTTCGTTGATGGCTTCCCATATTGTATGACATGCGCGGTTTGAATCCCCCAAGATGACGCGGCGACATTCGTTACGTTGCTGGAGCTAACGCTTTCACATGCTCGATGGGCGCCGCAACGGGTGTTTGACGTGCTGGAGGCGAAGTCTCGCGCAGCGAGGGATGTGGTTTTTCGGCTACTCCAGCTGTTCGTACACCTCTCTCGACTCATCGCGGCGTCGGACAGGCCCCTGGTGCTCATTATCGACGAGGTGGACAGCGCCACCAACAACCAGGTGTTCCTGGACTTCTTGGCTCAGCTGCGCCTGCACACCACTTAACGCAAGCGCGGCGGCCTCATCACGCATTGCCAAAATCAACGCGTACTTAATCACACACGTCTTGCTACAATACCGCCAACGACATTTATAGTTGTTATTAGCGGCTCGTGTTTGGCCCGGGCAGCATGTGAGAAAGGACTTGCGGTGAAAGACGAGCACGTGACCACTGACATTGACAGGAACTCGCGTGGGGCAGGTGCCATCGAGACCGACGCCGAGCATGAGAAGCCGCGCACCACGGCCGAAGCCGGCTGGCACGTATCCCGCTACAACCTGTATGCAAAGGTGCCTGATAGTAGAAACGTTGCCATTGCGAACCTGTTTGCGGCCAACTGCGCGGAGTACACGCCCATCGAGATGTTTCTGCTCTCGAACTTCGACAAACTGGCTGAGGACCATCCCATCATAGAGCGCTTTGCCAAGCGCGGCCTTGTGTGCCGCTTCGACGAACGCGCGGCGCTCGAGACGATGGGGCGGGCCGCCTGCGCCGGTCCAGGCGGCGTGACGCTTACCATCTGCCCCACCATGGGCTGCAACTTCGATTGCCCGTACTGCTTCGAGAACCACTACGCGGGAAAGATGAGCGCCCGGGTCCAGGACGACGTGGTGGCGGTTGCAGAGCGCATGCTTAACGCAAGCGGGTCTGCCAACCTCGACATAAACTGGTTTGGCGGCGAGCCGCTCTTGGCTCCCGACGTGATCGAGTCGCTCTCAAAACGCCTCATGACGCTCGTGCAGGAGCGCGGGGGCACCTACTCGGCGGGCATCATCACCAACGGTTACCTGCTTACGCAGGATATTGTGGACATGCTGGACCGCTCGCGCGTGGAGTCGGCCCAGATTACCATCGACGGCTTGGGACCCACCCACGACGCCACGCGCCATCTGGCAGACGGCGGCTCAACGTTCGAGCGCATCGTGGGAAACCTGCGCGACCTGAACATCCCCTTTCGTGTGAGCGTTCGGCACAACGTCCACGCAGGCAACCGCCACGAGGTGGGCGAGCTGAGGAAGTTCGTGAGGAGGCTTGCCGAGGAGTCGGGCAACAACATCTCCTATTACACGGCAACCGTGTCGGACAGCGAGGCAGCCGAGAAGCGCGGCAGGCAGGTGGGACTGCTCTGCGGCACCGAGGCAAGCGAGATAGACGCTGCCCAGGAGGCAGAGAGCTTCTCCAAGGGACAGGGTTTTTACTGCGGGGCACACAGCGTGTGGAGCATTGGGGTCGACGAGCAGGGTAACCTGCAGAAATGCTGGGAGGCAGTTGACAAGCCGCAGCACAGCTTCGGCACGGCCCACGACTGGGACCCCGCAGATCCGTTGGCCACGGCCACGAACCCCGACAACCTCACCATGTACCTCAACACGGCCTGCCCCGTGCCGGACGACGAATGCCGTGAGTGCGTGTGGCTGCCCATGTGCGTGGGCGGGTGTCCCCACAAACGCCTGTTCGAGGGACGTCAGTGTACCCCGTTCAAGGACGATCCGGATCGCTATGTGCTGGCACTTCACGCCCGTATTGGCAGGGACAAGGGCACAGACGAGGTCACTGACGACGCGTGATGAATGCGGGTCCAAATGCGTCAAAGAAATCTGGGACAATCCCAGCACATGGACGTATTATCTAATAGGATGGTTTTGACCGGGCAACAAAGAGAGGACTGGAAACATGAACTTTGACGATCTGACGCCTGAGCAGCAGGAGCGCGTGCTCAACGCAAAGACCCCAGAGGACATCCTGGCGCTCGCCAAGGAGGACGGCTACGAGCTTTCCGACGAGGACCTCGAGGGCATCGCCGGCGGCATGATGTGGGGCGACGTGTGCGTGGGCGTGGCCTGCAAGGTATGCCGTGGCTATAAGGGCTGCAAGTGCTACTAATGGCACAATGAGGGCGTGAGGGCGGGCTGGCGCTTCCATCCAACGCGTCAACCCGCCCTCTTTTGGTTTAGTCCCAAGACCAGCGGGCCGAGAACCGACTCGCACTCCCGGCAGCAGGACGAAAAACCACTGCTCCCTGCCGTCCCGGTGCTTTGCTCGCCTTCGCGGCCTCTGGGCCTTTTTGCCGAAAAACGCAGTGCCGTTGCCTCGGCGCTACGGTCTACCGCAGACCAAATCGCCACACGACGGCCCAGTCGGTCCGAACTGGGCATGGCGACGCCCAATGGGTACATTTCGTTGCGCTAACTGCCTAAGTGTTTGAAATTATGGGCTCTTTTTTGCGTATGGGCCATACACCACCCTACATCGCCGCAGGTAGGGGTACCCGCGAATGCGACCCGCAAATATGAAGCCAAAAAAGAGCCTTCTGCACAATGTGTGGGTTCTTAGGTTGACCTCCCGGGAAGTTCCGCCTGTAGGTCCGAGCACTTCAGCATCACCATGGAGAACGGATTGTCGAGGTTCTTGAACCCGTAGGCCATCTTGACGATGAGCTTGATTTTGTTGTTGACGGCCTCAACCCTTGCGTTGGCGAGCCCGTGCGTCGTCGAAGTTGTGGGCCCGCGCCCGCATGCCCCACCGCGGGCCAGCCAGATAGACGGCATCCGCACCAAATCGCACGGCCGCCCTCAGCTGCTCGGGACCGCCGGCAGGCGCCAACAATTCCATGGACATGGGCGCACAACTTCTCGCATCGCGACTTCCGGACACGTGCAAAGTATACTAGCAGGCACACCCGTCACGAACGAGAGGCGCATAAGGCCCGTGCGCGGAACGTCAGGCGCAAACGTAGCTCAGCCTGCGCGCCTCGTCCTCGAGCCAGGTGAGCAGATTGGTGTCAAACCCATATCCACGAATTCCATTTGCCATGCCCCCATTCCTCAGGCCCAGGCCACCCTCATGAAGAGGGGGGACACGCCTCTTACGTGGAACCCGCCACAGTCGCGGGCCCCGTGAGGCATGTCCCCCTTTCCAGTTAGGCACGACGGCGGCGAAGGGCAATGGCAAGCACGGCGGCCGCCGGAGCAAGCAACCACGAGGCCGCGACGGTGGAATCTCCCGTGCGCGGGATCTTAACCGTCGTGGTGCTGCCGGGCGTGTGTGGCGGCGTTGTTTTGTCGGGCGTGTTGTCGCCTGGCTTCGTCGTCTTTTTCCACTGCGCCACGAAGGTGTGGTCCGCCGTTACCGTGTAGGCATCGCCCGGATGGTAGGCAGACCCCTTCCAGTAGGTAAAGGTGCTGCCGGTGAGCGTAGGTGCCTTGCGAATCGTTATCTCGTCGCCGTAGTAGTGCCGCTCAACCACGTTGCTTGTGTCGCCATCGAGCACACCGCCGTTTGGGTCGTAGGTAATGAGGAACACCTGCCTAAAATACACCTTGAGCACCAGTGACCCGTCTGCTGCCACGATGCCAGTGCGCGCGTTGGCATAGCGATCGTCCAAATCGTAGCGGTCGCGCGTGGGCGTCGTGTCCTCGTCGGTTACGCTCACCTCCGCGCCGGTCGCGGCCGTGCGCACCCACACGTCGTCGGGCTTGTTTGCATAGGCGCCATCGTGCTCGTAGTAGACGTGCACCGCATATGAGGCCTGCGTGGAATCGTCCGGATGCGGGTCGTCTGGCCGGTATTTGTTGGTAACGGTAAAGCCAGACGCCATGTCACCCTCAACCGTTGCCTCGTAGCCGCGTACCGCCTCCTCTTCCATCTCGTACGTCACTGCCTTGCCCGCGAGGTATTTGGGCAGGTCGTCAAACTCCCACCGCCACGTTCCGTCCGCTGCGGCGGCAACATCGCTCGACTCGAACTCCTCGCCGTTCGCGAGCAGGCGCACGACAATGGAGTCGGGACGCTCTTCCTGGTACCCCTCGTCGTCCCAGACCTTCTGGCCCTTAACAGAGACGAGCTCGGGCGTGTGCACGTTCACGATGGTAAAGCCCTGCTCGGCATCGCCCAAGATATGTACCGCATACGAACTGGGCGTGTCCTCATCCCCCAGGACGTCCGTACGCACCTCCTCCACGGTATAGACGATCTCGTCACCATACTCGTCGGTCTTGGGCAGGCCGGTAAAGCGATACGAGCCGTTGTCGTAGTCGCTCAGCACCATGAAGTACTTCTCGCCCGCAATGGGCTCGCCATTGGCCAACAAACGCACCATCACGTACTTGGGGCGCAGCAGGTCGGCGTTGTTGAAGTCGTCCCACACGCGGTTGAGCTCAACGCTCACTCTCCCTCGACGGTCGTCTGCGTTGAGGGTGTTGGTCACATTGTAGCCGTCGTAGGATTGCTCGTAGTACTCCACGGCGTCCTCGGTAACGGTGTAGGCTATCCGCTTGCCGTTCTCGTACATGGGCAGGTCCTCGAACCTCCACGACCAGCCCTCGTCGGTGGTTTGCGTGCCCCACACGTTCTTAATCCCACACACCACGCCATTCGCACGCAAGCGAATGGTAATCCTGCCCGGCCGCAAGTTCGCGGCGTTGCCATCGTCTTTCCACGTCTTGGCACCCGCAACCGTCACGGTTTGAGGCGTATGCGTGTTGGTGACCACAAAGCCGCTCGTGGCGTCTCCCGTTACCGCAACGGCATAGGTGCCGGGCCCATCCGTGCCCGTAAGCACATCGGTGAGCTCCTCCTCCACCGTGTAGGCGATGTCCTTGCCGTCTTTGTCCTGTTTGGGAAGACCGGTAAACGTGTAGGTGCCACTGTCGTACGAGCTAATAACCACAAAGCCTTTGGAAGTCGCGACCGGCTCCCCGTTTGCCTTGAGCACGAGCTTGACGAAGGCGGGACGTATACCGTCCTGGTCGTCCGCATCCTTCCACACCCGCGTTACGTCCACGCTCACCTTGTCGCGTGCGTAGGTGTTTTGCACGTTGGTTCCGTCGTAGGCAACGACGTAGTGCGCAACGGCGTCCTCGGTAACGGTGTAGGCGATCTGTTTGCCGTCCGAGTATTTGGCCAGGTTCTCCCACTTCCAGCTCCAGTCGTCTGCCGCAGAGACCGTCTTGCTGCCCACCACCTCGCCGTTCGCGCGCAGGCGCACGGTAATCTTGTTGGGCCGCATGCCCGCATAGTCGTTTGAGTCGACCCACGTCTTGCGTCCCTCAACCGAGACGGTTTGCGGCTCGTGCCTGTTGGTAACGCTAAAGCCAGCGGCTGCATCGCCGGTTACGGTTGCCTCGTAGCCAGACGGTACGTCCTCCTCCACGGTGTAGGTGATGGGCTGTCCGCCTTCGTTGACAGGCAGGTTGGCAAAGCGTCCCCTCCAGTTGTCGCCCTGCGAGAGAGACAGCTTGGCGCCCGTGCGCTTCCCGTTTGCCAGCAGCCACACCAAGACGGTCTGTGGCCGCAGGCCATCCTGGTCGTTGTTGTCGTCCCACATCTTGGCAACCGAAATCTCGCGGGTCGTGGGCTTGTGTCGGTTAGTGATCGTGTAACCCTGCTCCGCCGTGCCGGAAATGCTGGTCTGGTACCCCTCAATGGGGTCCTCGGTGAGCACGTACGAGACCTCCTCGCCATTTTGGTAGCGATAGAGCCCATCGAACTCCCACGACCACTCGCCCTGCTCGGAGGCCCGTATGGTCTTTGCGAGCACGTCGGTTTGGGACCCCTCGCGTCGCACGTGCACCGTAATGGAGTCTGGTCGAATGCCGTCGCGGTTCTCGTCGTCTTCCCACAGCTTGGTGCCCTTAAATGGGATGGTTTGAGGTTCATGGGTGTTGGTGACGACCAGCGTGCCATCGTCATCTGAGCCATACGTGGTCACGTAGTCGGCCACGGGCTCTTCGGCCAAGGTATAGGATATTGGCTTGCCGTCTTGGTTGGCGAGCACGTCCGCAAACTCAAACGTCTGCTCGTTGGCCTCGCCAACCGAAAGCGTTTGGCGCGCGGCCTCACGGGAGCCATCCATCAGGCGCACGGTTATATATTCCGGTCGTTTGCCGTCGCGGTTGTGGTCGTCGTCCCACACCTTCCGCGCCTTAACCGTGGTCTTTTGGGGTTCGTGTTTGTTAGTGATAACAAATCCTTGCATGGCGTTGCCTTCGACGGTCGCCTGGTATCCCTCGACGGTCCCCACCTCACGCACGGTGTACGCTATGCGCTTGCCGGAGGCATCGTTCTGGTCGAGGTCGGAGAAGGTGTGCGTCCAAGCCGTCGAGAGGCTCAGCGTCACCGGCTCCCCGCTCGCCGCGCCATTCGCATACAGCTGCACGCGCACCGACGCGGGGCGCATCCCGTCGCGGTTGCCGTCGTCGTCCCACCGCTTGGTGACGCTCACGCTGGTCTTGTTTGGCGCGTGGGTATTGGTAACGTCGTAGCCGCTCACGCTCGTCGTATAGCTGGGCACAGCGTCCTCGGTTACAACGTAGGCAATCTCTTCGCCATTCTCGTACTTGGGCAGATCCTCCCACTTCCAGGTCCAACCGTCGTTGCTCGTGGCGTCGCCCGACACGGTCTTTGTCTTTATCTCCCGGCCATTGGCCCACAGGCGCACGGTAATGGAGGCGGGACGCAAGCCGTCCTTGTTGTGCGCGTCGTCCCAGGTCTTCCTGCCCTCAACGGTCGTGGTGCCCGGGTCAAGCGTGTTGGTAACCACAAACCCTTGGTCCGCATCGCCCGAGACTTCTGCTTGGTAGCCTTCAACCGCATCCTCGGTCACCTCGAAAGAGACCTCTTCGCCATCCTTGAAGCGGTCCTTCCCTTCCCAGGCGGCACTCCAGCCCGAGTCGGAAGACAAGGTCTTGGCGCCCATGTCTTCCCCATTCGCCTTAAGGTGCACGGTTACCGAGGCAGGGCGCTTGCCGGCTTGGTTCTCGGCATCAACCCAGTGCTTCGTTACCCTCACGTCTACCTTACGAGGCTCGTGCGTATTGGTAATGGTAAAGCCCTCGCTTGCCGTACCCTCCGTCTTGGACTCGTAACCGGCTACAACCTCCTCGCGTATGGTGTAGGCAACCTCCTCGCCGCCTGCGTACTTTGGCAGGTCGGAGAAAGTGCCGCTCCAGCCGCTTGCCTCATCCAGCGTAACGGACTTGCCAGCATCGGACCCGTTTGCCTGCAGGTACACCTCCAAGGCCTCGGGTCGCATGCCGTCCTGGTCGTTTGCGTCGTTCCACACCTTGGTGACCTTGACCTCAGTCTTTTGGGGTTCGTGCCTGTTAGTAATGGTATAGCCGCTTGTCGCGTTGCCCTCAACGCTCTTCTGGTATCCCTCAACCGCGTCTTCGTCAACAACATATTCAATTTGGTTGCCGCTGCCGTCGAGTTTGGGAAGGTTGGAGAAGGTACCGCTCCAACCGCTTGCCTCATCGAGCGTGAGGGTCTTCTCCTCGCCGGCGCCCGTAAGATGCACGGTTACCGAGCTTGGCCGCTTGCCGTCCGCGTCGTTCGCGTCGTCCCACAGCTTGGAGACCCGCACTCCTACGGTCGCGTATTCATGGGTGTTGGTGATGTTGTAGCCCAACACGCTCGTGCGGTAGCCGCTCACCGGCTCTTCCTCAATGGCGTAGGAAATCTGGTTGCCGTTCTCGTCGAGCTTGGGCTGGTTGGCAAACGTCCACTTCCAGCCGTTGGCCGCCGTCACTGTTTGGCGGTCCTTCTCCTTGCCATTGGCCATAAGGCGCACCACGATGGAGCCGGGACGCTTGCCGTCTGCGTCGTTGCCGTCGTCCCAGGTCTTCTTGCCCTCAACGGTTACCGTTTGCGGGGCGTTCGCGTCGCGGGTGTTGGTAACATCGTAGCCGTCAACTTTGCAGGTGTAGCCCTCGGGCACCTCTTCCTCAATGGTCAGGTTCTTTCCCACGGCGGGGTCGCCCTTCTTGAAGCCCAGGCTCCATGCCCAGTTGTCCGACGCCTTAACCGTTACGGGCGAGCCGGTGACCTCTACCTTATTGTCCTTGTCATCCTGGTAGTACAGGTGCAGCTTAACCTCGGAGGGCCGCTTGCCATCCGCGTTGTCGTTGTCCTTCCAGTACTTGGTGCCACCCACGCCGTCCACAATGTCGCCGTCCAGGCTCAGCCACGTGTTGATAACGTTGGAGGTAAGCTCATAGTCGCGGAAGATGTTGAACGCCTTGCCAAACACCGAGAGGTAGCGCGGCGAGATGGGCTGCAACATGGCAGGCCACGAGAAGCCCGTTATGGTGTCGGTGCCAATCTTAATGAGGCCAGTAACAAGCTCGGCACCCAGGTACTCCATCTCCATCTTGGTGATGGCGTCATACTTGCGCACACCAAAGCGCACACGCCAAGCCGTAAGCGCGTTGTCGGGATTGTCTTTGGCCTTGGCGAGGGCGAGGCCAAGCTTAACGGTACCGTTGATGGTCTCGTCCTTAACGCCCACCTTGTTGAGCGTGCCCTTGATGCCCACGATGTCGGCAAGGCCCGAGCCGGTGAGCACGTCGCCATAGAGCGCATTGTATACGGGCAGGTAGGGCACCTTGTTTGTTGCACCAGACGCCGAGCCTGCAGCGCCACCCGCAGCCGAGCCCGACGAACCCTGTGTTTGCTTAACGCGACCCATCAGCATGAGATAGACGCTTTCGGGCTTCTTTGCCTCGCCAAACATGAGCCATCGCTTGTAGATGGAGACGTCCATAACGGCCGTGTTGGTTATCTTGGTCGTGTTATCTTCCGTGGTGTAGGAGACAAGATACTTGGTCTCGTGGGGCTTGCTGCCCTCGACCTTAAAGATGGCCACAGGCGTTTGAGGCGCTGTCTTCTTGTCGGTTATGTACTTCTTCCAGGCATCGGTTGTCCAGTCCACCTGCCACAGGGCGTCCCAGTCGGTTACCTTGCCCTTAAGGGTTTCAATAAAGCCAAAATCGTCCTTGTCGCCCTTGTTGTAGACGACCTTGTCGTCCTTGTCGAGCTCGCGCACGCGATAGGTGTACTCCTCTGGTGAGCCATCCGTGTTGGTGCTCTGCTTGAACATTGGCACTGCGTCGAACGTGCCCTCCCAGTCGTTTGTCGCACTCAGCTCAATGGTCTGCACGTCCTCCCACTTCTCGCCTTGGGAGTCTTGGGATTCGGGCTTGTAGGAGTCGTCGCGACGCTGCAGGCGCACCTTCACCTTTGAGGGACGGTCCTTGCCCTCCAAATCGATGTCCCAAGTCTTTTGGACGCGCATCAGCCTACCAAGGGTGTTGGTAATCTGCGTCGTATTCTGCACCTCGTTGCCCTGCGCATCCTTGGCTGGTTCATACGAGACGAAGTAGGCCGCATCGTGCCCGTCGTCCTGACCGGTCGCGACCCGCAGCTTGGCCACCGGCTGGTACGTCTTTTGCTCGACGCCTTCGTCAGCCGGCTCGGGCTTGGGCGCGTCGGCGTCGTCTTGCGCACATACCACCTCGCCGTCCTTGTCCAGCTCGCGCACGCGATACGAAATCTGCGTGACCTCGCCGTCCTCTCCCCGCTCGACGGATGGCACGCGCTTGAAGGTTGCCCGCCAGTCGTTTTGCTCGTTAAGCTCGACCGTTTGGACCGTGGTCCACGACGTCGCATCGCCGTCGTCCGCGCGCTGCAGCACTGCCGACACTGCGGCAGGGCGCTCGCTGGTATGGCTTCCCAGTACCCATGTCTTGCGCACCGAGAACTCCTGGGAGACCGCGTTGGTGATGATGGTCCTGCTGGAATCCTCGTTTCCCTGCTCGTCCTGGCCATACGCATAGCTTGCGACGTAGTACTCGATGTGCTTGCCATCCTCTGGCCCCACCTCATATTCCACCTCGCCCGTCCAGTCCGCGGGGGCACCTTCGTCGGTGGCCGCATAGACCAGCTTGTCGTCGCGGGTGAGCTCGCGGATGATGTATTCGTCGTCATCCGACGCGGCGACCGGCGAGAAGTCCGCCGACCAGTCGTTTTGCTCGCTGAGGACCACCGTTTGCAGGCCCTCCCACGTTAC
>JAFWMI010000018.1 GCA_017513965.1 Atopobiaceae bacterium
CCGCCGGGCCCTGCGGGGCATGCCCGCCCGTCCCGCGCCGCCGAGCTACGCGCTTTCTTGGCTGGGGTGCATCACTGGCAAATATGGATGGGCTTGGCATCCGGCGGCCGCGCGTCGGCGACGGGTGCCGTTACCTGCAGGAATCTAGTTTTCGGACGGTCTGTTGGGGATGCGCTTTGACAAACAACTACAATGAGGTTATCGAGTTGTTTGGACTGCGAAGGGGGAAGTAGTATGTCATTCGAGAATCCATCATGGACGAGGGAGCCGGCGAGCTATTCCATCCAGGACGACCGCATTGAAATTGTCACCGCGCCGCATACGGATCTGTGGCAGCGGACTTACTATCATTTCCGCAACGACAACGCCCCAGTCCTGCAGGTGGAGACGGACGAGAAGTTCTTTTCCTTCGTCGTGAAGACGGACTTTACGCAGAGCCACCAGCGTTTTGACCAATGCGGCATTGTGATGTACTTGGACTCCGAGAACTGGCTTAAGGGTTCCGTGGAATATGAGAACGAGACGTTCCAGCACCTTGGGTCCGTGGTGACCAACCACGGCTACTCCGACTGGGCGACCACGGCAATTCCCGCGGACGTGAAGGTGATGTGGTATCGCCTGAGTCGCAGGGAGGACGACTACTGCATAGAGTGCTCACGGGATGGCGAGGAGTTTACCCAAATGCGTGTTTGCCACATGTGGGAGGGCGCTGGGAAGATTCGCTTTGGGATCTATGCCTGCAGCCCGGAGGACTCGAGCTTCAAAGCGGTGTTCACCAACATGGACGTTACTGAGTGCGCATGGAAGGCCCACGACGGCCAGCAGCCCGACTGACGAACCTGACGCCCGCCGCGATGGCCGTCTGTGGCGGGCTAGGGCACACCGCCCCAATGTTTGCGTAGTATAGTGATGACCTCGTTCCAATTTGTGCACCCTTGGAGGCGACATACCTATGAGCAACACCGTCTTTGTGTTTTGCCACGGGCTCAACGGCACCGGGCAGTATGACGAGCAGTACGAAAAGGACCCTTACTGGGGTGGTGCCTCCGGCGACGTTGTGGCTGAGTGGAGGGCGAAGGGCGTCGAGGCGTACGCCGCGAGCGTTTCGCCGCAGGGTAGCGCTTGGGATCGCGCTTGCGAGCTCTACGCCCAGATTGCCGGCACGAGGACGGACTATGGCAAGGCGCATAGCGAGGAATACAAGCACGGACGCATCGGACGCGACTTCTCCGGCAGCCCGCTCATAGCTTCGTGGAACGACGACACAAGGCTCGTGCTCATAGGGCATTCCTTTGGCGGCGCGACCGTTCGCCTCTTTGCCGAGCTTCTTGCGAATGGCAACGCGAAGGAACGCGCGGCTACCGCTCCCCAGAACCTCAGCCCGCTCTTTGCGGGCGGCATGGGGGAGCGCGTAAAGGCAATCGTTACCCTTGCCGCGCCCACCAATGGGACGACTGCGTACGACTTGGCGGCAGACCCCGAATTCAATGCGCGCAAGGTTCGTACGCCGCTCAAGTTTCGTTTGCTGGACCGTTTGGTAAAGCGGAGGACAAAGATACGCATGGACGGGCGCGACCCGCGCGATTGGGCGAACTACGACATGACGCTCGACAATGCACAAGCGCTTAACGCACGGATTCAGATGCTGCCCCACGTCTATTATCTCTCCGTCGCCTGCGATGCGACGATGCCGGGGGAGGGTGGTGTGCGTGTTCCCGATTCCGCCCTCATGGACCCCCTGTTCGTGCGCTCGGGCATTCTTATGGGCTGCTATAGTGGAACGACCGCGGCGGGGTGTGTGGTGGATGACGCATGGCACGCCAACGATGGCCTAGTAAATACCGTGTCTGCCCGCGCACCTTTTGGCGAGCCACAAACAGCTTTCGATAAGGAGAAGCTGGAGCGAGGCGTGTGGAACGTGATGCCAGACCTGCAGGTCGATCACAGCTTTTTCTCGGGTGGCTACATACACAAAACCGACCCGCATCCGTTCTTTGGCGACTTGCTCGAGCTGCTCCTGACCCTTGAGTAGGTGCCAGAAGGCGCTTGTTCCCAAAATAGCGCGAAAATGAGGCCATGCTACGATACGTAGCAGGTATTTTGCGCATGTAAACAGGTGTTGCTGGTCGCTACTGCTCTTGTCGGCGCACTATGAGGCCATACGAAAGGAACCCGTCAAGAGAGGGGAACATCATGGAGGTATCGCAAAGCATCAAGAGGCTCCGGGCAGAGCGGGGCTGGTCGCAAGAGCAGATGGCCGAGAAGCTTGGCGTCTCGCGGCAGGCAATTACCAAATGGGAGACTGGCGCTGGCGCACCCGACATAGAGAACTTGGCGGCTATAGCGCAGCTCTTTGACGTTTCGGTAGATTCGCTTATGTTTGGCGACGAGCAGCCAAAGGGCGATCGGAAGGACGAGTGCTACGAAAGCATCACCTCGGTGGACATGCCCGAAGAGAAGCACTACGACATAAACGTGGGCTGCGCGCGTGCGGTGACCCTTCACGCGGTGGAGAGTGAGAAGGTAACGGTGCGTCTGACGGCCAGCTCCATTTGCGATCTTGAGCGGGCGTTCAAAGTCGTTTTGGACACCGAAGGCCGCAACTTCGATATAAACGTTACAAACACGGGCGTTGTGGCGGATGCGCTGGCGCGACGGGAGCTCGATGTAACCATTGGCCTGCCGATTGCCTATTCTGCCGATGCCGAGATTGAACTTGCGGCGGATGAGTTGCACGTTGAGGGCACGCGTCTGGACCTAGAGGTTGGTGGTAAGGTCGCGCGCATTTGGCTTACGGATGTGGAAGGTCATGTGGAGCTCGACGTTCCCGTGGACATGGAGGTTTGGGCTGATGACGTACGCGGAAAGCTCGACGTCAACCAAGTGGGAGCCACGTCAATCCTGCATGTTGCTCACGACGCCCCGTTTACTGCGGCGACGCGGGGACGCTTGGGCAAGCGTACGTTGCGGTTTACGCGCAACGGTGAGCCTGCCGAAGCCCCCAGCGCAGACGACGCTCCTCTGGTCATCGAGCTGGCCGGCGCGCGCTGCGAGCTCACGGTAGACTCAATTTCGTAGCTAGGTTAGGGCGAGCGTCTCTGGGGTCTTACTGCGATCTTCGAATCGGCTCGAATATTTTCAAAAAAGTTTGGGACATGTGGAGGGGACCTTCGTATACCTATGCAGCGAATGAAACAAGCAAGAGGAAACAAAATACCTATTTTGTGGCGTTTATGTTCGCGGGGATAGGAATAGTAGAATTGTGTTTGCGTCCCGAGCAATCACAAAAAGAAAGGAACAGTAATGAAGAGCAAGATCGTTGCACTGACGCTCGCGGGTATGCTTTCTTTGGGTGTTGTTGGCTGCGGTCAGCAGCAACAGCAGCAGCCTGAGCCGGCCAAGACCGAGGTCCAGAACAAGACCGAGGAGAAGGTCCAGCAGACCGAGTCCACCATTAAGTGGACCGACGTGGCCAATGCCGAGGAAGCCGCTAAGGGTGCTGGCTTCGAGAAGTTTGGTGTTCCGGGAGACATTACGCTCAATGGCACCAAGTTCGAGAACCCCAAGTTCGCTCACTCCGGTGGCGTGGCACAGGCTACCTACGAGAACGGTGCAACTGCACTCATCATTCGCAAGGCCAACGGCAAGCATGAGACCGCGCTCAGTGGCGATCGCGACCTTACCAAGCTCGCCAACAAGTGGACCAAGAACTATGAGGGTCTCGACGTTACCCTCTACGGCGTGGCCAATGGCGCTGCCACGGCTATGACCTGGACCGAGGGCACGGCCGACTACTACGTTGAGCTTAAGGGCCTTGGTGGCGAAGAGGTTTCGATCGGTTCCGAGGACTGCGCAGCAGTGGTTAAGGCCGTCAAGGAGGCCAATGCCAGCCAGGAGCAGAAGACCGAGCAGAAGACCGAGCAGACCACGAGCAACAACTCCAACAACAACGCGAACACTAACAACAACGGCAACACGAACAATGGCTCCGACAACAGCGGCTCGAATGACGACGGCATGACGGTCAAGATTACCCGCGAGGCTGCCGAGGGAATCGCCTGCGATTACGCTGGTGCTGGCGGACAGGCCAAGGGCCCCGCGCTGAACCTCTCCAGCAGTGACCTTATCGAGGGCGGCGGCACCAAGTACTACACCGTTGACTTTGATCTTGGCGACGTGCACTACAACGTTCAGGTTGACGCTATCCAGGGCAACGTCATCAGCGCTTCCGAGACCTTCAATGGCCAGCAGCAGCTGCTTGACGAGAACGCTGAGCCTGTCGAGGGCACCGAGCAGCCTGCGGATGAGTAAGCTCAATACACTCGCATAACGCAAGCCGAGTAGAATCGGAGGTCGGGAGTCAAATCCCGGCCTCCGTTTTTTCGTAAACCGCTGAGTACGAGATAACCAAAGAGGGACTGTCCCTCATTGGTTACACCCCGTTTGACCGTGTCGGCTATGGCGATAAACGAGCTTGGAGGGTATCCTATTAGCAACCACATGAAAGGGGAAGCGCATGAGTCCACAAACGAACAACGAAGCTGCACCAACGGGCAAAAAACCCATTGTGCCCATCCTCATTGGGCTTTTGGTGGTTGCTGCGGGTGTCATCGCCTTTTTGGTGTTTGGCAAACCCAAGGTTGAGGTACCCGACATCCTTTACTCCGAGCGAGCCGAGGCGGGGGAGATGCTCTCGAAGGCGGGCCTCAAGCTCGGCACCGTTACCGAGCAGGAGGATCCTCAGGTGCCCATTGGCGATTTGGTGATAAAGGCCACCCCTGAGGTGGGAACCACCGTGGAAGAGGGTTCCACGGTTGACGTCGTCATTTCCAAGGGCCCCAAACTCACTGACTCCGTTGACGTGCCCGATCTCAAGGGTCTTTCTCCCGAGGAGGCAGAGAAGAAGCTCTACGACGCGTTCCTCATTCCGCAGCCTGGCAAGCAGGTGTATTCCAACGACGTCGAGGCGGGCAAGGTGTGCGCGCAGTCCGTTGAGGCGGGCTCCAAGGCGCAGATGCTTTCCATAATCACCTACAACACGAGCCTGGGCAAAGAGAAAGTCAAGGTTCCCAACGTTGCTGGGAAGCCCATCGACGAAGCGCGCAAGACGCTTAACGACGCTGGCCTGAGCATCGACACCACCAATTCGTACAGCGACGAAGTCGCCAAGGACGTGGTCATTAGCCAGAGCATCGCGGCGGACAAGGAAGTCGACAAGGGCTCCACGGTGACGCTCGAGGTCTCCTTGGGCAAGAAGCCTGCCGTGAAGGTAATCGTTCCCAACATCATCTCGTACACGCGCGACGACGCCATAAGGGCACTGCAGAGCGCTGGGCTCAAGTACGTGCAGACGGGCGACGATACTGGCACGGTTGTGTCGGTAAAGCCTGCGCCCAACACCCAGGTTGATCAGGGATCCACGGTTACGTTCGAGGTCAAGCGTCCGGAGGAAAAGAAGCAGCAGACGCAGCCGTCACAGCAGCAACAGCAGCAGCCGCAACCACAGCCGGATCCGGAGCCGGAGCCGGCAGATGGCCAAGTCGAAATTGACGGCTTCGCGCAAAACTATTCGGAGGACGAGTGCATCAGCATTGCCCATGACTTTGCGGGCGCTGGTGGTCAAGCCAAGGGCCCGGCGCTTGACACCACCGTCGATGGCCCCATTACAGGCGGTGGCACCATTTACTACCGGGTTGAATTCAACCTTGGTGACGTGCACTACACCATTGAGGTTGATGCCGTTGGTGGCGATGTCATCAGTGGTATGGAGACCTTCGATGGCGTGAACCGTCTCTTGGATAAAGACGGCAACGTTATTCCGGGCAGCGAGCAGCCTGCATAAGGGCTAGAGCAAGCCAACGATGCATTGGGGACGGTCCCCGGGTGGCGAAGTGCCATTCGGGGACCGTCCCATCTACTACCCCCTGACCTGCCATCCATCGTGTTGAGTCCGGGAACTGCCATGTTCCGGACGGTGCACACAGCGTTGTGGGAGGACGGTGCGTTTCCAACCCGATCGAATGACCCATTCGATAGCAAGGGCAATGCCCCAATAGCTCCCAATAGGCAGAAAGTGTACCTACGATTAGTTAAATATCACATAATCCCAGTTGGCAATAGGTTCAAAGGTCGCCGCGCGTACACTCTGTATTTTATAGAGTGTACGCG
>JAFWMI010000178.1 GCA_017513965.1 Atopobiaceae bacterium
GTAGGGGAGGGATACATGGCACAGGACCAAGGAATACGGGAGACAGAACCCAAGACCGTAATCGAGACGGTTTTGGCCCGGCTTGGCGTCAACCTTCAGGCTATGGGCTCGTCCAAGATTCAGCGGAAGGGTTTTTGGAGCCAGGTGTACCTTATGGAGCTCATACCCAACGTGCTCCTCGTGATTTTTGGCGCAGTGGTTATATGGTCGGCCTCGCTCACGATGCCGGACGCGTCGTTTCCGCGTCATATGGTGGGCATTCTTTTGGGGTTTATCTTGGCGGTGGTGGTTTGGCAATACGACTACAGCGTCTTTGCCGACAAGTCGACCTTCCTGCTCATACTCGATGTGGTGCTCATGCTCATGCCATCCATACCGGGTCTTGGTTACAACGCGATGGGCATGACGGGATGGGTGCAGATACCGCTTACCGGGTTTAGGTTCCAGCCGTCCGAGCTGGCTAAGCCGGTAACCATCCTGCTCATGGCTTCGCTCGTGGCCTCGTATAACGGCAAGATCGAAACGCTCAAGGACTATCTCAAGCTCTGCGGCATCCTGTGCATTCCGTTTTTGCTCATCCTTACGCAGCCGGACTTGGGCACGGGCCTCATTGTGCTTGTGCTCGGCGCTGCCATAATCATTTGCGGGGGAGCGCGTGGAAGTTGGGTGCTGGTGACGGTGGGTATCATCGTGGTCGGTGCATTTGCGGTGGTGGCATCGTCGCTTACCGAGGGCATGCCCCACATACTCAAGCAGTACCAGCTCAATCGTCTCATCGTGTTTGTCGACCCGTCGGTTGACCCGTCTGGCAACGGCTACAACCTCCAACAGGCAAAGATTGCCGTTGGCTCTGGCGGTATCCTTGGCAAGGGGATTGGTAACGCTACGCAGTCGGGTGGTGGGTTTCTTCCCGAGGCACACACCGACTTTGTCTTTGCCCTGCTTGCGGAAGAGTTTGGGTTCATTGGCTCAAGTGCGCTCTTGCTGCTCTTTGGTTGGATGATTCTTGCCACGGTTGGGCTTGCGCTTCGCGTTGAGTCGCCCTTTGCAAAGCTCGTGTGCGTAGGCGTGGCGGCCATGTGGGCGTTTCAGCTCATGCAGAACGTGGGCATGTGCATTGGCATAATGCCAATCACGGGCATCCCCCTGCCCTTTGTGAGCTTTGGCTCGTCCTCAATGCTGGCCCAGCTCATGTCTGCGGGCTTGGTGCAGTCGGTGTGGCGTCACCGGTCTAAGCCAGCCTAGGTGACACAGGTTTTGGTTTTGGGGTAGAGTGAGAGTAACGTCGTTATATAGGAGTAAGCATGGCTAACAAGTTGCCAATGGACCAGATTCGTGGCGTGGTCAACATGGGTCGCGAGGCGGAGGAGAGCATGGGGGAGGGCATCCACCTCTCCGTGTTGGTTGACCCCACCTGTCCGCGCTGGCTGGCCGTTGCCATTCGCGACGTGCTCGTGCCAGAGCGCGATGCGCGGGTTGAGGTGTCTCCGGTGGTGCCTCACCCCAAGACGCTCGGCGTTGACGTGGGCATCATCATTGCCGGACGCTCCGAGTCTGAGGTTCGCTCTGCCATCCGCACGTTTGCCGGTGCTCGCCAGCACGTGGTGGTGGTCGCCGAGTCGAGCTTGGACATCCCCGAGACCCACATGCCGGCAAAGCTGGGGCAGTTCGTCTCGGACGTAGTCGCCTCCGAGCACGGGCCGCTGCTCGAGCGCTTTGCCGTGGCACTGCTCGACGCAACCGACAAGGACGTGTCTTGCGCTGCGAACTTCTCGTTCTGTCGCACCGCCGCCACCGCGCATCTGGTAAGCCGGTGCGCGGCGCACAACGCACTCATGGGCATCGCCGACTTCATTCCCGGTGCAGGCATGCCGCTCATGACTATGAATCAGATAAACCTGGGGTTCGACATTGCGGCCACATACGGCAAGGGGCTCTCACTTGGACGCATTCCCGAGGTTGCGGTAATCATTGCTGCGGGCTTGGTTTATCGCGGCGCCGCACGCGTGCTCTTGCGTGCCGTCCCCGCATTGGGCATCGTCATTCGTGCGGGTTTGGCCTATGGGGGAACGCTGATTACGGGGCGCATGCTCTCCACGCACTTTATGGAAGGCTTGCCCCCTGCAGACGAGATCGCGGACGCAGAAGCATGAGGCTTTCCCGCAAGGACTGGTTCTCCCACATAGAGCCCCTGCTGGGTATGGTGGAGCGGCCGAGCAGGTACTTGGATCACGAATGGGGCGCCGTAGAGGAGCAGGACGGCCCCTTTCATGCGTGCTTGGCGTATGCGGACGTGTATGAGGTTGGGCAGCCCAACCTAGGCTTGTCCATTCTGTACAACGAACTCAACGCCCAGGACGGGTTTTCGTGCGAACGAGCCTACCTTCCCTGGATTGACATGGCGGCGCTCATGCGTGAGCGCAACATACCGCTGCTCTCGCTCGAGAGTTCGTCCCCCGTGGCCTCTTTTGACTTGCTGGGCATAACGCTTGCCCATGAGCTCGTGTGCACCAACGTGGTGGAGCTGCTCGACTTGGCGGGCATAACGCTCTTTGCCGAAGACCGCGACGAGGATGAGCCCATCGTCATCGCAGGTGGTCCCTCCGTGTGGAACTGCGAGCCAGTGGCACCCCTATTCGATGCCGTGCTGTTGGGTGATGGTGAGCGTGCATTCGTGGCCATGGCGCACTGTGTAAGAGACGCACGAGCCGAGGGCCTTGCCCGCAAAGACATCTTGTTGCGCTTGGCACAGCTCGACGGCGTCTATGTGCCGTCGCTGTATGAGATCGTGGTGGACCAGTCGTCCACGCGTTGGGGATACGCTGTGCCGAAGCCCGGCACGGGTGCGCCTGACGTGGTGCACAAGCATTGCATCGCCGACCTTGCGGAGACCGAGCCGGTTGCGCAGCGTATCGTGCCCTATCTTGGTGTGGTGCAGGACCGCTTTGCCATTGAGGTGCTGCGCGGCTGTGCGCGTGGCTGTAGGTTTTGCCAGGCGGGCATGACGTATCGTCCCGTGCGCGAGCGACCGGCCGAGCAGATCGTGGAGGCAGTGGAAGAGGGACTCTCTGCCAGCGGATTCGACGAATGCTCGCTTTCGTCACTTTCCACCACAGACCATTCCCAGTGTGCCAAGATGTTGGTTGCCCTCAACGAGAGACTGTACGACCAGGGCGTGCGGGTGAGCATACCCTCGCAGCGGCTGGACAGCTTCGGCGTGAACATGGCTGCGGCGGTGGGGGCGTCGCGCAAGGCTGGTCTCACGTTTGCACCCGAGGCAGGGACCCAGCGCATGCGTAACGTCATCAACAAGAACGTGACGGAAGAGGACATAGAGACTGCGGCACGCAACGCCTTTTCCAATGGGTATCGCCGCATGAAGCTGTACTTCATGATGGGGCTTCCCACCGAGACCGACGAGGACGTGGTAGGCATACCGCACACGGCCGAACGCGTTGTGCAGATTGGCCGCGAGGTGTGCGGTCCGCGCAGCAAGGTGTCGGTTTCGATCTCTGTTGCCGTGTTCGTCCCCAAGTCCCATACGCCGTTTCAGTGGGTGGGCCAGTTGCCCTTGGAGGAGGTGCGTCGACGCCAGCAGCTGCTCTTGGACACGGCCCCGGATCCGGCCGTGCGCATCTCGTATCATGGCGCGGACACCTCGCTCATTGAGGGCGTGCTTTCCAAGATGGGACGCAAGGGTTGCGAACTCGTGGTGAGGGCGTGGAAGCTTGGCTGCAGGTTCGACGCGTGGACGGACCAGTTTAGGTTTGACCTATGGAACGAGGCTGCGACCCAGATGGGCATTGACCTTGAGGACGTGGCCTGCGAGACCTTCGACCCCAACGCGCGTCTCCCTTGGGATCACACCTCTCCTGGAGTCTCCAAGGGATACTTGCAACGAGAGTGGCGTCGGGCGATTGACGGCATCACTACGAGTGACTGCACGCGAGAGAGTTGCACAGGTTGCGGCGTATGCCCTGCGCTGGGTGTGAGTAACGCGATTGTGGAGGAGCGCGCATGAGCGACGAGCGTACGTTGCCTACAGGCCCCTGCCGCATGCGGGTGTGCTACCGCAAGGACGGACGCCTCGCTTATTTGGGCCACCTCGAGGTGATGAACACCATCATGAGGTGCGTGCGGCGTTCGGGGCTTCCCTTTGAGGTGGGAAACGGGTTTGCGCGTCGCATGCGCATCTCGTTTTCGCAGGCGCTTCCCGTGGGCGCGTCGTCGCGCGGTGAGTACTATGACCTCATGCTGCCGGCCCCCATGGACGAGGAGGAGTTCCTTGCGTCCTTGGTGGCAGCGACGCCGCATGCCCTAGCGCCCGTTGCCGCGCAGCTGCTGCCGCGCAAGGTTCCGGCGCTCGAGGCGTGGGTGGACCTCTCCCAATGGGATGTGCTCGTACGTCAGGAGGGCGTGAGCGGAGAGCGGCTGGACGAGGCAATCGCCGCACTTGCCAAGCGTGGGTACATCGACTTCATGCGTGGCGAGAAGAAGCGCCATCTGGAGCTTGCACATACGCTTGTGGATTGGAAGGCGTGTGACGGGGAAGACGGCGTGCGACTCCAGCTACGCACGCGCGCCACGAGCGATGGGTCGCTGCGTCCCGCCGTGCTGGTGGACCAAGCGGTGGGCTGCGCTCCCTTGCGCGTGTGTCGCGTTGGCCAATGGCACGAGGACGAGCAGGGGAATCTCGTATCGCCCATGGACGTGTGAGCGTAGCCAAAGGCTCAAGAGCTTGCATGTGGGAGTGTAGGTGCACATCCATCGTTCGTGTATATAAGGGGGGTTTGCATTTACATTAGCCCTCGCTCTTGCATTCTGCCTTCGAGTTCCTGTGTAAGCAGATCTTGGTCGAATCCCGGATCGTACGATTGTGGTTCGGTGAGGTTTCCAAGTCCGAGAGCCATGGACGGGGAGAGACCAAGCTCATGCAAACCATCATCGCCCGAAGCCTTGAGGCTTGATGACGGTCGAACGTTGATATGTGTCGTGGCCGATTGTGACATAGATATCACCTGCTATATGTATAACAAATAACTGTAAGCATTATGCATACACTCTTGGCGCGGGGACAACAATTCCGGCAAAGATCCAGCTTTGGGCATAACGACGCGGGGATAGTCCCCTTAGCGGCAAGGGGACTATCCCCTTATCGTAACGAGAATTCAAGCGTGCCGAATACCGCATAGTTTTGTCCATTTAAAGAAGTGGGTCGGGATAGCGGACACATATAGCTATCATATTCTTTCAAGAACGTATCAAATTGCATGAGAGCGCTACGAAGGTTCCTTTATCGCACACCATGATCGCATGGCATTGGCTGTTGATAAGACCTTCGTGGCTCTTTCTTCGTTGTATATGTGATGGATTATGGGCTCAATTCTGTATGACGGCAAGGGGAAACAGTGAGTAGCAAGCAAGAAGACAAATCAGGCATTCAGGTAACGACCAATGTACTGCTTGCGGGCTGTGTAGTTCTATTGTGCGTTGTGATTGGGCTAATGGCATACAGGCATTTCAATTCGCCTAAGCTGCCAGATGGTGGGGGAATAGGAGAAACGAGCGAAGATTCGTATGTGGAACAAGTCCAGGTACATTTAGAAAGGCAGGAATACGATGCGGGGATCGCAAAGGCAGAAGAAGGCCTGCGCTCGTACCCCGAATCGCAAAAGCTCGCTGAACTCAAGCAGGAATGTGAGGTAGGCAAGGCTTCACTTGGAGATGTACAAAGAATACTTGACGATGCATATGTGTTCGAGAAGGAAGACGACTTTGACGAAGCGTTGAGTGTTATTGAGGATGGGCTTGAGACGTATTCAGCTTCAGACGAGCTTAAGGAAAAACGCCGTGAGTATCAAAAACATGCCGACGAGATTGCTGACTATATTGCCAGCGCGGCTAACAAGGACTCAAACAATGAGGCCCGAGATGAGATACAGCGAGGACTGGGAGAATACCCTAGGTCAAAGAAGCTTCAAGATGAGTTGGATAAGTATCCCGTAGGGCCCGAAGTTCCCGGAGGCGGCGGAACCAAACCACAACCGATTCCTTTTCGCTGGTACGGCACATACGAAGGAACGTTCAGGAGAAATGACGGCTCTGAGTACACAGTAGACAGAAATACCATGCTTGTACTTGACGAAAACTACATAGACGGGTTTGTTGAGGGGACCTTCTATGTGGATCAAAACTCTGACCACGAGGATACATTCCGCGTTGAGGGCACATACGACAGTTCTACGCGTACGCTGGAAATCTGGTGGACAGAATGGATTGTAAACAGCGGAACAATCAGCCGCAGGCGGTTCGTGGGCACGCTAACGGAAGACCTTCAATACATGGATGGGGAAACTACCACGACTGAGGGAGACCATTGGTCGAATTGGGACTCATACGCAGAGTAGAGCGCATGATGACCTGATTTGCGGCTTGTGGAAAAGGCACATATACAAACGCTTGAGCAGCTAAGGTGCAAAAATGAAATACTGTTCGCAATGTGGAGAGCCAAATGTTGACGAAGCCAATTTTTGTCATAACTGCGGCCGTGATCTTTCAAAAGACGTGGTGAAAGGCCAAGGAAAGCAAAGCGAAAAGATAGAGCCGCACGGCGATACACCTGCGCCCACCCCAAGTGATAAGAAACAAGGCATGGATTCATGGACCTTGTATAGGGCACTTGACGTTGCGATGCTACTGCTCGTCACATTCGCTCCTTGGATTAGGTTTAACTTGTTAGTGCATTCCCAAGACCTGAGCCTGCTTGGGTCAATGCAGGCGATTAAAAGACTCAGCCAGAATACTGGCGTATCAAGTGGGGAGCTGGGGTTTCTGGCCATATTGATGCTCGTGTTATGGTTGGTCAGCGTCTGTTCTCTCATTAGAGATTTGATGGACGACGCGAAGGAGAAACCAAACAGCGCCATAGGTGCCATAACGGTGATTATGGCGTGCGTCGTAGTGCTCATAGCGACATATTGGCAAAACAATTCCTGGAATAATCCAGATACTAGCAATGTTGCTGCGAGGCTAATATCTAGCGCGACGCAAAATCCGTTTTCGGTGACCGGGTGGTTTTGGATTACTGCGCTTGTAGGAGTGGCTACATGCGTAGTGAAGAGATCAAATAGGCTCCAGGGCGATGCTCAGTCGAGCTCGTTTGTTGAGGCAATGGAACAATTCGGCAAGAAGTTTATTCCCGATCCAACCAAAACAGACACTA
>JAFWMI010000179.1 GCA_017513965.1 Atopobiaceae bacterium
GTGGGCGAGAAAGTACATAACGAGCAGTCATACAATAGCAGGTATCCTCCCCCCGACCCAGAATACGCGCGCTTCCCGGTGGGCATGGTGCGCCTGGAGGACGGCGAGGAGTTCGCCGCAGGCGACGTGGTCCCGGACGGCGCGGGCACCTACGTGGTGGCCGGCCGGGAGCGCCTGGACCCGTCGTGGCTCACGCTCGAGGCGCCGGAGGGCGCGTCGCACGTGGGCGGCGGCGACGAGCCGCTCACGCTCGAGTACACAGGGGAGGCCCTCGAACCCGCCTGCTCGCTCGTGACAGGCGACGGCGCGCAGCTCGTGGAGGGCGAGGACTTTTGGGTCGAGTACGAGTGCAATGATAGTGTGGGCGTCGCGAGGGCCGTCGTGCACGGCACGGGCGCCTACTACGGCTATGCCTCGGCGGAGTTCCGGATAGAGGACACCTCAGCGTGGGCGTTCCTGTACGCCGACGGCACGCTGGTGGTCAAGGCGGGCCACGGGCTTCCGGACTACGCGCTCGTGGACGCCTCCAAGGACGTGAGCGAGTCGATGCGCTGGTTCGATGCCTATGAGGCGCGCCCGGGTGCCACCGTCCCGTGGGCGGGCGTGGCGGAGGGCGTGAAGCGCGTGGTCTTCGACGCGTCGTTCTCGTCCTTCTCGCCCGCCACCATGGAGGGCTGGTTCGCGGGCTGCTCGGCGCTGGAGCGGGTCGAGGGCCTGGGCAACGTGGACGACTCGGCCGTCGCGAGTGCGGCGCGGCTCTTCGAGGGGTGCTCCTCGCTCGCCGAGCTGGACCTCTCGGGGCTCACGCTCGCCGCGGCCACGGACCTCTCGGCCCTCGCGCGCGGGTGCACCGGGCTCGAGCGAGTGAATCTGGCTTACGTGGACGCGCGCGGGGCGGCCGACACCTCGCGCTTCTTTGAGGGCTGCACGTCGCTCGCGGAGGTGCGCACGGGCGCCGGCTGGCGCAACGCGTCCGAC
Source organism: Atopobiaceae bacterium (assembly GCA_017513965.1). Classification (GTDB taxonomy): domain Bacteria; phylum Actinomycetota; class Coriobacteriia; order Coriobacteriales; family Atopobiaceae; genus RUG440. The sequence goes on from JAFWMI010000179.1 coordinate 979, forward strand.
ACTAGCGCGCGCCTGTCGCTGGGCCGCGTGGGGTTCCGCACCGAGCCCTCGTACAAGAGCGTGGCTGCCGCGGACGCGCTCGGCGATGGCTTGGCGCTCTATCGCGTGGCCGACCTGCCCGTGCAGTTCGCGGACGTGGAGGTTGCGGGCCAAACCTATGTGTGCACGGGCAGGCCTGTCACGCCCAAGGTGACGGTGAGGCTGGGGGGCGTGGCCCTGAAGGAGGGGACTGACTATAGCCTGGCGTACAAGAACAACCGCTACCCGGGCAAGGCGACCATCACCGTGTCCGGCAAGGGCGTGATGAGCGGCGCGGTGGAGGTCCCCTTCACCCTCAGGGCGGGCGTGACCAAGGGGCAGAAGGTCACGTACAGGACCAAGAACGTCACCTTCACGTTCAAGGTCACCAAGGTGGGCAAGGACGGCGTGACGGCCGACGCGACGCTCGTGAAGGTCAACGTGCGCAACCCCAGGATTCAGAGTGTCACGATCCCGAGCACCTGCACCATCGGCAAGGTAAAGATCACCATCACCACGGTCTCTAAGAAGATCGTGGGGCGCTTCGCCAACGTGAGCCAGGTGGTGATTGGTCCCAAGGTCACCAGGATCGGCGCGTGGGCGTTCTACAACGCGCCCTCGGTGGAACGGCTGGTCATCAAGTCCAAGCGGCTCAAGAGCGTGAGGGACTGCTTGGCCGGCTCCAACGTGTGGGAGGTTTGGACCAAGACGAGCCTCACTAAGGCCAAGCGCAAGAAGTACAAGAAGTGGTTCACATACTACAGCGGCCAAGACTGGGTGTGGTACCACTACCGGTAGGGTGCGACGCCCGGGGGACAGTCCCCTCGACGCTGAGGGGACTGTCCCCGTAGCGTTATTAGCTTTGGATACTATGCGTGACAGATGGTCCTAACGACCGGCATCGATAAACGCTGACCGAAAACTCTTTGTTAACGATTGCATCTATGGCGCGATGCTCGCCAATTCCCAAACCCATCTCGCGAGTTAGATCGGGATACATCGTTGTGCACGTAATATCGTAGATTGGCGAAAGCGACTTGGAGCTCCAGTCTGTTGTCCATGTCATAGAGAGGTTTTTAAAATACTACCTCCACGTAACATTTCTAGCGGAGAGACTAGATGTTACGTAGAGGTATTATTATGACTTGAGTCGTGCTCTCGTTTCAACAAAAAAGAGCGTGGCTTAACCACGCTCCTCCTGTTTGTGCCTCTTGTGCAAAGCCTGCGGTTGCAGGCGCTTTGCTACCACGAGCCGGTAGCGCCACCGTCACGAGGCTTGTCGAGCTCGGGTATTACGACGGGCGCGCCTGGCAATGGGAAGAATCGTCTGGGGCGCAGCTTGCTAACACCGCCGTTCACATTCTCGAGCATCTCGTCGGTGCACTCGCATACGTCGTTCATCTTCTGGTTCAACTTCTCCTTGGCCATGATGTTTTCCTTTCGTCGTTGGAGTTGTTGTTTTCCGTTGCTGTCTGTACATACGCAACATAGAGCCTGCCATCCCACATGTGGAGGCTCCGTGACTGGACTGAATTGGGGAGTGCGCTACAAGCAAAAGTCAAAGACAACGCCGCGCGCGTGGTCGGGACCCCACAGCTCATCCGGCGCATACTCCGGATCTTCCACCACGCGAGCGTCTTCTCCGTATCCGTTGAGCGGACACCCGTCTGTGCCAACCAGCCAGAATCCCTCGTCGAATTCGAGGGTCTTGCTGCGTAGCCACCAGGTGCAGCCGTTGGATCCTCCGCTGTTGCTGCGCACCAGCGCGTCGTTCTTCTCAAATGCCTTGGCGTTGCATTCCGCAAACAGCCGGTACTGCGCGCCTTCCGAGGCGTAGGTGGAGGCCATGCTCTGGTCTATGCCCGTGTTGTCCGAGGCGGGAACCGTCCCACATAGCTCGCTCACCGAGAGAAGCCACAGTCGGTCCGACGTCTCGCTTGCCCAGTCGGCGGGTGCTCCAGACAGGTGTCCCGGCTCGTCTTGCTCGTCGGTGCTCTCAACATAGTTGGCCGTGTGTTTTTGCACGCTCACGATCGCGGCGCGCAGGTCGGCCGGGAGCATGCGTGCGAGGTCCCCATTGAGCCAGGCGCGCATGTCGCTAGCCGCCCAGCCGCCGCGACTGTCTGCGTCGTCGCCTTCGCGCTGCTCAAAGTCGTGGTTCATGGCGTGCGGACCCACGGCGTCTGCGAGCACGAAGGTGAGTCCCGCCTTGCCACCATCGGTTCGGTCGTCGTGCCAAACGTCTGCCAAGACGGCTCGGGCTACGGTGTAGTCTGTGAGCGTAACGTCCTTGGTTGCCGAGGCGTCGAAGGTGCCGTCTTCGCCGCACAGGCCGTAGCATGCGGCAAGTCGAACAGCCTCGTCACGACTGGTGCAGGACGAGAGCTCGCTCGCAAGGGTGGCCAGATCCGACCAGCTGTAGTCTGCCACAGAGGCTCGAGGTTCCATCGACTGTCCGTTCGCATGGGCGCGCCTTGGGCGTGGTGCCAGACAAAAGACAAGTGCGGCGCCCAGCAGGACAACGCAGAGCAGCGTGGGCAGCAGCCACCAACGCTTGCCCGTGAGCCAACTGCCGCGCTGAGTTGTGCTTGTCATGCCGTCACCTCCAACGAAAATTGTACGGGAAGATGGTCCGTATGGTTCGCAGCGCGCGGAGGACAGTCCCCCCGCGCTGCCCTCCGCGTGCGAATCTCGGCATTTGCTTGCGTCGCTAGGTACCCCGTACCACAAATCTCCGTGCAAAAGTTGCACAGGTTTTTTGCATTCGCGAACGGTCGAAAGTCTTGCGTGTATGCGTTGCATCGTGCATCAATATACCTATCTCTGTTTTGTGGGAATAAGAACGAACAACGCGAACAAAGGAGACGCTGGGCATGGCGCGAAAGGGATCACCTAGCTCCGTGATGTACGCACAGCTTAAGGAGTTTGGCATCAGCAACCGGGATGCCGCACGGTTGCTGCTCAATACCTCGCTCACCTTCGACGGCCGCATGCTGGGAAGCCGCATAGACGACAGCTCTCAGCTCTCCAGGCGCATTGTGCACACCGCTCCGGAAGAGTTGCCCCAGTCGCTGTTCAACAACTTTGCGGAGGCCTGCACGGTTATAGAGCGACGCATATTGCAACGCCTCGCCGCGAGCGCCCTTTCGTCAGACATGGACCGTGCGCGCAGAGAGCTGCAGACCATCCTGGAGGTGGAGTGCGTACCCCAAATGACGTTGGCCCTGCGTAGCTTTGGCATGGATTCGTCGCTGTACAACGATGTGGTTATCTACATCCAAAACCTGCGACTCGCTCGCGAAGAGGATCGTACGTTCCTGCACCTGCTCCTGTTCGTGGTTACCGGCTGTGTGGGCAACCCGCGCATCTCGTCCAGGATCGTTACCGACTACGCGACTGACGTCTTGGGCGCGGAGTATCACACGGCACCCACGCAGTTTGGCATGGGGCAAAAGACGGCGCTGCCTTCGGCCACGCGCATTGGCCTCGTGCGTGTTACCGGAGGCTTTGTGCCGGCGGGCTCCAGAATGCACGTGCTCAATCCAGACGGTACGTGCATTGGACTGCTGCCCTCGGGCGATCACATCATTGCGGATGTGGACGCAGACGTGTCGCGCAACCACGCCTACATATGGCAGGACGGCGAGCATTGGTACCTGAGGGACCTCGGCTCCACCAATGGTACGCGCTTGGTGTCTGGCGGCGATGGCAGCGAGCGTGCGGTGGGACGGTCGGTGGAGGAGGCGCCCGAGCTATTTGCCTCCGACATCATTTGCCTGGGTGCAACCACGCGCTTTATGGTGATGCCGGTCTTTGGTACGTAGACGCCAAAATCCCAGTATTATGGATATAAACATCTTCAACTTCAAATGATTCTAACGTGGGGAGACGGTCATGCGCGTGCGAACCGTAAGCCGTTGGGTAGTTGTACTCGTGCTACTGGTGGCATCGGTACTCGTGTTGCCCGCCTCCGCTGCCTTTGCCGATGAGGCCGAGAAGCTCTCCGATGATGGCCAAGATTATAGTTGGCTCTACCGTTCGGGCGACCTTTGGCTCGACAAAGAGAACGACAACATCGTGCTCGTGAAGGATGGGGATGCCATCTACAACAAGCAGGCATACGATTGGAAGATTCAACTGCAAAGTGAACCTCCCGAAGGTACGTACATTCCAACTGGAAATTACTTTGCCATGGTAAGGCCACAGGTCACCTTGTACCAAGATGGGACACTTTTCTATTCTCTACATGGTTTGGAGAATCTTGAGAGCTTCATTGTGAATGGGAGAAACGGAAAAGTGTCTCAAGGCGATAACATAAATATTTTTATGTTATCTAAAGCCCCTTGCCGTGTTTCAGCTGGGGGTGGGTATACCATCGGTCATATCAAGCGGGTCGTTATTGATCCCAGCATGCTGGATACTATTCTGTTCTCTAGCACCTGCTTGGATGGGTATTGGCTGAGTGACGAATGGAAAACGTCACTTGTGAATAAGTACGGAGACCGTCGAAGTTACGTGCGCTACACCGAGCGTTGGTTTGATGGTTGCACGAACCTGGAAGAGGTTTGCGGCCTTGAGTATATTCCCACGGGTACGGTGGTGTCGATGGCGCGCATGTTTGCTGGGTGCGCGCAGCTCGAGTCCGTGGACATCTCTGGATTCGATACCAGCGCTTGCGTGAACTTTGCCGAGATGTTTGACGGCTGTGAGTCGCTCTGTGAGCTGAGGACGGGCGACGGGTGGACGCAAGAGCGCACGGGAGAGTGGGACGGCTTGTCGGACTATACCCAAAGAGAACCTATTGTTGAGCCCCCTGATCCCGACTATGCGCGCTTTCCTGTGCCTATGGTGCGGCAGGAGGATAATGCGCTGTTCCAGGCAGGCGACGTGATCCCGGACGGCGCCGGGACCTATATAGCGGATGAACGCACACATGTGGATGCGCGTTGGCTCTCGCTCGAGGCGCCGCAGGGCATGCCTCATGCGGGTGGAGGCGGCGAGCCGCTTACCTTGGAGTATACGGGCGAGACTTTGGAGCCCGTCCCCGTGGTCGTAACCGACGATGGCACGGAGCTTGTGGAGGGCAAGGACTATTGGGTCTCGTACAAGGACAATCGTCTGGTGGGCGATGCTCAGGTTATTGTCCACGGCATGGGCATCTACTACGGTTGCGCGCCAATCGACTTTAGGATTGAGGACACCTCCGCTTGGGTGTACCTGTATGGCGACGGTACGCTGGTGCTCAAGGCGGGACACGAGCCGCTCAGCTATTCACTTGACTTGAACACCACGGACCTGCGTGAGTCGAGGCGTTGGTTCGACGCCTACGAGGAGCAGCCGGGCGCGAGCGTTCCTTGGGCGGATGTCGCCGCAAACGTGAAGCGCGTGATTGTCGACGAGTCGTTTGCGTCCTTCTCGCCCGTAACCATGGTCGGTTGGTTTGCAGGTTGCTCGGCACTCAAGGAGGTCGTGGGACTCGGACGTGTGAACACCTCAGCCGTCACGAGTGCGGCGAGGCTCTTTGAGGGGTGCACGTCCCTTACAGACTTGGACCTCTCGGGGTTCGTGTTGTCCGCCGTCACGGACCTCTCTGCCTTTGCACGCGGGTGCTATGCACTTGAGCACGTGAACTTGGCGGATTTGGATGTGAGCCAGGCAACCAGCACGGCCCGCTTCTTTGAAGGCTGCGCGTCGCTCAAGGAAGTGCGGACGGGTTCAGGCTGGCGCAATGCGTCAAACGCGCAGGCGCGCCTCTCGCTGGGTCGTGCCGGTTTTCGTACCGAGCCCTCGTATAAGCGCTTCTCGTCGACGACCGAGCTTGGTGATGGGGCGGCTCTCTATCGTGTGGCGGACATTCCCATGCAGCTTGCGAGCGTGGAGGTTGCGGGTCAAACGTACGTGTGCACGGGTAAGCCCATTACGCCCAAGGTGACGGTAAAGCTTGGGGACGAGACTCTCAAGGAAGGGAGCGACTACAGCGTTGCATATCAGAACAACCGCTATCCCGGAAACGCCACAATCACCATTGCCGGCAAAGGGTTGATACGTGGTGCGGTGAAGGTCCCCTTTTCCCTCAAGGCAGGCGTGACCAAGGGGGAGAAAGTGACGTACAAAACCAAGAACGTTGTCTTTACTTTCAAGGTGACCAAGGTGGGCAAGGACGGCGTTACGGCCGACGCGTCGGTGGTGAAGATCAACGTACGCAACCCCAAGATTCAGAGCGTTACCATTCCCAGCACGTGCACGATTGGCAAGGTGAAGGTCACCATCACCACGGTCTCGAGGAAGATTGTGGGGCGTTTTGCGAACGTAAGCCAAGTGGTGATTGGTCCCAAGGTCACCAAGATAGGGTCGTGGGCGTTCTATTATGCGCCTTCGGTGGAGCGGCTGGTGATAAAGTCCAAGCGGCTCAAGAGCGTGAGAGACTGTCTTGCGGGCTCGAACATTTGGGAGGTTTGGACCAAGACGAGCCTCACTAAGGCCAAGCGCAAGAAGTACAAGAAGTGGTTCACGTACTACAGCGGCCAAGACTGGGTGTGGTACCACTATCGTTAGCTCGTCAGAAAAGGAAACCGGAACGGAGGGGATGGTCTCCGTTCCGGTGTTCGATGCTACTGAAGGTCGCGCATGGCGTCTTCCATTATGCGTAGCTGCGTGATGGTCTCCTCGGGCTTCACGAGCTGTGGCGCACCGTTGGCCACTGTCTCGTACAGCGTGTCGTAGAACAATGAGTACGTACTGCGTACCGTCTCCACGCGCTCTTCGTGCATGTGCCACTCGTCGTCGTACCAGCGTACGGTGCCCCATTGCTCGGGCGTATCCAGGCCAAAGTCGTCGTGTCCCACCGGCAGGTAGAACTTCTTGAGATCGCGCTCCTGCTGGTCCTTCTCCACCTTAACGAACGTGCCCATGTCGCCGTACACCTCAAAGCTGGGTCGTTGGATGGCGCAGGCGTAATTGGCGGCTGCCGTGGCCTTAATGCCCAGTTCGTCGTAGTAGAGGTCAAAGTCAAAGTACACATCGGGACGGCCGTCTCCGTAGATTTGACGTGCCTCCGCATGCCAACGGTCGGGAATGCCCAGCCAATCGATGAGCTGGTCCACGCAATGGCATGAGTGACCGTACACGATGCCCAGGAGCTGGTCGTAGGTGCCGTTTTTGGCCATCTCAACAAACTCCGGGCGCCAGTAGTCATAGTGGGTCACAATCTCGAACACCTTGCCGAGCTTGCCGGATTCCGTCACCTTGCGTGCCGTGAGGTAGTCGGAGTCGAAGCGTCGGTTTTGGTAGCACTGTACCGTTACGCCCTTGGACTTCGCCAACGCGAAGATTTCCTCCGCCTCGGCAACAGTGCCCACAAAGGCCTTGTCGCACACCACGTGCTTGCCCGCCTCCAGCGCTGCCTTGGTGAGCTCGTAGTGCGTGGGAATGGGCGTGCTTATCTCCACCACGTCAATGGCGGGATCGGCGAGCATGGCTGCCATGTCTGTGGTGTACTCCACATTGGGAATCTGTGCCCAAGGACCGCCAAGGTGGCGTGCCTGTATGGTCTTGATGCGAAACTTCTGGGGCCGTGCCAGCGAGAAGGGCGCATGGTAGCGGTTGGTCCCCTTGCCGTTGCCAATAAAGCCAATGTTGAGGATGCGATCTGCCATATTGTTCCTTTCACTTGCGGATGCCTATGTGGCTAGCATATAACCTCTTAGCGTTATCTGCATGTTCCATATACGTACGTGTGCGCTGTGGCTCGGCGAGGGAAAGAAATCTCATTTCTTCGCGGTAACAATTGGGGAAAAGTCACATATCCCCATTGCGAAATTCGCATAGTGTCCTAAAATGAAGATAGGGATCGTGCAGGAACGTGGAAGGGGATGGACCGTATGCGAAACGACAATATCAACGTGTTTGGATCGGACTTTATACCCGGCAAGGTGAGCGAAGAGCAAGATGCCGTGTCGCATGCCATGGGAAGGCGTTGGAGCGGTTTTCCCGCGCATTATATGTCTGAGAATTCCGCGAGCGATCACCTGAGGAAGTTCCCAGGGACGGGCGAGTCGCGCGGAGCAAAGCGCTCGTAGGCAATAGGTACAAGGAGAGGTGCTAAGAAGTAAGCGGGAGGTGTGCTCATGCCAAGTGAAAACGATCGGATCGTGGGTGGCGTGCTTAAGCAGCTGCGCCTGCGTTCGGGGATGACGCAGATCGAGTTTGCAAAAAAAGCGGGCATGGGACAGTCGTTTGTAAGCAAGATTGAGAACGGGGTACGTGCCCTCAAGCTGAGTGAGATTTTTTCGTACGCAGCTTCGCTTGGACTTGACCCACACGACGTCTTGGACGAAATCGCGGAGGCGGTAAAAAACGCGTGACGCAAATCTGCGATACGCGTTTGCGGCGAATATGCCGAAACCAACGAACAACATGCTTTATTATGCATTTATTCCTTGCTATTATGTGAAGCAGGGAACAGCGTGGGTTTTTGCTGTACAGGGGTGTGACGACAGAATGGATGAGTTCGAACGAGCTGTAGGTCAAGTAATGGGTAGGGCGCGCGAACAGCATGGTCTCTCCCGACTCGAGTTGGCGGAGCGTTTGGGTATCCAAGAGGATCTGGTGTTGAGGATCGAGAGCGGAAACCGTCCACTGGAAGTTGGAGAGTTCTTTGACTGGTCGGAGGTGCTTGGCGTGGATGGCGTGCAAACCTTTGAGGAGATTTGCCGCAGCGTGCCAAAGAGTGCATGAGTGCGCTATGCGCTAGATCCTATTGTTAATTGAATTGGGTGCGCTTGCAGTGAGCGCCGGAAAGCGGCGGGTGCTGTGGTGATTATTATGGTGAAGCAATGTTGGCGTGCTTCTACGGCTGGTATTGCTTCTACGGTTAGTATAGAAATGTAAGTGTCCGTATTTGTTCCTGGCAAAGGGTGCGAGCACATGCCAAGTAAGAATGACGTTATAGTGGGCAGTGTGCTCAAGTCTCTGCGTGAAGAGACGGGGATGACGCGGGGAGAATTTGCCTTGCATATGGGAGCGGACCCAGACTTTGTGTGCAATGTGGAAGACGGCTCCTTGCCGTTGCGGCTTGACGAGGTCTTTGATTATTCGGATGCGCTTAATTTGGATGTTCATGACGTGCTGAGTCAAATCGCGCGTGAGGTTGTGTGCTAAGAAGGCAGGACGAAGCGTGAGGCGCGAAGATGTTGTCGGCGCGGCAAACTGCATTGCATGCTGGTGTTCGCTGCGGAGCGTGGAGAACCTCTCCCCGAACATCGCGGACCTGTTCGTGCTCTTTGGCGGGGGCGTTATAGGTTCGGTTGACGTTTTGGCAGACGCTATGAGGCAGGATGTGGCCAAAGAGTACGCAATCGTGGGCGGACGGGGACATGCCACCTATTGGCTCGACCAATCCATGCAGGGCGAGCTTGCTCGGTGGGGGGCGAGCGCGACCAGTGCCGAGGTCTCGCTTCCGGGCATCGCAAGCGAGGCCGAAATGATGCAGGCTGTGCTTTGGCATCGGCATGGCTTGCGTGTCGACTTTTTGGAGACCAAGTCAACCAACTGCGGAAACAACATCACCTATCTTATGGATCTGCTCGAGGTACGTGGTAGTGTGCCGACGCGCATTGTACTTGCGCAGGATGCGACCATGCAGCGGCGCATGGATGTGACTTGGAAGCGCCAGGCGCGCGACAGGGAGATATTCTCCCAAACAAAGATAATTGATTGGGCATTATGGGAGGTGCCGCTTGTTGTGCGAGATGGCATCCTGCAGTACGAGCGTGCGCCCGAGGGAATGTGGCCAATCGATGCGTATCTTGGCTTGCTTGCGGGCGAGGTGGATCGCCTTACGGATAGCGAGCGAGGGTACGGTCCGCGTGGCAGGGACTTTGTGGTGCATGTGGACGTGCCCGATGAGGTCCGGCAGGCTCATGCGCTGCTAGAGGCGTACATGGGTTCGAATGTGCGTCCGCCAGATGAGCGCTACGCATAGTGATGCCGTGCATTCGCAGGAACGTGTGCTTGGGTGCGCAGAATTTGGTTTAACATAGATGGCCAGCTCTTCAAAATTGGAGGTGTAGGATATGCCTGCTCACGAGAGAAGGTCTGCACGAGACGAGAAGCCCAGGAGTACCTTGTTTGGCGTGTTGGTGGTGGTAACGGCGCTTATTGCGATTGTTGCCACGGTCGTGTTCTTTACCACGCGATCCAACCAGCCGAACAACGCTCCACAGGGGAACGCGGCAATTGAGACAAATGCATCTGGTAACAAGACGGCCGCTAACGCCACGCAGGCGAACAAGAACGCAACGTCGGCCAAAGACGCAAACGCCACGAAGGACGAGAACGGCACATCCAAGGGAAACAAAAAGGAAGACTCCAGTTCTGCCAAGCTTGGCAACTCGTATTCGTCTGACAACGCGAATGGTACCAATGCCACGAGCACTACGAGTACCACAAGCACGCAAAGCAGCCAGTCGGGGAGCGGGTCGTCTAGCGCTGCCTCTTCAAACACGGGGTCGGGCGCAGCCAATACGGCAAGCGATGGCTCTGCCGGTACGAGCGACTCTTCCTCTGGGACCTCTGGCTCCGGGAGCACTTCCTCGTATGGCTACAGCTCGGGATCGTCACCCTTGTATGATGCCAGCTCCGGTTGGATTGAGGCGGAGGCGTGCGCCTCGTGCGTTGCAGAGAGTGGAACTCTCACGGCATCCGAGATTCCCTTCGACGACAGCGTGCCACAGGTTGGCTTGGACGTCGCCTCGAATCCGTATAGCCACTTTGGCAAGTACGTAGAGATTAGCTATGGCGGCACGACGATTACGGCCCAAGTGGTCGACTGCGGTTCGTACAACGCCGGCGACGCGGGCATTCTTATTAACCCCGCGGTGTTTGAGGACTTTGGCGTGTCGAGCGTGTACGACTGGGGAAGGCGCATAGTGAGTTATCGGTTTGTATAAGCTCTGGCTGCGCGACTGCATCACGTACGTAACGAAGAAGCGCCCCGCAAGGGGCGCTTTGCTTGTGTCTGCCTTTGGGTAGCCTACTTTGGGCAAGCCTAGTGCTGGCAGGCGTCATCCGGGTTCATTTGGTCCACAGAGCCAGCCAAGAATCGTGCAAGTACGTCACCGACCAAGGGGACCTCACGGTCTACGTACACGTTCACGCCATTTTGCGTAAATGCCATGAGCGGACGCATGCCCATGCCAGCCGCTATGATCGCATTCGCCTCGAGGCCGAGCACGTAGCTGATCACATTGCCGCAACCACCTTCGCCGTGCTCGGCGTTTTTGATAGCGTGGATGGCAACGATTTGCTGCTCGTCATCTAAGTCGACGACGGTGAGCCAGGGGGCGTGGCCAAAGTGGCCCGAGCGAAGAGAAGAGAGGCCTTGATAATCCTCGCATGGTATGACTACGCGCATCATGGTTCCTTTCGTGTTTTGTCCATTGGAGCTTGTCCGTCTTGGCTATTCTACGACAATGACTTCTCGAGAACTACAAATGGCACGTGTGGGTTCTCCAGTGGGCCAACGTCGATGGTACCGGTACCCACCTGTACAAACCCTTCGCTCGTGTAGAGTGCGATTGCTGGCCTGTTGTTTGCGGTGGCATCCAGCCGTGCCGTGAGCATGCCAGCCGTGCGGGCTCGCTCCATGCAGGCACGTAACAGCGATCGGGACAATCCTTTGCCGCGATGATCCTGCCGAATCACCAACAGGTGGATTACTGCCACGCGATCTGCCGATGTGTTGACAAGCCAGGGGAGGTCGCCGTAATCGTGCCCCAAGTCGTGGTCTATGGCCACGGCACCGATGAGCTCTTGCTGTTGTTGTGCGACGAGCATGTTTCCTTGCTCGATGAGCGATTGTACGAACGTCGGAGAGGGATGGCCACCACGGCGCCAGCAGCAGTCGTAGGGTGTGTTTGCCATAGCGTCTGCGGCCTCGTAGTACAGGTCCATAATGCTGGCGTGGTCTTGCATCGTGGCAGGTCGAATGTGCATGCGTCGCTCCCGTTCTTATCCGTGGGCTGCGTTTTTGTGGGGTGCCTATGGCTATGCCCATGTCTCGGGCTGCGCTACGCGCTTTGCCTCAACAAACCAGCGTTTGCGGTAGTCATCATACCAGAGGTGCGTCTGCGCGCCACCAATGCGTACGGTGTAGCGCATCCCCGTGCCACCCACCTTGAGGCTGTGCGCTTGGCGTCTGTCGGTCACCTTGTCGATGCGATACCGCCTGCCGTCGTCCCAGCGAACCTCCATGGGAACCACGAGGCCGTCCGACGTGGTGAGTGCGACGACGTCCACGTATTTCTTCTCCCGTTCTGGTTGCTTGCCAAAAACCGTCCTCGACGCCTCCATGCTTGCCTCCTTAGAACCAAACACATGTTCTATTTTTACTATACCACTCCTACTGGACAACAACCGCGGTAATCGAGGAGACTGTCCCTTTGTTGCCGCGAGGCGTAGAATGGGCGTGGATGGCAGGTAGGGAGGGGATGCCGCATGACTTCACCAACGGATGCTCAGATTGACGACTTTTCCAGGCGACTGGTAAGGACGTTTGAGGACAACGGAAGCGCCCATGGCGACCTGCGTACCCTCATTGCCACACCGGACTATGCAGAGCAGGGCGTGCGCTTTGGCGTGTCAATAGACGGGCCAAATGGTGCGCCATCAATAAGCAAGCTAGCGGCGGTCATGCGCAAGTGGCGCGACGAGGAGGGCTTTGCGCTGCGGCAGGGCAGGGTGAGCCTGAGGTATGTGGTGGAGGATCCGTATGGCGAGCTGTCTGGTCATACGGTTGCCTATCTCTCCGACACGCCCGAGCTTGCGACCAAGTTCCTCGGCCTTCTCGACGATGCCGAGGAGGTCTTGGACGTGCGTGGACCAGCCGGCCTTACGGTGGCTGAGGAGGCGATTGCGTACGTGGTCTCGCGCATGGGCGAGATAACCGACGATTTTGGCCATCAAACGCTTGAGATGCGTATCGAGCTTCTGCGTGAGCGCATGGACGAGGAGCGCTAGATCTCGTAGCACCACACGGGCTCGGGCACGCCAAACTGCCGCACGGTAATCTCCTGATCCTTTACGCCCACACGCGCGTTGGCGGGAACCGACTCGCACACAAAGGCGCTGCCGCCAATCACGGACCCTGATCCAATGACCGTGTCGCCGCCCAGAATGCTCGCGTTGGAGTACACGGTAACGTAGTCGCCTAGCGTGGGGTGCCGCTTGACGCCCGATAGCTGCTGGCCCTTGCGCGTTGAGGTCGCGCCCAGTGTTACGCCCTGGTAGATCTTGGCGTGATGGCCTATCGTGGTGGTCTCACCCACAACCACGCCAGTGCCGTGATCGATGAAGAAGTACTCGCCAATCGTGGCTCCCGGATGAATGTCTATGCCTGTTCTGCTATGTGCGTGCTCGCTCATGAGCCTTGGAATGAGCGGTACGCCGAGTTCAAACAGTTCGTGAGCGACGCGATGGACAAAGATTGCGTACACGCCAGGGTAGGCCAATACGACCTCCTCGCGACTCTTTGCCGCAGGGTCACCGTCAAAGGCGGCCTGCGCGTCCTTGAGCATGAGCTCTTGGATGTGGGGAATGCGGTTGAGAAACTCCTCCGCGATGCATTCGGCGCGTTGCTCGGCCTCGTCTTCGGGCAGCGTGCCGTTCTCGTAGAGCAGCGCCTTGCGTACCTGTGTGCTCAACACGCGATTGATGTGCAGAAGACGTTCGCCAACGAGCAGCTTGGTGCTGTCGCCTGCGGCCGTGTCGTTGTCAAAGTAGCCGGGAAAGAGCAGGACGCGCATCTCGCCAATGAGGTCGATAACGGCGGAGCGACTGGGAAAGTGCCGCTTGTGTTCGGTGAAGAATATACTCTCGGCCTCGTAGCCTTCCATTATGGCGTCAATGCGCTGGTCTAGGGTCTCGTTGATCATATGGGGCACGCTCCTTGTTTGGCGGGCTATATTCCTACCATAATGGTAGGATATAATACCCCATAAGGCGGGACAATGGGAGGGCAATCCTGGATATGGAGGCAGCACGCATGGACGATCAGCTAAGAGATAAGTACGAACGGCTCGTGCAGATCCTACGGGAGCATGGTCATGTGGCTGTGGCTTTCTCGGGCGGTACCGATTCCACGTTGCTTGCTAGGGTGGCACACGACTGCCTAGGTCCCAACATGGTCGCCATTACCATTGCCGGTCATGCCACGCCAGCTGCCGTGGTCGAGGATGCGCACGTGTGGGCGCAGGAACAGGGCATGAGGCATGTGGTCATGCCGTTTGACGAGCTCACAATCCCCGAGTTTGCGCAAAACGTCCCCAACAGGTGCTATCACTGCAAGAAGGCGCTCTTTACTAGCATGATGGCCATCGCGCGCGAGGAAGGATGCGTGTGCGTTGCGGACGGCACCAACGTGGACGACGAAGGCGATTATCGACCAGGCATGCGTGCGTTGGCAGAGCTTGGCATAGCGTCACCATTGCGAGAGGCTGGCTTTACCAAGGCGGATGTGCGCGCGCTTTCCAAGCAGCTGGGTTTACCTACGTGGAACATGCCCTCTGCGGCATGCTTGGCGTCGCGGTTTGCCTATGGCGATCGCATTACACGGCAGAAGCTCGAGCGGGTGGAGCGTGCCGAGGATCATCTGCATGCGCTGGGCTTAGGCCAACTGCGCGTGCGTGTGCATGGGGAGCGAGGGGAGCTGGCACGCATTGAGGTGGAACCAGACGTGATTCCGCGGCTTGCCAGCCCAGATGTGCGGGACGAAGTGGTGTCGTCACTCCGCTCCCTGGGCTTTACCTACGTGAGCTTGGACTTGGTGGGCTTTAGGAGTGGCGCTATGAATGAGGTGCTCTAGCGTTCTTGGTGCAACGTGCTCACCGCTCGTTTGTTCCTGGACGTTCCGTTTACCGTGACCTGCGGGTACGATGCTTCTCAGGCGTGTTAAGGTAAGAATGTCTATACCTCTCGTTCAAAGGAGCAAACATGGCATTCCCCGATGGATTCCTGTGGGGCGGCGCGGTTGCGGCAAACCAGTGGGAAGGCGGCTGGGACAAGGGCGGTCGTGGCATGGCGATGACCGATGTCACCACCGGCGGCACCGTTGACGAGCCTCGCTACGTTACCTACATCGACAAGGACGGCAACCACGGCAAGATGCGCAACGGTGATCCGCTGCCCGAGGGCGCCCACTATGCCGTGCTGCCTGAGTATCACTATCCCAACCATGAAGCTGTGGATGGCTACGGCCACTACAAAGAGGACATCGCGCTTATGGGTGAGATGGGCTTCAAGCAGTTCCGCATGTCCATCAGCTGGTCTCGTCTGTTCCCCACGGGTCTTGAGTCTGAGCCAAACCCCGAAGGCGTGGCCTTCTACAAGGACATGTTCGAGGAGATGCACAAGCACAACATCGAGCCGCTTGTGACCATCTGGCACTTTGACACGCCGCTCTACCTTGAGGAGCATTGCGGTGGCTGGGAGAACCGCGAGACGATCGACCATTTCGTGCGCTACGCTACGGCATGCTTCCGTGAGTTCAAGGGTCTCGTGCACAACTGGCTCACCTTCAACGAGATCAACAACACCATCATGTTCCTACCGTTTACGGGCCACACCACGGACGAGGACTATCAGCGCGCGTATCAGCACCTGCACCACAAGTACGTGGCGAGTGCAAAGGCCGTCCAAATTGGCCATGCCATCGACGGCGACAACAACATTGGCTGCATGATCTGCGGCATCGCCTGGTATCCCCACACCTGCGATCCTGCCGACATCCTCAAAGCGCAGCATCAGATGGAGGAGGGCGTTTGGTATTCCGGTGACGTGCAGTGCCTGGGCGAGTATCCCACCTATGCCACGCGCCTGTGGAAGGAGCACAACGTCGAGCTCGAGATTACCGAGAACGACCTCATCGACCTTCGCATGGGTACGGTGGACTTCTACACGTTCTCGTACTACATGTCCAACGTCGTGACGACTCACGAGGTGAAGGACATGGTAAAGGGCAACTTCTCGGCTGGCGCCCGCAACGAGTACCTGCAGTACTCCGACTGGGGCTGGGGCTACGACCCCACTGGCTTGCAGTGGTACCTTGAGTGGGCTGCCGCTCGTTACAACTTGCCGTTGATGGTCGTAGAGAACGGCCTAGGCGCCTTTGACACCGTGGAGGAGGATGGCTCAATTCACGACAGCTACCGCATTGACTACTTCCGTCCGCACATCGAGGCCATGAACCGCGCCATCGAGAACGGCGTGGACCTTATTGGCTACACCACGTGGGGCTGCATTGACGTGGTCTCCGCCGGCACGGGCGAGATGCGCAAGCGCTACGGCTTTATCTACGTGGACATGGACGACGAGGGCAAGGGATCTATGGCTCGTAGCCGCAAGGACTCCTTCTACTGGTACAAGAAGGTCATCGCATCGAACGGCGAGGACCTGGACTAGGCTCTCTGACCTGCGGAAACGCTAACTTTGGGCCGTTGTATTCGGTGGCTGTCACGAATGTGGTGCGAATCGTGCAGCAACGAGTACGGCGGCCCATTTTCTGTCTTGCGACCTTGCCTCGTGGCTCAGCATCAATACATAATGCGCGTCAGAATTCCTCTGTACTTCAGTGAAAATTGAGTGCTCTATACCACAAGGATGCGGTGGCATGACCCACTTCGACAAGGTCGTCCGACCAGCGCTTCGGCAGGCGATCACGCCCTTTATGGGAACGGAGCTCGTCGAGTTTGAACACGACGAATGGGCTGGATGGTGCCGTTCTTGGGTGGGTGTTCACAGCAATTCGGTACTGATCATGATGCCTCTTGGCTGTTCGACTGACGCTGAGGCAGGAAGCAGGGGTAGGTGCGCAGGCGTAATGGAGGACACATTCGCTGTTGCCTAGCGTTCGCTCTTACGTGCGAGCACGTACTCTCTAAAGCCCGGGATGTCGAATGCAACCACGCCGCGGGCTTGTTCTCCAATCACGCCGCCAGCTAAGAGACGAGTCTTATACTTGCTTGCATATCCATTCGATACCCCCATGCGAGAGGCGACGGTGGACAGACGGCTTTCAACAGGGTCCGTTGCCATTGCCTCAACAAAACGGAGGTCTCCAGGGGAGAGTTCCCGATAGGTCGATGCAAGGATGTACTCTTCCATATCGTACTTAGCATCGTGAACGCCCCTGAGCGCATGCATGGCCGTTACGGTTGCGTTCTCCCCAGCCTCTATCCACGTGCGGTATCCTGCGAGCTGGAGCATGAAGGCAAAGCCTTTGATTGACTTGATGCAAATATCAACGGCTTCTTCTTCGATGCGTTTTCCTCCGCTCTGGAACGTCTTTCGCAGAGCAACGCCTACGTCAGCAGAAGGGATGCGCCCCAATTGATGCTGCGCACTCCGCCGAAGGAACGAGACGCTCTTATCGCTCACGAGTCGATGGACGTGATAGGGTAGACCGGCCATTACGAGAGCGACCTGCCGGCGCTCCGTAACAAAGTGTTGGTAGACGGCCGCAAGTCGAATGAGTTCATCCAGATCCGCGCGTACCTCGTCCACAGTAATCAGCAGTCCGGTATTGTGTTGTGCAAGTTGGTCAAGCAACAGCGACATGCGCGTACGCCAGTTTCCTTGCTGTAGAGAGCCTTCATTATGTTCCCAGCCAGCGGATATGGGTCCCAGTGATAGGGCGGTAAGCTGCCGAGATGATGGCTGATCAATGAGATGCCGTGCAGACATGAGTGCTTGCTCGTATATGTCGTCAAGCATCCCCGGCAGAGCCGTGCTGCTTGCGGTTAACCATCCTGCGTCTTGTGCTTCGTCACGAATGCATGACATAAGGGCAGTTTTACCCGTTCCTCTGGCACCGATGAGAATTGTCGAAAGGTTGGGATTGCCATAGCGATCTGCGAATGCTTGGCGCATGTTGTCGATAACAGACTGACGGCCTGCAAGATATGCGGGCACTGTTCCGAACGTGGGCGTAAAAGGATTCCGGGAAGCCATATCTCTCCTGTTTTCGACTTTTTCGACTATTTTCGACTTTTTCGACTTTTTTCGCAATATTAGACTTTGGACTTTGATGGTCCTCGGGTCGCTGTTCTCTCCAGAACGCATGTGCCCCGTGGCTGGGGATGCTTAGAAGGCATAATCCCAGTTGACGGGGCCTTGGTCCGAACGGATTTTTGGGCACGTGCGTCGCGTCGGCGCAGAACCCGACACACGCGCCCAATGAGGAGGGGATGCGTGGCGCGCAGTCTACCGTTTTGCCGGGGAACGACAGCGCATCGTGCTGAAGAATCGTTCTTCGCTTTCCAGCAAGCACGGAACTATCATCTCCGAGTGATTACCCTACGAATCGTGACCGTTGATATACTATCGTGTGGCGACGAAAGATATCATCTGCGTGCATGCGCGCTGGAAACGGAGGAAGACATGAAGGCACAGTTCATACATCGTTGTACGCACGTTCTGGATAAGGAGGCGACCATCGCGTTCTACCAGGAGGCGCTCGGTTTCCACGTCGTACGCGAGAAGGGGCCAGAGGACGGCTCATGGACCAACACCTTCATGGTCAACGACGAGAGTCCCTTTGAGCTGGAGCTTACCTGGAACCGTGGTCGTACGGAACCGTACGAGAACGGCGGCAAGGACGTGCACATTGCGTTTCGTGTGGATGATTATGACGCGTACCACGCTCTTCACGAGCGGATGGGCTGCATCGTTAAGGAGAACCCGCGCATGGGCCTGTACTTCATAGCCGATCCCGACGGCCAGTGGATCGAGATTCTGCCAACGCGCTAACCCCGCATGCGACACAAGCAGGTTCTTACGCGTAACGTCGTGCGTACAATCAGGGGGACGGCCCTCGCATGCGGGGCCGTCCCCCTGATTGCGATGTGCTCCTTAAGTTGCTAGAGCGGATCGGGATCATCGTGGGCGTCTCTTGTGGCAGGGGGATGATGCTCGTTCTCCTCTGCCACGAGCGTTGCGGGGACCTTGGCGGTCTTGTGCTTAAAGGTTCTTTGGACCGCGTCCTTAATCGCGGCAACCTTGCCTGGAATGAACCCAGGACCAAACGCGCTGGTTCTACGGATCGACATATTGTCCACCTCCAAGTGATAGTAAACATATCGCTATGTGTTTACTATCACATTACCCATATTCGATGTCCCTGAATCATCGCTTTGTTTGTATATGGAAACATGCGCGTTGCCCTGAACGACTGTCGCTCATGCAGCGCAATAAGCTATTCAACGATTGCCGCTGTTACGGTTGGGTTCTTTTTGGCATGATAGACGACAGGGAGGGAGCGTTTTATGCAGTCTGCACCCACGCACACGCAACAGGAATCCATGGAGGGTCAAGGCAATCGTACGTTATTGCCAATAATGTGTCGTTTTTCTCCGCGCATGCGCACAATCTTTATTGTTGCGGTGGTTGTGGCTTCTCTTCTTGCGATTTTTGCTCTGTGGACCATGCGTCAGGTAGTGCGCATACAAACGCGGGCGAGCGGCATAAATACCGCATACCAAGCATGCCAGAATGCTGTTGACGAGCTTCAGCAAACTTCGGACTTCCTTACCGGTGAGGCACGGGCATTCGTGGCCGAAGGGGATCGCTCCCATCTGTATGCGTACCTAACGGAGTTGCAACAAACGAATCGGCGTGGTCGCGCAATCGACACCCTCAGCGAACAAGCCACGAGCAAGGAGGCTGTTGACGCGCTCAAGCTTGCACGTCAGTATTCGGATGAGCTTGCAGAGGTGGAGCTCTATGCGTTGCGTCTCAACGCTGAGGCGCTGGACATGGACGAGCTGCCCGATGTGCTCGCTGTGATCGAGCTCACTAAGGAGGACGAAGCCCTCTCGTCGGCAAACAAGACCAAACGAGCGCATGAGCTCCTGTTTGGCAACGACTATCAGGAGAAGAAGCTTGACATTCGCGATCAGGTTCAGGAATGCTCTGTTCTGCTCGTGGAGACCTTGCGTGCCGAACTCAATGAGAACAACGAGCGTCTTATGACCATGATGACGCTCGTACGCGTTAACGTAATCCTGATTGTGGTCGTGCTGCTGCTGGTCATTGGCGCATGTGTGTTCCTGCTGCTTTGGCCCATGTCGATGTACGAAAAGAACATTCGAGAGAACGATTCCCTGCAGCCGGCGGGTGCGCAGGAACTTCGCTACATGGTGGATGCCTATAACGATATGTATGCGAAGAACGAGGTACGCACGGAGTCACTGAGCTATGAGGCTCACAACGACGCGCTCACCGGGTTGCTTAACCGTGGCGCGTTTAACAACTTGCTCACCGAGCATCGGGAAGGCTCGGCATTGCTGCTCGTGGACGTTGACCTCTTTAAGCATTTTAATGATGACTACGGTCACGACATGGGAGACGCGATTCTTGTTGAGGTGGCAGCGACGCTGTACGGCTCGTTTAGATCCACGGATTACGTTTGCCGCATCGGTGGCGACGAGTTTGCGGTAATCATGACGCGAGTCAACTCCTCGCTCAAAAAGGAGATTGGCTACAAGATCGAGAAGATCCAAGCGTTCCTGCGCGACACGTCCAACGGCCTGCCTCCTACGACCATTTCGGTGGGAGTCGCCTTTGGCGAGGTTGGGTGCACGGATGATGGGCTGTTCCAGGATGCTGACAAGGCCCTGTATTTGGTAAAGCAGCGTGGCCGCGACGGCTACGGTTTTGCCGATGAGGTCGACGAGGCGTAATCGCACGACGAGCTTTTGTTGAGTATTACATCGCCTGAGTGAGATTAATCACGCGGGTGGCGAGGCGCGCCCTCAATGCATCGCTATGGGTGACGAATATGAGTCCGGCACCCGTCCTTTGCTGCCATGTCAAAAGGAACTGCCATATGAGCGCTTGCGTGACGGCATCGAGCATGGTGGTTATCTCGTCGGCGATGAGATAGCGCGGTCGCACGGCGATCGCGCGGGCGATGCAAAATCGCTGGAGTTCTCCGCCAGAGAGCTCATGAGGGTAGCGGTGAAGCCAAGCGCTCTGGATGCCCAGCCTATCGAGTGCCATGGTATTGATGGAGCCCGCCTCGGTAAGCGTACGCTCCATGCGCAGCCGTGGGTCAACAGCTTGCTCGGGATGCTGATCAATGAGTTGAACGGAGCATGCGTCGGGGGGTTGCGGCAGAGGTGAGCCATCCACGAGGACCTTTCCTTCCCAAGGATGCTCAAAGCCCGCAAGAACGCGGCAGAGCGTCGTCTTGCCAAAACCCGAGGGCGCATGGAGTGCCACCCGCTCGCCTGGGGCAACGGTGAGGGAGAACGACTGGAAGAGGGGAGGGAGCGATGGCACGTAACCAAAGGTAACGTTGTGCGCCTCTAGCATGCGACGTCCTCCTCGGGTTGCTGGTACGTAAAGTCGTGTTCGGGGAGCGCATGCCAAAGAGCACGGCTAAAGGGATGCCGAAGCGTGTTGGGGGAGGCGAAGGCACCTACGGATGTCTCCTCCACAATGGTACCGTCCTTGAATACGGCCATGCGGTCGGCCACGCGAAGGGCAAGCTCGATGTCGTGCGTAATGAGCATGACGCCTCCTCCCGCGTTGGCAAAGTCCCTAAAGTCCTCGAGCGCTTTGACGGCAAGGTCGAGGTCTAAGCCGGGCGTTGGCTCGTCTGCGATGATGAGTGCGGGGTCATCCATGAGTGCGCAGCATAGCAGCACGCGCCGAGCCATGCCCCCCGAAAGCTCGTGCGGAAAGCATTGGGCAACGTCGTCCGAGAGTCCGTATCGAGCAAACAGCTTGCGTCTGCGCTCGGGGCTGCCGTTTGGCCCCTCGACGTTTTTGCCCACGCGCATGAGAGGGTCAAGATGCGCCACCCCCTGCGGCACGAGCGAGATGCCACCCGCCTTGCCGCGGACACGAGCAAGCGCTTGGGCGTCCATGCGCTCCCCGTTAAACCAGATTTGTCCCGTCACGAGTGCATTTGGCTCAAAGAGTCCCAGAATGCAGTCAGCAAGGAGGGTCTTCCCCGATCCAGAAGCTCCCACCACGGCCACAATCTCTCCCGCATGCACCGAGATGCTCAGGTCGTCGATGGTGCGTACCATTTGGCGGGTCGCCTTAAAAAACGGTGCCGTAGGGTCATACATGCGAAAACCCACAGAGAGGTGCGACACTTGCAGTAGATGGTGTCCTTCAACATGCATGCTGTGCGACGCATGCGAGTGGTGGTGATGCATCTGGTTGTGGTCGTGGGGAATAGCGTGGTCCATGCTGCCTCCTAGTCCTGTGAGCTGTGTGGGTCTATCAGGCGACGAAGACCTGATCCCACCACGTCAAACAGCATGACGGTACCCACTAGGGCAAGGCCTGGGAACACGGTAAGCCACCACATGCCAGCCGAGAGATACGACATGGACTCCGAGAGAATAATGCCAATGGCGGGCATGTTGGGAGGCAAGCCAAATCCAAGAAATGTGATGGATGCCTCGTGCGTGATGGCGTGGGGGAAGAGCAGGACGAGCCCCACGAGGAACTGCGGAAGCACGTATGGGACCATGTGTGTTAAGGCTATGCGCCTGCGGCTAGCGCCGAGCTTGCGTGCGTGGGCCACGAACGCGGACTGGTTGCACTGCAGTATCTCTGCACGCAGCACACGCGTAAGACTTGGCCAGTGCGTAAGGGAGAGCGCGATTGTCACACCGAGGAATCCCTTGCCGCAAGCATAGGAGATGAGAATGAGCATAACGATGTGAGGAATGCCCATGCACAAATCCACAAGCCACGTGACGGCTGCGTCGGCGCGCGTGCCGCCAAGGGCAGAGACGGTGGCCAATCCAAGTGCGATAAACGACGAGACCACCGCAGCGAGCAAGCCCACGAGCACGGAGGTGGCAAGTCCTGTGAGGGTGCGCGCACACATGTCGCGTCCCATCCAATCGGTACCAAAGGGATGTGCAAACGAGGGCGCGAGACTCTTCATATCGAAGTTTGCCGTGGTAGCTTGGGGAGAGACCATGAGCCCGCCCACGACCACCAGAATCAGCAGAACGGCCGCAACGACGCACATAATCAACGTGCGTTTGCGGTTGGCGACGGATCGGCCAGTGGGAGCGTGGAGGGGCTGCTCATGC
The DNA here is from genome assembly GCA_017513965.1 of Atopobiaceae bacterium. Taxonomy (GTDB): domain Bacteria; phylum Actinomycetota; class Coriobacteriia; order Coriobacteriales; family Atopobiaceae; genus RUG440. The sequence continues at coordinate 24,111 of JAFWMI010000179.1, forward strand.
ATGGGGTGCCCCCTTGTCGCGCATGCGGGGGTCGGCAATGCCATACAGCACATTGGCAGTGAGGTTACCTACGAACACCAAGCTTGCCGAGACTACCGCAATGCCACAGAGCAACGCCGCATCGCCTCCCAAGCCTGCCGTAACCGCTGCCTGACCGAGCCCGGGGTACGAGAAGACCTGCTCCACGAGCACCGAGCCGCCAAATATCTCGGAAATGGATCCAAACTGCAGCGTAATGGCAGGAAGCGCGAGATTGCGCAGGCCATGGCGTCGCATGGCCTCCCATGCGCCCATGCCACGCGCACGGGCAAACCGCAGGTAGTCGCTCTCCAGCACGTCAATGGCCTTCTCGCGTGTGTGCAGGGCGATTTGCGCAACGCCAACCACCGAGAGCGTGACGGCGGGAAGTACGAGGTGATGCAGGGTATCGAGTGGGGTTACGGTCTCGGCGAGCTTGCCGATGGGCATAGAGAACCCTATGGGGAACCAATGCAACCCAACGGCAAACACCATGAGGAACAAGAGTCCCAACCAAAACGTGGGGACTGAGGCCAAGACGAAGCAATAGCCCTTGATGAGCCTGTCCACTATGCCGTCGCGTCGCATGGCCGCCCATATGCCGAGCACGAGCCCCAACACACCGCTGCATACCCAAGAGATGGAGATGAGGAGCAGCGTATTGCCCGAGCGCCAGGCGAGTACTTGGGCAACCGGCGCATTATAGCGCAGGGAGACTCCCAGGTCTCCGTGGAGCGCGCTCCAGAGCCAGTTGAGATAGCGCTGCCAAATGGGCACGTCCACGCCCCAGTACTGCGCCAGTTGGGCACGTTTCGCTGCGCTCATGGACACGTATGCCGCCTGGCCCACGTTGGCTTGGACGGGATTGACAGGTGAGATGCCCACAAGAAAGAACGCGACGGCGCTCACCGCCAAAAGCAGGAGCGCCAATCGCACGAGTTGTCGCAGCGTGTTTCTTAGCATGCTGTACAGAGCTCTCCTCTACTGCCAACTCCATTGGTCGACGTTGTTGAGCACCGACCACCCGTGACCATGGGGATGCGGCTTTTGTTCTGCGACATGTAGGCCTTCACGCACGAAGAACAGGTGGTCAACGTTGCAGATCCACACCCATGGCGCGTCGCCCCTTGGCGCAAAACCGGTCTTGCCGTCCCATTGGGCCTTCTTCCAATAGTCGAACGACTGCTCAACCGTGGGCTGGGCAAGTGCCTTCGCAATGTATTCGTCGACCATTTCGTTGGCGTAGTCGGCCACGTTAAAGCTGCCGGTGGAGGCATAGAGACTTTCGATCTCGAATGGTGCGTTGCTGCCGAATCCCCATACCACGGGTGTGGAGTAGCCGTACGTCATGGCCTCGTCCATGGACATGCCCTTGAGACTGACCTCGATGCCAATCTCCTTCATTTGGTTCGCGAACTCGGTGGCTATGGCCTGGCGCACGCTGTCGGTGGTGGAGTAGATAACGTCGATGCTCGCGCGTTGGCCATCCTTGGTAAAGATGCCGTCGTCACCCTTGGACCAGCCAGCCTCCTCTAGAATCTTCTGGGCAGCGGCGGGGTCGTAGTCTACCTTCATGTCCTCAGAGTACCAAGGCATGCCGGTCCCTACGCTGTACGCCACCGTTCCGTAACCGTTGAGCACATGGTCAATAAAGCGCTGGCGGTCTACACCCATGTTGATGGCTCGGCGTATCTCCACGTGAGCGGTTACGTCGTTGCCTATGCTGGCACCGTCTGGGGTCTTGCCGCCGGCAGGCACTGCGGGAAGTGCCAGACCGCGTGAGTCCACGCTCTTGCATGCCATAACCTCGAAGCCCTGAGGCGCGTTGTTGGCAAGCGTTGCCGTGGTAAAGGCGACGTCCACCTCACCTGCGCCTGCCGCGGCGGCCGCTGCGTCTTCCGTCATAAACAACACGACAACGCGCTCGATGGACGGCTTCTCTCCGTAATAGTTGGGGTTTGCCGTAAAGATGGCCTGCTGCCCACGATCCCATTGCTCGAGGCAATACCGACCCGAGCCAATGGTGTTTTGCGGTGTGGTGCCGTAGTCGTCTGTGTATGCGTGCTCGGGAACGATGCCCACCACGGCGAGCTCGTAGAGCAGCGCGTTGTACGGACGGTTGAGCGTGAGCACCACAGTGGTTTTGTCCGGTGCCTCGGCACCGTTGATCATGGAGAGGTCGGTTTCGGCTTCCTTTGTGTTGATGATCTTGTTGATGGTAAAGGCGACGTCTGCTGCCGTGAGAGGCTTTCCATCCGAGAACTTCACATCGTCGCGAATCTTGAACGTCCATGTTAGACCGTCGGACGACACCGAGTAGTCCGTTGCGAGATCGTTGTGGAAGTTGAGATTGGCGTCTGTGGTGATGAGCGTTGATTGGATGAGTGGCTCGTGCATGTGCTCACCGCTACCCCAGTTGATGATGGGGTTAAAGCCTGCGGTGGGCTCGGACTCGGTGGAAAGCGCCACGACGACCTGCGAGGTCTTCGCAGTAGTTGTGGTCGAATTGGCCGCGGACGTCGAGGGTTCGGTGGACTGCGCACCACATGCGGTGAGTACGAGCAAAAGAAGAGGAACGGCTGCCCAGATGGCGATTCGTCTGATCGTGTGCTTCATGCGGTGAGTCCTTCCAAACCGAAGATGACCGTGGACGCTACCATAGTTGCATGAATAGGTAACACTGTCAACAAAATCGTAACACGAATCCAAGTCGTCTGGAGGGTCGCCATCCCTGAGGGCAGGCCATCACGAACGCTGCACGGCAAACGCACTACTTCCACAAGCTGGCGCCACGCGTGGCGATTACCTGCGCCATCCATGCGTAGCTCTTCTTCTTGCTTCGCCTGAGCGTGCCGTTGCCTTTGTCGTCCATGTCCACGTACACAAAGCCGTAGCGCTTTGCCATCTCGCCCGTAGAGAGGCTCACGAGGTCGATGGGCGCCCACATGGTGTACCCCAAGCAGTTGACTCCGTCCTCCAGGACGGCTTGCATGAGGGCGCGCAAGTGGTCGCGCAGGTAGTCGATGCGATAGTCGTCCGCCACGTAACCGTGCTCATCTGCCACGTCCACGGCGCCCATGCCATTCTCCACTACGAACACAGGCCTTTCGTAGCGATCGGAGAGCTCGTTGAGCACATAGCGCAAGCCCAAGGGATCGATTGGCCAACCCCAGGGTGTGGTGGGCAGATGCGGATTGCCCTCGCCGCCCATAACCTCGGTTGCTCGTTCTGAGCTTGCGCCTATGGTATTGGAACGGTAGTAGCTAATAGACACGAAGTCCAGTGGACCTGCGGCGAGCGTATCCTCGTCACCTTCCTCCCAACGAAGCTCAATACCCTTTTGCTGCCAAATCTCGCGTGCAAAGGCGGGGTAGTGGCCGCGCATCATGGTGTCCATGTAGTAGAACGTCTGGCGCCGCTTTTGCATTTGGGCAAATACGTCTTCCGGCCTGCACGTGGCGGGATAGAACACACTGAAGGCATACATGGTGCCAAAGAGCGAGCCGGGCATGAGCTTGTGACCCAGCGCTACCGCACGCGCGCTTGCCAGCATCATGTTGTGCACGGCGTTGTAGTGCGTGTTGTTGTCGCTTGCGTGCGTTCCGCAGGACGCATAGCCGCGTACGGCGTTTATCTCGTTGAAGGTGAGCCAGTACGTTACCCTGGTGCAAAAGCGCTCAAAAAGCGTGAGAGCATAGCGCACATAGCAGTCTATGGTGGTGCGGCTAGACCATCCGTCGTACTTTTGTGCAAGCTCAAAGGGCAGCTCGTCGTGATGGATGGTTATCAGTGGCTGCATGCCCAGTTCAAGGCACGCGTCAATGATCTGCTCGTAGAAGGCGAGGCCTTCCTCGTTGGGCGTATCCTCGAGTCCCGTGGGGAAGATGCGGCTCCAGCAAATGGAGAAGCGATACACGTTCATGTTCATGCCGGCAAGAAGCTCGAGGTCCTCACGCCAGTGATGGTAATGGTCAACGGCTTTGTGCGAGGGATAGTACTCGTCCTCCAGCAGGCAGGGAACGGCGCCCTGGGGGAGTGGGTCGGCAAAGAAGAAGCTGCTCCGTGCGCGTCCGGTGGTGCCATTGGGCAAGCGATAGGTAATGCCGCGTGGGTTCTCTTGGTTGCCATCGGTCTCGAAGTCGTGTGTGGAAAGGCCGCGACCGCCCTCGTCGTAGCCTCCCTCAAACTGGAAGTCGGCGGTTGCGCCGCCCCATAGGAACGTCTCTGGTAATTGCATGGGTCATCCTCTCCAGAATAGTCTGATGCAAAAAGTGTAGCGAAAACCCGTCACAATATGCCGCTTCCGCAAGAAGGTGCGCCCTCTAATTCCCTCCGTGCTATGATGGGACGGCTGAGGAAAGGAGCTCTCTCATGGACTACTTTATGCCTACGCGGCTGTTTACTGGCACGGCTTGCATACAAGCGCATGCGGAAGCGCTTGTTGCATTGGGGACTAAGTGCCTCGTGGTGAACGACGGGCAGTCTGCGCTCGATAGCGGTGCCTTGGACGATGTTCGGTGCGTCCTTGTGGAACAGGGGATCGAGGCGGTGGAATGGGACGGCGTCACCCCCAATCCTCCGGTGTCCTCCTGCATGAAGGCCGGTCGCATCGCGGCGACGTGCGGTGCGCAGTTCGTGCTGGGCATTGGCGGGGGATCATCGTTGGATGCCGCGAAGGCAATCGCGGTGTTTGCCGCCAATCCCGAGTTGGATGAGCAGAGCTTCTATGCCAAGGCTTGGCAGTGTGAGCCGTTGCCCATTGCCCTTGTGGGTACGACGGCCGGCACCGGAAGCGAGGTAACCAAGGTTTCGGTGCTCACCGACAGCGCTTCTCGCAAGCACAGCATCCACGACGACCGGCTCTATGCGGCGGTTGCCTTTGGCGACAGCCGCCATACGCATACGTGTCCACCGGCGGTTACGCTCTCGTGCGGTGTCGACGTGCTGGCCCATGCTACAGAGAGCTACTTCAGTCGCAAGGCAGACGACATCTCGCGGGCCTTCTCGGTACGTGCCGTGCGCATGGCCATGGGTCCGCTGGTGGCTGCGGCGGCAGGGGAGAAACTCAGCGACGAGCAGCGTCGCCAGCTGTACGACGCTTCCATCTTGGGCGGCCTCGCCATCAACACCACGGGAACGTGCTTTCCGCACAACGTGGGCTACTACCTCACCGAGAACTATGGCGTGCCCCATGGCTTTGCCAGCGCCATCTTCCTGCCCGTCATGTTGGGGTACGTGCACGCTGGCAATGCAGCCTACGCGCAGGCGTTCTATGACGAGGTGGGCACGAGCGAGAAGGACTATGTACGAATTATTGAACAGTGCCTGCCCGAGCTCAACATTCGTATGACAGAGCAGCAAATTGAGGATGCGCTGCCGCGGTGGGAGAACAACGGGTCGGTTCTCAATACGTGCGTGGATGTCTCCGTGCAGGAGATTCACTATATGTTGCGCAAGATGTTCGTAGGGCAAGAGTAGGGAAACAAAAAGAAAGGCGACACCATGATTCGTAAGCGCGCAGACCAGGCTATTGAGCACAAGTGCATCCGTGACGGCATTGGCGAGGTTGAGATGCACAAGATTTGCGAGAGCGTAGACGAGCTGTACGGCAAGGGCCGTCTGTTCAATCGCATGATCATCGCACCGGGTAACAGCATTGGCGAGCACAAGCACGAGGGCGACAACGAGATCTTCTATTTCCTCTCGGGCAAGGGCGAGTACAACGACAATGGCACCATCGTGGAAGTGGGTCCTGGCGATACCACCGTATGCAACGACGGCGAGATGCATGGCCTGGTGAACACGGGCGACGTGCCTCTGGAGTTCATCGCGTTGATCCTGTACTAAGGGAAAACGATACTTGATGCGTGCGAGGGGCTTGTCCTGTTCTATGGGCGAGTCCCTCTGTGGTATGGAATGCCGTTGAGCGTGGAGGCAGATATGGGAGCAGACAACAGGTACGAGCAGTCCCAAAAGAAACACACGCATCATCATGACCATCATCATGATGCGCCGATGAGCGTTCACGATGCCGTGCAGTCGCTGCTGCTGTTGGGACAGGTGGCGCTCGATGCGGGTGATTACGAGTCTGCCGTGGAAGCCTATGCGAGCCTCTTGCAGCTTGAGCCCAACGAGGTGGCTTCCTACAACCTTGGCAGTTTCTACGCGCGTGGACTCGGCGTTAGGCAGGACTTTGCGGAGGCGGCACGACTGTTTCATCAGGCAGAGCTCTTGGGCAACGAACGGGCTGGCAAGCTGTGTGCAAAGTGCATGTTCGACTATCTGTATGGGGACTTGGGAACAAAGACGCCGGCAGAGTTGTATGCGGCCATGGCCTTGTTCGTGTTGCGGGTGTATCCGGAGGCGACCGATCAAAAGCTGGAAGTGACCAACGGCCTCTTCGCGATTGCCGGTACGCTCGCCAGCAGGGGAGAACAGGCCGAGGCGCAAAAGGTTTATCTCGCGGCTACTGAGTTTGGTGACAACAGGGATGCATAGGACCGTAAAGCGTACGGGTGATGCATGCCTTTGCTGACTGACCGAGGCAGCGAAGACGGTGGAGACAAAACTCCAAGCACGATCAAAAAAGTGGGGTGGCGTGCGCAAATACTGCGTACGCCACCCCTGCGCTCCAATTTAAGAATGTGGCTGGGCAAAGAAGCGGTTGCTACGTCATTCGGGGAGAACCGGAGTCTTGTCCTCGGCCTTTTCTATGTGCATGCCTAGGTAGATGGACTGCAGAACGTAACCAAGCAGATACACGAACGCAACTACATCAACCAGTGTGCCCACGATGGGAAGGACGCTTGCCACGCCCATAATGGTACCGCCCGCAAGCGCGCAGACGTAGCGTCCGAGTTTGGGGAAGGCGATCTTGAACACGGACGCGCCCATAAAACCAGCCGAGACCATTGCCATGGCAACCAGCACAAAGATGAGGGCGATTGACACGGGAATCGTAATAACCAAGAGCAGCAATACGACAATGGCGATGGGCAGTGCAAAGGTGCCAATAACACCTGAGCCGATAGTGGCTCCCGTGCGGGTGCGAATCATCTCTGCCGCCGTGGCGGTGTGACGCCTGAACAGCCACTCGGCGAGTATTGCGACGATAATCGTGCCAAAGATGCCTGCAATCATGGCGAGACCATGGAATACCCCGCCGAGTACCTCTACGGTATCTGTGAGCTCATTCGTGGTATCCGTCTCAACTTGAGAGAACTCAACCTTGCCCACCTTGGCGCCGTCCTTGAGGATGGGCTCTTGTGCCGCGCTCACCTTGAGCGTGCCCTTTATGCGTGCGTTAGGTCCTATCTCTACGGTCTCTGCGCCAACTACTACGTCACCTGCCACGGTGCCGTCAATGACGACTTTTTGGGCGTATGCCGTAAGCTCCTTGCATGACCCGCTTACAGTGACCGTAGCACCGGCTGCCGCAATGGCGTTTGCCTTGGTGTTCGTGATGCGCACGTCTTGTGCTGCGACGGTTATGCTTTGCCTTGCCGTTGATCCTTCAATGGAGATTGCCTGTGCTGCGGCTCGAATGCTTCCGCCGGCGTTGCAGTTCGAGACGTCAACGACCTGCCCGGCTGCGATGAGGTCATTGGCCACCTTGTGGTCATTCAGCTCCAGGTTTCTGCCAAACCACACGTAGTCGTTTCCCATCATGGGAAGTCCGCCGACAAAGGGCACGGGCACTTCCTCTCCCAATGGGGCTTGTTCTTTTGTGCCGTTGCCGTTGTCTGCATAGGCGATTACGGGCCGTAACGCAATCGCGAGGAATGCCACGAGCGTGAGCATTGCAAGTGCGGCATACAACCTTGTTTTCATGTGATTCCTCTCCAATCCCTCGTCACGCAGAGCAATAAGGAGTCTATCACTAAGTGAACGATGTCTTGTGATAGCCTAGGCTTAACTAGGGGGGCGTGCGTATGGACCGCGAGAGACAGATTGTCCGGGCGAGTGTAATAAGCATAGTGGGCAACGTCATACTTGCCATCACCAAAGGTGCCGTTGGCGTCGTGACCGGATCCATAGCCATTGCGCTTGACGCCATCAACAGCCTGACCGATGCCTTGGCCTCGGTAATCGCGGTGATTGGTGCCAGGCTGGCCGGAAAGGCAGCGAATCGAAGCCACCCGTTTGGCTATGGTCGCATGGAGTATCTGTCGTCCATCGTTATTGCCGCGCTCATTCTGTCTGCGGGAATCTCGTCCTTTACGGAGTCGGTTCGGTCGATCATGCACCCCACCGACCCACAGTACAGCGTTGTGTCGCTCATCATCGTTGCCGGTGCCGCGTTGGTTAAGTTCGCCCTTGGCTTTTATCTGTTACGGGTGGGGAAACGCACTAACTCGGGATCGCTTGTGGGTTCGGGAACCGATTCGCTCATGGATGGAGGCGTCTCTACGGCGACGTTTGTTGCCGGCATATTGTTCTTTGTTGCCGGCATACGGATTGAGTCGTGGCTTGCTGCAGGCATATCCATACTCATCACAAGAAGCGGCGTCCTGCTGCTCATAGAGACGGCTTCCAAACTGCTCGGTGAGCGCGTAAAACCAGAGGTGGCCGCTCGCGTGGAGCAAGAGGCACGCGCCATCGATGCGGTTCGTCTTGCGAGCGGCGTTGTATTGCTGGACTTTGGTCCCGAACAGATAGCTGGTGCCATGCACGTTACCGTAGACGGTAGGATGACGGTTGCCGAGTTCGACAACGTGGCACGTGCCGTGCAGTCTCGAGTGTTCCAGAAGTGCGGCGTAACGCTTGCCGGCGTTACGCCTTACCCCGATGCCTCATATAACGACGACGTGCAAGAGCTGCGCGCGACGGTTGGTCGCATAGTGTGGAGACGCGACCATGTGGTTGACATGCGAGGCTTGTACATTGATGTTGATGCACAAACGGTACGCTTTGACGCCGTCGTTGATTTTGAGGTTGAGGACCTCAAGGAGCTTCGCGCACAGATTATCGCGGCATGTGAGAAGGACTGCCCAGGCTGGACCTTCGACGTGCGCGTGCTTCCCGACGTGGGGGATTGATTAGACGAGACCTGATTCCGTTGTTATGCGTTCTTTTGCGCATAGGCGCCAAAGATGAGCCCTGCGGTAGCTATGGCCATAACGAGCATAACCCACAGCGTGAGGTCGTAGCCGCCCGAGAAGTCGTACATAAAACCGATGATGGACGAGAAGGCCGCGTTGGCAACGTTGCCGCCGAGTGAGAAGGTGGGATACACGCGCGTGTAGTTTTGCGGGCCAAACACGTCGCGCGTTGTCATGGAGATGCCAACCGTAGCCAGCGAATAGCATAGGCCAAAGAGCGTGGCTGCCACAATAACGGAGATTGGACCGCGTACGAACAGGAATACCAACAGCGATGCGATCACGACCACGCAATAGGCAAGTATGGAGCGCTTGGCGCCGAACTTGTCTACGAGTATGCCCAGAATCACCTTGCCTGCCGTGTTGGCCACCATGCAAAAAGAGAGCATGGTCGCTCCGGTTGCCGCGCCCAGGCCAAAGCTCTCGGCCATCCCGGGGAAGTGCTGTGGCAGGCCCGTGAGGCCGGAGCAGAATATGGAGTAGACAAGAACCAATGCGAACAGAATGCCGCTGATGGCCCCACCGGTGGAAGCGACCGAGACGTTGGTCTTTTTGCCTTCGTTCTGCGTTGGCTTTGATGTGGCGCCCAGTGCCAACTTGCCGCAGCCTTTGGGATCGACCGAGGGCAAGAACAGTATGGCAGGTAGGTTGAGCAGCACGGTGAGGATGGCAACGACGAGGTAGCCCATGCGCCATCCGCCTCCGGTGATGACACCCGACAGGATGGGCGAAAAGACCGCGCCCGCAATGCCCGAGCATCCAAATGCGATGCTCGTAACGAGGCCTATGCCCTCGACGAACCAATTGTTGAGTACCGAGGTGGCAAACACCATACCGACCACACCAGCGGCCAAACCGCGAAGGATGCAGAGCACGTACATGGTCACTATGCTATGGCAGAGCGTGAGGGCCGCCGTAGAACCTGCCAGCACGGCTGTTGCGGCGATGAGCAGAGGCTTGGGACTTCTTGCCTTCATGAGTTTGGGCGCTGCCATGCCACCGAGGGCGAAGCAGATGTTGCATATGGTGAGGGTGAGGCTTACCTCGCCCTTAAGGATGCCCAGCTCCGAGGCAACGGGATCAAAGAACAGGCCGGCGACGTTTGTGACGAGTCCAACGCCCGAAGCAATAAGACCGCACATGGCCACAAGAACGAGCAGATAGGTGCCTTTGATCTTCATGTCTCTCCTTCCTCTAAATCATATATGCAAATATAACACCCTTTATGTCGATATATGTGGTATAAAGCCCAAATGGTTAAGCTATAGGTGATGAGCCATATTGGCGGAGGAAAACATGGCAAAGCTGTTCTTTAGGTACGGTGCAATGGGCAGTTCAAAGACGGCGAACGCCCTTATGGTTGCGTACAACTATCACGAGAAGGGCCAGCGTGCTCTGCTGGTTAAGCCATCGATTGACACGCGCGATGGCAAGGGCGTTATGGCCTCGCGTATTGGGTTGAGTGGTCCGTGTGTGTCGATAGAGCATCTTATGAGGCTCAGCCAGGAGCAGGTGCAAGCGTACGACTGCATTATTGTGGATGAGGCTCAGTTCTGCACAAAGGACCAAGTGGCGTTTCTTACCACAATCGTCGATGACTACGATGTGACGGTTATTGCCTACGGCTTGCGCACGGACTTTAAACGAGATCTGTTCCCGGGCGCCATGTGGCTTCTTGCTTGGGCGGATGTAATCGAGGAGGTAAAGACCGTTTGCTGGTGCGGGCGAGCGGCAACGTGCAATGCGCGCATCGACGAGAACGGGAACATGGTGCACGAGGGCAGTCAGGTAATGCTGGGCGCCAACGACTCGTACGTTTCGGTGTGCCGAAAACACCACAAGCTGGGACAAACAAAGCCGTGCTCGTGGGAATAGAATCCTCTCCCAGCCTCATCCGCAATTCTCTATTGCGTGACAATGCTAGTTCGCGCCCTTACGCTTATTCGTAAGGAGCAGACGATGGGAGGCGCCATGGGAGTTGGTAAGACGATTCAGAATGCTCGTAGGACTGCGGGGTTGACCCAGGAGCAACTTGCGGCAAAGGTGTATGTTACCCGTCAGGCAGTGAGCCGGTGGGAGAACGAGGAGAGCGAGCCGGGTATCGACATGCGCAAACTGCTTGCGAGTGTGCTCGGTGTGCCGGTGACGGATTTGTTCGACCTGCCCGATGCCCCAACGTGTCAGTGCTGTGGCACGCCGTTCGACGTCCCGAACATGCCCTTTGGGACGAACGCAGACGGTACGGAAAACCCGGACTACTGTGGATGGTGCTACCAAAACGGTGAGTTTACGAGCGGTGGGCTTGACGAGATCATCGAGCATAACGTGCCTTATCTCATGCAAGCCACCGGTTACTCACAGGAGGAGGCGGTCTCGTTTATGGGTGCCGTGCTTCCCACGCTCAAGCACTGGAGACAGGTCGAGAACCGCAACGTGGCTGGCAACTTGCACAAGAGCGTATTGTACGTGTGCCCAAGCTGCGGGAACGTCGTGTGGTCGTCGGGCGAGGCTGTTGTGAGTTGTTGCGGCGATGCGCTTGAGCCGCTGGTGGCGAAGGCGAACGACGGCCTTCTGAGCGCAGAGGTAGAAGTGACGGAGGGAATCCAACGAGTGCGCATTGCTCACCCAATGACGAAGGATGACCACCTGCTCTTCGTTGCCGCTGTTGGCGACGACCTCGTTCGCATTAAGCGGCTCTATCCCGAGCAGGAAGCGCGCGCGGAGTTCTATCTACAGGGACCTTGCAAGATATACGCATACGGAGCGAGTTGTGGCCTGGTGAAGATAGGTTGACGAGACTGGGATAATGTGTTGTATGTGTTGTCGCGTTTGCCCGCATACGTCCGTGAGGGAGGGCCATCGACCGCATTGCCCTCCCTCACGGAGTAGATGACGTGCCGCTCATGTTCTGAGTGAATGCCATTCGTGAGAGACAATCCATACAACAGGCTTGTTCTCGTAGGATAAGGGGAGGTTAGTCAAAGCGTGCGGTAGAAAAGGAAGGTGAGTTGGATGAGGTCCAGGAAGACGTCGGTGGCACTGTTCTTGGCTTTTGTTCTAGCCTTTGTTCTCGCTGCGTGTGATGGGAATGCGAGCAGCTCCAACAGTTCTGCGGCGGGCAATGGGACCGCAGCGGCAAACGAAACCGTGGCAGGAGGCGAAGTCGGCTCAATCGCATCGGCTGCGGCAAATGGCGAGTTTTCGGGCAAACCATGGGTCACGTCGATCGTGGCGGGGAATCTTCCTCCAGAGGCCCCCAAGATGAATGACGACCTCTATACGTTCGCGAACTACGAATACCTTGCCTCACATCAGCAGCAGCCCTCATCAGCGATGCAGGACCATGCTATCGAGCTTCAAACGGCAAACGTGGCAACGATCAAGGACACCTCCAAGTCCAGCCACGACCTAGACCAGCTGCGCATCTTCTTTGAGCAGGCATCGGATGCTGAGGGGCTACAGAAGATTGGCCTTTCGGAACTGCAGCCCTACCTCGACCGCATTGATGCGGTTACCTCGATAGATGAGATGAACGCGCTGCTTACGGCCGACGACTTCCCGTTTAGTCCCTTCCTGGTGCCGGACCTTAGCCTCACCGATACGCGTGACGTGAACATCGTTGCCATAAGTGCGAACCTTGTGCTTGTCGACCCATTAATGATAGGCGGCATGTACTATCAGGACACCGATGACCCACAGGCTCAGGAGTCCATGACGAAGGCTGTAAAGAACACCTCTTCGCCAGTGCTGGCCGATCTTATGGCCTTGGGCATGGACAATGAGAGCGTAAACGCAGCTTTTGAGCAGGTTCTGTCGTTTGAGAGGGCCCACGGCAAGTATGTCGACTACGACGGTATGTTCCTGTCGGAGCCCTTTGGTGCTATGAGCGAGTATGTGCGTGACTGCGTGTTGACGCACGACGAGTTGTATGCGGCTTGCTCCAACTTCCCGATGGGAGAGACGCTCGACAAGCTGGGCAAGGGCGGTTCTCCTCGGTATGTTGTTTCGCGCGAGTGGCTCAAGGCGTTTGATGATTTGTGGATCAACGAGAACCTCGAACCCATTAAGATGATTGCCAAGATGAAGGTGCTTGCCGAGACGCGCCCGTATCGCGATCCAAGTGCTCTAAACCAGATTAATGCGCAGAACGGTCAACCGGTACCCGATGCTCAGACGTTTGCCTACGAGGCATGCAACCAGCAGGATACGTTCGCCATCGTCCTTGCTAAGAACTATGTTGACGAGGTACTTGGTAAAGAGGCACAAGAGCGTCTTACGAATCTTGCGCAGAACCTCGTGAACACGTACAAGGATCTTGTGAGCAATACTCCGTGGTTGGGCGAGGCTTCTCAACAGCGAATAATCGAAAAGCTCGACAACATGACCCTCAATGTGCTTGAGCCAGCTGGTGGATACTATGACTTTAGCGGTCTAGAACTCACGCCGACCAACAAGGGCGGTACGCTTCTGGGCAACTACCTCAAGCTCAAGCAATATCGGCTGGATCAGGAAAGCAAGATGGTTGGCAAACCAGCAGTGGCCGCGTGCCCGTGGTATACCATTAGGCCAACCGAGCTCAACGCCTTCTATGATTCGGATTCAAACTCCATCAACATCTATCCGGGTTATGTGACGAGTCTGGTGTACAAGAGCGACATGAGCGATCCGGAATTGCTTGCGGGCATAGGCTTTGTTATAGGACACGAGATTAACCACGGCTTCGACTTCATGGGTGCGCAGACGGACGGATACGGTATGCCCAATCCGGTGCTTGATGGTTCCGACGCAGACGCATTTGTGGGAAAGACCATGTCACTGGCCACCTACTACAACGGTATCGAAGTCGCTCCTGGCATTATGGTGAACGGCCAGAAGATCGTGGCCGAGGCTGCCGCCGACCTGTGTGGTATGCAAGCCATCTTGGAGTATGCGGATAAGACAGAGGAAGTGAACTACGAAACGTTCTTCAAGGACTTCGCGCATCTGCGGGCGTTGGTAGCACCCGAAAAGCTGTTGCCTAATCTCCTTATTGACACGCATCCGCTCGACAACCTTCGCATCAACGTGTGCGCTCAGATGTTTAGCCAAATCTACGACGAGCTTGGTGTGGTTGAAGGTGACGCCATGTTCCTCGCGCCTGATAAGCGCATCAACATTTGGGGAGAGAACGCCTAGCACAAAGTGGTTGCAACAGTGTTGTGCGTAGCCAACACGCACGGCCGATGGGGTGTGACCCTATCGGCCGTGCGTTTTTCAGGGACAGTCACATAATGCGACGGCAGTATGAACGTGTGACTGAACGGATGCTTTGTATAGCTTAGCGAATAGAATGGGTGATAGTCGCGTCCAAGAGAACGGCATGCATTGCGTGAAAAGGGACGTACGTATACCGTTTTATTCGGACTGGAGGAATGCGCGTATGAAGTCGCATATTGCCAAGAGGCAATCATGCATCGCGGTGGTGTGCTGTTGCATAGTGTTGGCGTTGGTTGTTGGCATGGGGACCATGGGCGAATCCAAGGACGGCGGGCGTCCAGACGACGTTACACCCACCGTTCAGGTGTCTGCTCGAATCGACGCGAACAAGAGTGCCGGTGCTGCTGATTCCGCCCTGGATAAAAAAACCGTCGAACATACGAATGTGGAAAGTGGCGAGGTGAACACGGACGCTGCGTCGTCCCACCGCTCGCATGAAAGCGGGCTTGCAGGTTGCGGACACCACCGGTTGGACGTTCTCGTCCACCAATGCGGACGTACTGCAGGTCGACGCGAGCACCGGCGAATGCACTGCGCAGGGGGCCGGCACTGCGGAGCTCATAGCCACCAAGGACGAGCAAACCCTACGCAAGTTCGTAACTGTCATCGACTGCACCATCACGGGCAAGACGGTGTTGTTTGCCACCAAGGACACCGACAACCCCATCGTGGCTAGCAAAGAGGTGTACGTGGTGGGCGCGTTGTCTGGCGCCGGATCCATCGAGATAGGCGACACCACTACGCTCTCGCTTGATATGCCGGAGGGTTTGAGCTTGTCGAGTGATGCGCTGGTATGGGGCTCCAACAACGAAAACGTTGCTACGGTGAGCGCTGGTGTGGTTACTGGCAAGCGAGCAGGCACCGCCTCAATTTGGGTTGCTCCCAAGGAGGCCGTGACCGTGGACGCTCACGGAAGAACGCGGGTGGAGGGTGAATCGTACCAGAGCGTGAACATTATGGTTAAGGACTCAATCACGAGTGCGCAGGTTGCGATTTCCGGCCTTGGCAGCCAAACGTATACGGGTGGTGCCATACAGCCCGCACCAGTGATTACCTATGGCAATGACACGTTGTGGCAAGGCATGGACTACGAGCTTTCTTACAGCAACAACATCAGGGTGGGTTTGGCCACAATTGTCATTACGGGCAAAGGCTGTTTTGCGGGGTCTTCGCGCAAGGTCACGTTCAACATCGTGCCGGCGAAGATCTCTGACGTTGAGGTTACAAGCATTGCCAAACAGGCGTACACTGGCAAGCTCGTCGAGCCCAAGCCTAAGCTGACGTATTGCGGCAGGGCGTTGGTATTGGATACGGATTACACCTTGGCGTACAAGAACAACAAGAAGGCAGGGACTGCCACCATCGTTATTGCCGGCAAGGGCTGTTTCGTGGGTACGAAGAACGTCAAGTTTAAGATCGTGGCACCAACCATTGCCTATCGCACTTACGTGCAGGGTTATGGCTGGCGGTCTTGGGCAAAAAACGGTAAGACGAGTGGTACCACGGGCAAGGCGCGACGAGCGGAGGCCATCAAAACCAAGGTTACCAAGCTTCCCGTTACCGGTGGGGTGAAGTATCGCGCATTTGTGCAGGGTATGGGTTGGCAGGCTTGGAAGGCTAATGGTGCCACGACAGGACTCGCTAATAAGGGCAAGCGATTGGAGGCCCTGCAAATCAAGCTTACGGGCAAATTGGCAAAGCTGTATAACGTGCGTTACCGTGTCTATCGCCAAAAAGCGGGTTGGACCAAGTGGGCGAAGAACGGTAAGACCGCCGGCTCGGCGACGAAGGGGCGTCGCATCGAGGCGATTCAAATCAAGATCGTTCCCAAGTCGTAGGCGCTTGTTGGGAATGCGTGTTACGACGTGGTTCGCTAGTCCCTCACTTCCTCAATCTTCAAGGCGTCGCAAAGGAAGGTGACGTTCTGATCTCTCATGCGATTAAGGTCGCGAACAACAGACTTGGAGAGGTCTTTCAGTAAGAACTCGTCTATGAGCCTGATGTTGGCGCGCGCATCGCATATTTCTCCAAGATTGTCCTGATGGGCGTTCATGTCCTTGGCGATGGTCACGGCGTCTTCCCCGAGGATGTCCTCGTTGTGCTCTGCCACATAGCGCATGCGCTTGGCATGCTTTCGCACGTCGTGCGTACGTTCGGCGTCGCTAAGGTCCAAGGTGGCAAGATCGGCGCTCACCGACTCGATCATATCGTCAAACCTTGCGCGAACGGTCTCTTGCGTGAGTCCGTTGCTTGCGTAGCGCTTCTTCCATTCGACGTTCTTTGCGAGGAGCATAGCCCTTGCAAAGAGCTTGGTCACCTTCTTTGACGTGAGGGTCTTGAGGACCTTGGCTCGCTCAGCGGATGCCTCCTTCGCGCATAATGCAATCAGCTTGGGCGAGGACTCGGGGTCCTCACGCACCTGCTGCTCCAGAACGTCCAACTCCCGCAAGCGCGAGGTGTACCTCACCACATCCCGCAGAATCGTTTGCGCTTGGGCGTTTTGCTCGGTGTCTTGCCATGGCTTAATAAACGCCACGAGGCTTCGCAGGGTACGGGTGTTCGTGCGAAAGCGATGAATTGTCTCAGTATCCTCTGGATTGGCGATAAAGGCCATGCGACGGTCGTCTATCTTCTCGGCCGTTACCGCAATCGTCGTTTGGAGCTGAGTCATCGTTTTCCAGTTTGCGGAGATGGGGCCTTGGACAAACCACAGCAATCGGGCGTTGTCTGTTGCCGTAAGCTCATCTGCATCGGCAAGATGTACCTCCATGCAGCCGAGGGCACCCGTCGAGAATGACGGTGACGCTCCCACGAGCTCCTCGACGATGTCCTCTACAAACGGTACGTGGCCCACGGCGAATACGAACTCGGATTTGCTCGTGCGCAAGTCGTCCAAGAACCCGTCGATATCTTGCTCCCAAAGGCAGTCATGCGGCTCGATCTTCTTCTGAAGGGAAACGTGGTTGTTCTTCAACGCCTTTTTGAGGAGCTTGGCGGTTTGGCGCGCCCGCTTTGCCGGGCTTGTCCATATCTGTACGGTGCCATCATCGGTTTGGAGGAGTCGGAGCATGTGGGGTAGCCGTGCTTCGAGCGCTGCCATGCCAGCGTTGGTAAGGCTTCTGTCTGCGTCCTCTTGGTTGAGTGCGGGCGGCATCGCCTTGCCATGCCGCATGACGACAAGCGTCCTCTTCATAGTGGCCTCCCTGCCGGTGGGATTGTCTGCTGCTTTTGTGGTCGAATCCATCATATCATGCATATGATATGTGGCGTGCAGCTCGGGCTGCTCAAACCGCATGCGTCGAGTATGTTTTAGGGATTCTATTCATGTACTATCTCCCTATACATGCTGCAGCAGGGAGGGGCGTCTATGGGGAGACAAGCCAAAAAGAAGGATGTAAAAAAGGGAGTTCGCATTCGTGACTGGAAGGGCTTGCTCGCAGGTGAGAGCAAACGAAAGAAGAGGGCTGTCTTTGGCTTGCTTTTGCTTGTGGCGGTGGGGATGACCTTTACGCAGCTTGGCTTTGTTGGCATTGGCGTTGAAGGCGATTACCTTGGGTACGTTCTCGGCCTCCTATGCCCTCTCACGCTCTGTTCGTTGCTCTTGGGTAAGGGATCGGGATCGCTCTTTGGGCTGCTCTGTGGAATAGCGCTCTTTCTGCACTCACGAATTCAACCGCTTGACTTGTACGAATACTATTTTGTTTCGTATGTCAACTCCCTTGTGCTGTATGCATTCATCGGCTTTCTTCTTGGTTTGTGCTTCGCTATAGCGCTTCGCAAGAATCCCAAACGCCGGTTGTTGCGATTCTTCTTTGTGGCTGCCGTTGTTGCCTGCATTGCGA
This sequence comes from Atopobiaceae bacterium, assembly GCA_017513965.1. Taxonomy (GTDB): domain Bacteria; phylum Actinomycetota; class Coriobacteriia; order Coriobacteriales; family Atopobiaceae; genus RUG440. The sequence goes on from JAFWMI010000179.1 coordinate 42,328, forward strand.
CTGGTTGCTTCGTACTTAATACCGTCATCGATCTTATTATGAGCATAGTAACGCTCAATATGGAGAGTAAAGACTATGCGAATATGGTGCTTCCGCTGGAGTCTCTCAATGCAATTGCCTCTATGGGCGGAATTGGCATTCAGGCATTATTTGATACAGTGCTCATCTTTGTCACTGCGGCCATATGCGATATTGCTGTGGCTAGGTACTACGAGAAACAATCCTATGAGGGAGTGCGCGACGTCTTTAGGAGGCGTCTTCTTGTTGCGCTGCTTGTGGTCTACATTGTGGTGCAGGCCGGGAGTTTTACGGCCATCACGGTATTGGCTACGAATTCCGCCTCAGAGGATATGATTGACGAGGCGGAGTTCGTTGGCGAACAGATTGACCAAAACTATGATTACTTTAAAGACATTACGGAATCGCAAGAATTTAGCAAACTCCCAGAAGCCTATGCTAAGCAGATAATCGACTACGATCCAACCGGCCGGCTCGTGGATGGCTATGGCCTCTCGGATGGAACGCTTCTCGTTCTTACGGACGATATTATTTCTTATTCCGACAACGACTATTACGTGCCGGGAACCTCGCTTGATGATTACTTTGGTAAGAACAGCATAAGAGTATTGGAGGCTGCGGCAAAAAAAGGCGAAATGCGAAGCATGGTTTATGGCGCAAAATCCATGAACGAGCTTCTGAGCCGTGTCTCTTCCGACGAAGAGGTTAATACCGGCGCGGGAGAGCTGGGATACATGCGCGTTGCAAAGACAGACCATTACTACGTTTTGCTAGCGCAGCCTTCCTCTATGGTCTTTGCCAATAGGCTTATTACGATGCATTGGACGGCGCTTCTCGCCCTTACGCTTGCGGTTGCTGCATTTGTGGTCGCCTCACGAGCTCTCAACATGATTGTTGTGGAACCCATTGAACGTATCAACGGATCTTTGGGCACTATCATGGAGGGAAATCTTGACGAGATGGTTGCAGAGACGGGGACCGTCGAATTCGCAACGTTCTCGGCCGACATCAATGCGACAGTTGATGCATTGAAGGGCTTTATTGATGAGTCTGAGCGACGCATGGAGCATGATTTGGCTACGGCCAAGGCAATCCAAGAGAGCGCTCTTCCGAGTACGTTCCCTCCCTTCCCCGAAATCGACGCCTTTGACATCTATGCGTCCATGAATGCGGCCAAGGAGGTGGGCGGTGACTTCTACGACTTCTTCCTTATCGACGATCGAACGCTGGGCTTCCTGATTGCCGACGTCTCGGGCAAGGGCATTCCTGGCGCACTCTTTATGATGGAAGCCAAGACCGAGATCGAGAACTACATGAGCACGGGCATGCCTCCGGCAGAGGCCATAGCCAGCGCGAACAAGCGCCTGTGCGCAAACAATGAGGCAGGCATGTTCGTGACGGTATGGGCCGCAACGCTCGATTGGGTTACGGGCGAGCTCACCTACGTGAACGCCGGGCACAACTTCCCGCTCATTCGCCATGGGGATGGTGGCGACTGGGAATGGATCAAGAAGAAATGTGGTCTGTTCTTGGGCACGTTCGAGACAGCCAAGTACCGACAGGAGACGATTGCTCTCGAACAGGGAGACGAGCTTATTCTTTACACCGACGGTGTAAACGAGGCCTTTAACGTGAACGAGGAGGAGTTTGGCAACGACCGCTTGGAAGCCTTCCTTGCCTGTCACACCTATTTGGGTCCAAAGCTGCTCGTGCGCCGTTTGCGTGCCGAGGTGGCTGCTTGGGCGGAAGGTGCCGAGCAGTCCGACGACATTACGATTCTGGCGTTGGAGTATGGCGCTGCGCCCGAAGCGAGTGGTACGCTCACGTTACCCGCCACACTCGATAACCTAAGCGAGGCGGTTGCCCTTGTTTCCGATGAGCTCGAACGACGCCTCTGCCCGCTCTCCGTCCAAAACAGGGTTGAGATTGCGTTGGAGGAGTTGTTCGTCAACGTGTGTCGCTACGCCTATGCGGAACAGGATGAACCTGGCGAGGTTACGGTCTCTTACCTCTATCGGGGCGACCCGCGCTCAATTTCGGTTGAGATACGCGACTTTGGCATTCCGTTCGATCCCGTATCGTATCGGGATCCAGCCAAACCCACACACATTGATGAAATGAGCATTGGCGGCTTGGGTATCTTCATGGCTCGACAGAGCATGGACGAGTTTGTGTACGAGCGTGAGGGCGAAGAGAATGTGCTGACCTTTAGTAAGGGATGGTAGTCAGTAGGCGGTGAGGGAGTCTGGCTGTGGACAGGAAGTCGTTTTTTACGGACAACGGGACGGTAATCTACTGGATTGACGCGAGTGCCGATTCCAACGCACCATGGCTTGTCTTTTTGCCTGGACTCACTGCCGACCACACGTTGTTTGATGCTCAGATGGCCCATTTTTCAGGAAAGGCCAACTGCCTTGTTTGGGATGCGCCTGCCCATGGGGAGTCGCGCCCGTTTCCACTCACCTTTGGCATGGACGACTATGCTTGCATCCTGCACGGCATCCTGTGCGCGGAGGGAGTAGCCGGACCCGTGCTCGTGGGTCAGTCGTTGGGCGGCTACGTTGGTCAGGCCTATATCGACCTCTTTCCCGGCGAGGTGGCGGGCTTCGTCTCCATAGACTCGGCGCCGCTCAAACGCACGTATTATCCTAATTGGGAGGTCAAGTTCCTTCGCCATACCAAGGGGATGTACTCGGCGATTCCCTGGGCGTTGCTCAAACCCTGGGGTGCGCGGGGGGCATCCACCACCGAGCAGGGCCGTGCCAACATGCGGTCGTTCATGGATGCCTACACCAAGCAGGAGTATTGCGACTTAGCTGCTCACGGCTATCTCATGCTTGCCAATGCCATTGAGGCTGAGCGTGCCTACCGCATCGACTGTCCAGCGCTCCTGCTCTGTGGCGAGAAGGACCACGCCGGCGATGTGAGGCCGTTCAATCGCAAGTGGACGGCGGGAGAGGGCATCCCGCTTGTGTGGGTACCCGGAGCTGGCCATAACTCGAACGTCGATGCGCCCGATTTTGTGAATGCCCAAATTGAGCGCTTTGTTGCCACGCTGGCAACAAGGGGGCGCACCTCCTAACAACTGCAATCGAGGGGGACGGCCCCCTCGATTGCAAAGTGCTGGCGAATCCTTGGGACATGGCTGTGCTTGGAGCGTATGTATGTCTGAGCACCCGTACATGAAAGGAAAACGCAATGAACACCGTTCTTATAGACAATGAGTATCTTGCCGTTACGCTACCAGAGGGTTTTGACGACATACCACACAAGGAGCTGGAGTCGCTGATTGGCATTACTTACGACAGCCTGTGGGGAGTACGTGACACGGATCGTCACATGCTCATGTATATGACGTGGAAGGACTCGAGCAAGCTTCTCAACAAGCTGGCAAGCGAAAAGGCGATTGCCAAGCGTGCTGACAAGCACTTCGCCAAGTGCTATCCGGGCAGTGGGTACGCGAGTGAAGACTTGCCCGAGCGAGCTGTGACCGGTTCGGATGCTGGTGCCCATGGCTTCCACTTCTCCTACACCATACAAGGCGTTGATCAAGAGGGCGAAGTGTGGGTGCTTAAGCACGGCAAACGCTGCTACACGATGTGCTATTACACACGTTCCGAAGTGGCTGAGCAAAACCGTCCCGTTATCGACGGCATCCTGAGTTCTCTTGAGGTTCGTTAGTAACTATCTCGCGTAGTTGCGTTGCAGACTACCGTATGCCCGCATCGTGCGTATCCTGCCTTATGGGCGGTGGAACGCTATGCGGGCTTGTGGGTCTAAGACGTTATGTACGCCAGCTGCTATAGTGAATCTTGGTACCCGTATTCCAAGTATTGGATGGTGGTTACATGGCTGAGCACACAGATCGGGTGGCGCAAATTGCGGCGTTGGTTGAACGTCAACGAAGGCTCTTCGCCACGGGAGAGACACTGCCCATAGAGACGCGCATAAGCGCCCTCAAAGCCCTTCGCTCGGGGATTCTCGCCCACGAGGACAGGATTTGCACTGCCCTTGCCACCGACTTGGGCAAGAGCGCATCCGAGTCGTACATGTGCGAGGTGGGTCTTGTGCTCGCCGAGATTGGCTACATGTTGCGCAACGTTCGTCGTCTTGCGCGCCGTTATTACAGGCATACCCCGCTTACCCATCAGGTGGCACGCTGTTACGAGCAGGCGTCCCCGCTTGGCATCGTACTCATTATCAGCCCATGGAACTATCCTTTCCTGCTCACGGTGGAGCCGCTCGTTGACGCGATCGCCGCGGGTAACACCGCCATCGTAAAGCCGAGCGCCTACGCCCCCGCCACGAGCACTGCCATCGCGCAGCTTGTGCGCGAGCTCTTCCCTCCGGAATACGTCACCTGCGTTGAGGGTGGACGCGAGGAAAACCAGGCCCTTCTGGACCAGCCGTTCGACCTCATCTTCTTTACAGGAAGCACCACGGTGGGGAAAGTCGTACTGCAAAAGGCCGCACAACACGTGACGCCCGTTGTGCTCGAGCTTGGTGGCAAAAGTCCCTGTATTGTGGACGCAACGGCCAACGTTTCGCTGGCTGCACGGCGCATCGCGTGGGGTAAGTACCTCAACTGCGGGCAAACGTGCGTGGCACCCGATTATGTGCTCTGCGACGAGCGCGTGGCGGATGAATTTGAGAGAGAACTGTGTCGTGAAATCACGCGCCAGTATGGTGCGTCACCATTGCAGAACCCAAACTATGGCAAGATCGTAAACGAGAGGCACTTTGAGCGTTTGCGTGGGCTTCTCAACACGGGAACGATTACCTTTGGTGGTTGCTGTGATGCGTCAAGCCTGCGGATTGAGCCCTCGGTGATGACCAACGTCTCGTGGGATGACCCCGTCATGGCCGATGAGATTTTTGGTCCCATTCTGCCCGTCCTGCGCTATGCAAGCCTCGACGAGGAGCTTGCCCAGGTGAACGTGCGGCCCCACCCACTCGCCCTGTACCTCTTCTCTGAGGACAAGCTCACCGTTAAGCACGTTATGTCCACGTGCTCCTTTGGCGGTGGCTGCATAAACGATGTGGTTTTGCATCTCGCCACCTCGCACATGCGCTTTGGAGGCGTGGGCGCAAGCGGCATGGGCAGCTACCACGGCGATGCGGGCTTCCAGACGTTCTCGCACGTTAAGAGCATCGTGGACCGTGCAACGTGGGCGGATCCGCCGCTACGCTATCAGCCCTACCGATGGCTGTCCGACCGCCTCGTTCGTCATTGTTTGCACTAGGACGCATTAACCCTTCCGCGTGATCCGATTGATTGGAGTGTGGTACCCCTATTTAGTCAATGAGCATATACAATGCTATTGAGGTATGACATGGTCAATCAAGCATTAATGCGAGGAGCAGTATCGTGAACAACGAAGGTTCGCAAAGCAAGCAATCAAACAGTCGTACGGCTGGCGAAGCTGGTTGGCACGCGTCGCGATACAACCTCATGGCCAAGGTGCCGGGCACGAAGAACGTGGCCATCGCAAACCTCTTTAAGGGCAACTGCGCCGAGTACACGCCGCTCGAGATGTACCTGCTCTCCGTGTTGGAGGAGCTTGACGAGCACCATCCCATCATCGATCGTTTTGCCAAGCGCGGCATTATTGCGAATTTCGATGAACGCGCTGCGATCGAGACGTTGGGTCGTGCGGCCTGCGCCATGCCACATGTGATAGGGCTCACCATTTGTCCCACCATGGGCTGCAACTTCGACTGCCCGTACTGCTTCGAGGGCCACCATGCGGGCAAGATGAGTGCCGAGGTGCAGGATGACGTTGTAGCGCTCGCTCAGCGCATGATGGAGGCGTCTGGAGTCAAGGATATCTCGGTTACATGGTTTGGTGGAGAGCCGCTCCTTGCCCCAGACGTAATCGAGTCGCTCTCGGAGCGTCTGATGGCGCTTACGGAGGAGCGAGGTGGCAAGTATTCTGCCGTCATCGTCACGAACGGCTACCTGCTTACGCAGGAGATGGCCAACATGCTCGAGCGTTGTAAGGTGGGTAAGGCCCAAGTTACCATTGATGGCATGGGCGCATCCCACGACGCTACACGTCATCTTGCAGGTGGTGGATCTACGTTCGAGCGCATAACGGCCAACCTGCGCGACGTTAAGACCCCCTTTAGAGTGGATATCCGCCACAACGTGTACGAGGGAAACATGGCGGAGATGGGTGAGTTGGAAGCATTCATACAAAGGTTGGCGGACCAATCCGGCAACGATCTTGAGTACTACCCAGCGCCCGTCTTTGGCAGCGAGGTGGCTAACGAGCGTGGCAAGCAGGTTGGTCTCTTATGTAGCTCGAATGCCAGTGAGGTGGCGGTTAGGCAGGAAGCCGGACGTTTTATGGCGGGGCGTGGCTACTACTGTGGCGCAAACAGCATCTGGAGCGTGGGCATAGACGAGCGTGGTAACCTGCAGAAGTGCTGGGAGGCTGTCGACAAGCCTGCGATTGCCTTTGGGACGGCGCACGACTGGGATCCCAGTAATCCGTTTGAGACCGCCTCCAATCCCAACAATCTTACGATGTACCTCAACCTCGCCTGTCCCATTCCGGATGATGAGTGTAAGGAGTGCGTGTGGCTTCCCACGTGCGCGGGTGGATGCCCTCACAAGCGTTTGTTTGAGGGCCGCCAATGCATTGCCCTCAAGGACGATCCGGAAGCCTACGTATTGGCGTTGCATGCGCGGATAGGGGAGCAGAAGAAACAGAAGGAGTGCGCATCCAAGCCTGCATGATTCTTATAGGCCCTGAGTGCGATGATGTCCGAATCGAGAGAATATGCCGTTTTAGGGGACCACATGAACTCGAGCGATAGGCATCAGGGGCGCACGGCTACCGAGGCGGGTTGGCACATCTCGCGTTACAACATTGCGGCCCGTATTCCTGGCACCAAGATGACTGTCATCTTCAATACGTACCGGCGCATCTGTGCCGTTTACACGCCCATTGAGCTCCACATCATGAGGGTCCTCGACGAGGTGTCGGAGAACCATCCCCTCATTGGGCGATTGGCCAGCCGCGGCGTGATTGCGAACTATGATGAGCGAGAGGCCTTCGCGCTGCAGCGTACGCTCTCGTGTGCCCATGCACCTGTAGGTGGTGTATCAATCACCATCTGTCCAACGCTTGCCTGTAACTTCGAGTGTCCGTATTGCTTCGCGACTCGGGGCCGAGGCAAGATGACGCCCGAAGTCCAAGACGATGTGGTGGCATTTGCGGCTCGGATGCTCGACGCCGCCAATGCAAAAGAGCTCACCATAACATGGTTCGGCGGTGAGCCGCTGATGGCCACGGACGTCATCGAGGCGCTCTCTCCAAGGCTCATCGAAGTGGCCGAGGAGCGTGGTTGCAAATACGAGGCTTGGATTTTCACGAATGGCCACCTGCTTTCGCAGAGCGTGGTGGACTTGCTCCTGCGTTGTCGCGTGACGTACGTCCACATTCCACTCGATGGCGTAGGTGTCACAAACGACGCCACGCGTCGCCTTGTGGGGGGCGGGCCAACCTACCAGCGCATCGTAGACAATCTTGGGTTGCTCAAGCCTCCAATCAAGACGCTCATGCCAAAGAGCTCGAGGGGCATTTTGCAAACTTGCGAATCGTCTGCCAGCAGCACGAGTATGCAGGAGCAGCTAGAAACAGAGGGGTGGATCTTGCGTCCGGAGAGTACGTTCTCTTTCCGCGACCTTACCGATGATTATTTCCAAATCACCAACCCAGCGCCATGGACCAAGGCATTTCGGCTGGACTTTTGAAGAAGATAAACCTGAGGTTTCAGCTTCACGAGAACGCGAACGACATATCCTTTATCTATGCGACGTTGGTCTCAACACGAAGCGTCTGTGCCATAAACGAGTGTCTTGTTTGGTATCGGGTTCGCCTGGGCTCGTCCAAGCACTCCAAGAAGTCGCAACCCTTGGCGTTTTTGAACGCGCTTGTTTGCATTAAGGCGCACCTCATCAAGGAAGGTGTCTATGACGTGCCGGAGGGCACATTCCTTAAGATGGCTCTTGCTAACTACGAATACAATCTGCGTACGGCAAAACAGAACGACGACACAGAGTCGCTCGAGCTGCTGGAAGAGGTGTGTGCGGACTACGCCGCCTTCGAATTGGGGTTGTTGCGAAGACAGTCCGACTTGCCAGCTTCTATTAAAGGGTATTACTTGACAGCTTTTGGGCGTATGGAGAAGCTTCGGAGTGCCCAGAAAGAAAGGAAGGTTGGGGCATGATCAATCCAGTCTAGGGCATTAAGAGAAGGGTTGTTCAGACCATTCAAGAGGCGCTTTGATGCACTATCCAAACGTCTTGACGGGCAGGGCAAGTCCATTTCGAAGATTGGGAGAGACCTGTCCTCGACGAAGCGGCAAGTTGGCACTATTGAGAAGGAGCTTGCCAGAGTTCGCGAGGTCGATGTGGTCGAATTGAAAAAGGAGGTCGAACTCTCTCGAAAAGAGTTGATTGACACCTTTGATCTGCCGGGTGCGCTTGCCACAATCGACACACGTCTGGAAGTAATAGAGAGCTCACTTCGTAGTATCGAGAAGCTGCTGGTACTCAATGACGCGGCTAATTCGGAAGTCCTGCAGAGGCTTGGCGATTCTTCCAGCGATGAGGCTTGATGCGTCTCGTATCAAATCATCCTACGCCCGTGCTCTGTAGTAATCTTGTCCGTATCGTAGCATGATGAGCAAGCAATAAAACTGGGTGGCACTGAGGCTTTGAGGCGATGAATAACTGCGGGCAGGGAAGAGGCAGCGAATACAGGGCATACGGCATGTACGTGCTGTCTCTGCTGATTTTTGGAACAAATGGCATTTTGGTTTCGCACATATCGCTGGCTAGCAGTCAGATAGTATTGCTTCGTACGCTGATTGGCGGTGCCTTACTGACTCTCTTGCTCTTCGTAACGGGCGGGTTTGATGGGGGTAGCGTGTATGAGGAGCGTTTTCCACTCATGCTTGGCGGTACGGCGCTCGGGTTAAATTGGGTCTCGCTCTTTGAGGCATACCGGCTTTTGAATGTGAGCCTTGCCACACTGATCTATTACACGGGTCCCGTTCTCGCGTTGCTGTGTTCTCCGATTCTGTTCAACGAGAAGCTCACCCGAAGAAAGCTCGTGGCGGGTTTTGTGGTGATGATCGGCTTATTCTGCATTAGCGGAAGCGTCGTGGCGGTCGGGATGAGCCCGCTCGGGTTGCTGGCTGCAATGGCTTCGGCGCTTCTTTACGCCGCTCTGATTGGCTTCAACAAACGGATCACCCGTACGTCCGGAATGCAGACTGCGGCCATTGAACTGGTTGTTGCTACGCTTGTTACACTTGCCTATGCAGTATGCGTCTCGGGTCTTCCGCATGTTGTGGAAAGTGACATTCCGTATATCGCAGCGATTGGCATCATCAATACGGGACTTGCGTACTTGCTCTATTTTTCCGGCATACAAAAGCTATCGGGGCAATCCGTTGCGCTTATCAGCTACATTGATCCGGTTTCCGCGCTCTGCTTCTCTGCGTTCTTTCTCCACGAGGCGTTAACGCCTGTCCAGCTTTTTGGAGCGGTGCTCATCATCGGAGGCGCCCTGTATGGCGAGATGAGAAGACGTTCCGTCTAAAAGCAAACGCCTCCCGGTGCGCGTACGCTTCTGGACTAACCTCTTGTATGTACTCGGCCGACAGATGACGTATCCCTCATCGAGCATGATTCATTCCTGACGATAGTCGCGGTACCCTAGCGCACACAAGGTTAACATGGACTCTGTCCCACCCGTTCACACGATGGAGGCGTGCCATGCTACTGCTTGAGTCTCTTGCCAAAGCGAGTGGTCTCTCGGACGGTCACCAAGCCATCGCTGCATGGCTGTTGGATCACCGGGACGAGGCGTCAAGCATGACTACCAGGCAGGTCTCCCGCGAGACGTATACTTCTCCAGCTGCTGTCGTTCGCTTTGCGCAGAGGCTTGGCTATGACGGTTTTGAGTCGTTGCGTGGCGAGCTGGTAAAAGAGACCGCGTATCTTAATCAGAACTTCCGTGGAGTGGACGCCAATCAACCGTTCGCTGTTGGTGACAGCATGATGACCGTTGCTGCAAAAGTATCCGCCCTTGCGCGCGAAACCGTTGCCGACACGCTCGCACTCATGAACGAGGCTACGCTCACGCGAGCGGTCGAGCTGATGGAGGATGCGAGGACGATCCATTTTGCCGCCGTGAGTTTTCCCCTGCTCTACGGCCAGGACTTTCAGCTCAAGATGCGACGCATTGGCAAACCGGTCATGGCGGTAACGCTTGCGGGCGAACAGCTCTTTGCTGAGCAGCTCGTGACTTCGGAGGACTGTGCACTTGTTGTCTCGTACTCGGGCACCACGCCAGCAACACTTGACCTGGCACGTATGTACCATCGCCGTGGCGTGCCCATCATTGCCATAACCTCAATGGGGACCAATCCCCTGCGCGAGTTGGCGAGCGTGACGCTTACGCTCACCACACGTGAGCGACTGTATTCAAAAGTCGCGGGCTTCACGTCGGAACTTTCCATTAAGCTCACGCTCGACACGCTTTACGCCTGCTGCTTCAGTCGCCACCTAAACACGCATCAGAGGATGAAAGATGAGGTGAGCAGGCTTGCAGAGCCTGGCCGAACATCCGATTCCGCCATCCTGCGCGAGGAACGCTCGTAGGCTGGCGTGGGATTGGTGATTGCCGGCAGACTTGGCGTGCCGAAACGGCGTTACGGGTTGTCGCGAGGATGGGGCAGTACGGACAGATACGTTGTTTCGATATTAGTCGTCTAGCCATGTCTCCAGCGACTGCTCCTTTACGATGGGATCGTCCCCACACGAAAGGAATCCGCATGTCTCAACAGCTGCTGCCCATACGCCATCAGTTTCCCGAAGGCTTTCTTTGGGGAGGAGCCTTTGCCGCGCACCAAATGGAGGGTGCTTGGAACGAGGGTGGCAAAGGGCTCTCGGTAACCGACATCAGCGCGCTTCGCAAGGACGTGCCCATCGAGCTGCGCATGCAGGGGGACCTCAGCCGGGAACAGGTGCGCGAGATGCTCTCCCACGAGGACGACTGGGTCTTCCCCAAACGTTGGGGCATCGACTTCTACCACACCTATCAGAATGATCTTGCGTTGCTTGGATGCGATGGCCTCGGGCTCAACGCCATTCGCACTTCCATCAATTGGAGCCGTATCTTCCCGCATGGTGACGAGGAGAAGCCCAATGATGAGGGTCTGGCCTTCTATGACCGGCTTATCAATGCGATGCTGGCGAACGGACTTACGCCTTTCCTCACCGTTTCGCACTATGAGATGCCGCTCGCCTTGGCCATGGAGCATGGCGGCTGGCACGATCGAGCCACCATCGATCGGTTCGTTCGTTTGTGCAAGGTGCTTTTCGATCGCTTCCACGACCGCGTGACCCATTGGATTCTGGTGAACCAGATTAACATGGTTGCGCATGAGGGCTTCAACCATCTTGGCGTTCCCACCGACGAAACGGACGATCCCATGAGCGCGCGTTATCAGGCGCTTCACAACGAGATGGTGGCCTGTGCGCTAGCCACTGCCTACGCGCACGACACCTATCCAGAATTGCAGCTCGGTGTGATGGAGTACGCCAACCTCGCTTATCCTGCCACCACCGCGCCCGAGGATGTGATGGCTACGTATCGTCGCAACCAGATGGAGCAGCTGCCGGCAGACGTGCTCGCGTTGGGTGCATACCCTGGCTACGCGCTCCGCTTCTTCGAGGAGCGAGGCATCGATGTGCAGGCCGAAGACGGCGACCTTGAGGCGCTTGCGGCTCATACGGCTGACTTCGTGTGCTTCTCGTACTACCTTACACAGGTATGCTCTGCCCAGAGCGTGGCGGAACACGAGCAGGGAGGTGGTGACACCTTCCAAAACCCACTGCTCGAAGCCAACCCCTGGGGTTGGGCCATTGACCCAGTGGGTTTGCGCTGGACGCTCAACGTGTACCAAGATCGCTATCACAAGCCGCTCTACATAGTGGAGAATGGATGCGGCTACTTGGAGGAGCCGAGTGACGACGGCGTGGTGCACGATTCGTATCGCGTGCGGTACTTCCGCGACCACATCGCACAAGTGCGCGAGGCCGTGGCAGACGGCGTTGACGTGCGTGGGTATTTTGCCTGGGGTGCGATGGACATCGTATCTGCGAGTTCGTGCGAGATGTCCAAGCGCTACGGTTTTGTGCACGTGGACCAGGACGACTATGGCAAGGGTTCGGGTAAGCGCACACCCAAAGAGAGCTTTGCTTGGATGCAGCGCGTGGTGCGAAGCAACGGGGCGGAGCTATAGACGCACTGGATGCACCGTATGGCCCGTCCGCAGAGGGTCGAAGCGCGGAGTGTAAAAAAGCACGCCCCCTCTTCCATAGAGGGGGCGTGCTTTGCACGTATCTAATTAGAGCCTTACAGCTCGTACGTCCCGAACCCGGCAATCGCTTCGTCAACGGACGCCACGCCGTTTGCGACTTGGTAGGCCGCGACGCGGTATTGGATGGTGGCGTCATCAGACAGCCCGACTTCGTGGGTCGAGATAACCCTGTTTGAGTCTATCGTGCTAAACGGAGCGTACATTCCATCGTAGGCAAGGTCCGGCGTTACCGTGAGCAGGCGCTTTGCGCGAGCGATGTCGTTGAGCTCCTGTTTGCTTACCAGGAAGCGCATGAACTCGTTCGCCATGTCAAGATTCTTGCTCTCCTTGTTTACCGAGAATTGCACGGAAGTCTTGTCGAGCAGGTAAGCACCCTCGTCGGCGAGCGTGAGCGGATAGAGGGCGTATGTAAACGGGTGGGCGGTAAACGCTTCGGACTGGCTCTCACGCTTGGCCGTTCCCGACGCTGTGTCGGCTGAGCAGAGCGCCATGGGGATGTCGCCCTCAAAGAACCTCAGGATCAGCGCGTTGTAACCGTCCTCTAGCTCGTTGCAGACCTTGAGGTTGATGCATCCCTGCTTCATGATGTTGCTTACCTTCTCGAGGACGGGACGCATGTATTCGCCGGCTGAAGAATCGAGTGTGTTGAGCTTCTCCACCATCTTGGGATCCTTGGAAGCATCGGCGTACATGAGGTCGCCGACGAGGTTGCCGTAAGAAGACGCTTCGTTGAAGCATAGAATGGGTGTGGGATACCCAGCCTTGTTGAATGCATCGCATGCGGTAAGCAGCTCCTCGTAGGTTGTCGGTATGCTGATTCCCTCCTTCTTGAAGAGGTCTTCGTTCACGAGGATGCCTGCCGTAGTGGAGAAGATGGGGGCCATGGGGCACGCCCCTGCCTTGTCTTTGCACAGCAGACTCGGGCGCACGCAGGACAAGTCGATGTTGAGCGCCGGGTCGGAGAGGTTCTCGGCATACCCAAACAGCGCGTCGTAACTATCGGATTCCAGCATGTAGTCATACGCAAAGAAGACATCGGGTGCAGTTTCGGAGCTCAGTGCAGTAGAGACGAGGTTGTTGTAATCGTCGAGCTTGGTATAGCTCAGCACGACGTCAGGGTAGTATGCATTGAACTTGTCAAATTCGGCCTCAAGCGCCTCAAAGTTATCGTATTTGCCAACCACAGAAATGGAGCATTTTGTGGCGGTGTCGAGCGAGGGAGTGAAGCTTGCTTGCTCACCTGCTTGCTCCGACGGTGTCCCAGTAGACTGCGGTGACGAACCACAAGCAACTAACGCGACCGAGACGAGTACCATCGACAAAACGAATAGGCAACGCGCAGCGGACTTTCTCATTATTTGCACTCCTTGGCCTTCTTCTCCTTTACCTTGCTAATCTCTTTCAAAACGAGTTTTATGTCAAGGGGCTTAGCCAGATGACCGTTCATCCCGGCATCCAAACACATTGCGACATCTTCGGAAAACGCATCCGCCGTCGTCGCGATGATCGGAATTGTCGATACCTGCTCATCGGGCAGCGCGCGGATGGCCTTTGTGGCTTCGATGCCGTTCATAACAGGCATCTGTACGTCCATGAGTATGAGGTCGTAGGCTTCCTGCTGTGATGATGCAAGCAAGTCGACCGCGATCTGGCCGTTTTCGGCGCGCGTGGCTTCAATGCCGTACATGTCGAGCAACACCTCGATGATTTCCCAGTTGATGTCGTTGTCCTCGGCGACAAGCACGCGCATGCCCGCGACGTCGGAGTGGTCGTCCTCGTTTGCAGTGGGTGCTGCCTCTATGTGCAACTGCTCGTTAATCGCGTGGTACAACGTGGACTTGAACATCGGCTTGGATATGAATCCGTCTGCGCCGGCGTCCTTCGCGCTCTCCTCGATGTCGGACCAATCGTAAGCTGAGACAAGAATTTTGGGAGCCGTATCCCCGCCTAGGGTACGCATGCGGCGCACGGTCTCGATGCCGTCCAAGCCAGGCATCTTCCAGTCGACGATGATGACGCTGTAGTTATCGAGCGTGTTACGCTTGGCTTCCACCATCTCGAGCGCCCGAGTTCCCGAAGAAGCCACTTCGGCCTGCGCATCGAGCGAGTCAAGCGCCTGCTGGGCAACCCGAAGGAGGTTCTCGTCGTCATCGACGAGTAGGACACTGACGGATTCCAGTGTCATGTCCTCGGTCTCGCGCTCAGCGATGGGTACGTCGAGCGTGACGGTGAACGTCGTTCCCTCGCCCTCCTTGCTCTGGCATTCGATCGTGCCACCCATGAGGTCGACCATCTGCTTGGTGATGGCCAGACCGAGCCCTGTGCCCTGCACGCTGTTCACGCGGCTGTCTGTTTGGCGTGAGAATGACTCGTACATGTGCGCCATGAACTCTTCACTCATGCCCATGCCCGTGTCGACCACGCGATAGACCAGGCGTACCGTACCGGACATGTCGCTCGTCAGCTCCTGCAAGTCGACGACGACGCTTCCATAAGACTCGGTATACTTGAGGGCGTTCGACAAGATGTTTATGAACACCTGGTTGATGCGTAGCTGGTCGGCGTAGAGATACTCCTGCTCCACGGCATTGATGTGAAAGTGGAAGTCGATGCTCTTCTCCCTGACCATGGGCTGCGAAATGTTGACAAGGTTCTCAGTTACCTCTGCAATCGAAAACGTCACCGGCGTGAGGGATAGCTTGCCGCTCTCCACCTTGGAAATATCCAGAATATCGTTGATGAGCGTGAGCAGGTGATTGCCCGCGAGCTCAATCTTATGCAAGCTGTCCTTGACGACGGCTGGGTCATCGACGCTGCGCTGCGCGATGGTCGTTAACCCCAGAATCGCGTTCATGGGTGTGCGGATATCGTGGGACATGGTCGAGAGAAAGTCGCTCTTAGCGCGATTTGCCGCCTCTGCTTCCTTTGCGGACTCATTGATGCGCTTGTTGAGCGAATTCATGAAGACCATGTCGCAGATGAGCAAGAACAACAGAGCACAGGCAACCCCACCGACCAAGAACCAATCGACGGCGCTTCGATGCAAGCTGTTCGATGGGATGTAGTTGAGGATGGTCCATCCTTGGTTCGCGCTGATTGGCACGTATGCTATCAGGCACTCCTCGCCGCGCGAGTTGGTCATGATAAAAGACCCGCTCTGCGTTGCCAGCCGTGTTCTCAGCTCTTTGACACCAGCTGCATCGATTTGGTTGTACGATTTGTAGAACTCGATGAAGTTGTTGTTCTTGTAATCGTGGCCTTTGATGATGTAGTTGCTATCGCTATCGATGAGCGAGATCTCAGCGTCGTTGTACTGGTCAACGGGAAACACCCATTTATCCTGGAGCTTCTTGGTGGGGATGACGCGTAGGAGGACCGCCTCGCGCTGCTTTGACTCGTCACGGGAATCCGCAAGCGAGATCTTGCTGCAAAACGCCAGTGACTGAATGCCAGTCAAGGGATCAGTGTACGATCGCGAGACGTTGATGGCGCCATCCTGTTCGGCAAGCTTGTTGAGTCGTATGGGAAGGCCGATTGCCTTATACGATACGGCATAGTCGTCTTTCGTGCCCGTCTTTGGGTGCGTCGAGAGTCCATCGAGCGAGTCATCATCCGCAAAGACGATGTGTACGGCGGTGTCGGTTGAGACATGGGAAGACCTGACGAACGATATTGCCTCGTCGATAGTCGTAG
Source organism: Atopobiaceae bacterium (assembly GCA_017513965.1). GTDB lineage: Bacteria > Actinomycetota > Coriobacteriia > Coriobacteriales > Atopobiaceae > RUG440. The sequence continues at coordinate 58,444 of JAFWMI010000179.1, forward strand.
GCTTGCTATTGATGTAACGAGCCCAGACGTCGCAGATATTCTGCTCTCCCTCGAGGTAATTGGCCGTCACCTGTTCCATGGTGACGGTTGCCGTCTCGAACTGGGACACGTCGGTGGCATACGACATGTCGGCCGTCCGCTGAGCATACAGCAAAACGAAGCCTATGATTCCGAGCATAACGGCAACATTTACCAGAACTATGAGATATCGCTTGTTAGCTGTTTGCATCTCGAACCTTTTCCGCTTCGTGTACAAGCATTATCTCACGCTTAGGCCGCTATTGCAGCGAGATTGATTGAGCAATGGCATCGCATGCGTGCGGACGAGTGGTCATCGGCTCAAATACGCCAAAATGCCCTCGACTATCTGTGGAGACTTGTAGCCGTCTCCGCTCTCTCCCTCCGCCCCGAAGGTTAGCGCAAGACCGAAGTTGTCCGCCATGCACTCCTCGGGATCGATGACGTAATCTGTGTTGCTCCCAAAGACTTCGTAAAAGTTGGCAGCTTGATCGGGCGTATAGTAGGCGTCTGTCCCATCGACCGGCACGAGGGCTGTGGTGCTGCAATCGAAGAATGAGTCACCCTTTTTCTCGAAGTGCCGCGTAGTTACGAAGTCCACGAAGCACTCCACGTCCCTCCCGCCGATGCTGAATGTGGCGGAGGAGTCGTGGTGCTCGACGTCGGGGTTGGAGATGTGGTACTCCATCACGCTGGGGGGCAGTTCGAAGCCAGCTTCGTGAACGCTAAAATGAATGAGCTTGTACATGTCCGCCCTAAAGTCTGGGTTAGATCTGGTCAGGCAGTGGAAGATCTCGTGCCAGAGTATCTCCGTTGGGAGGGCACTGTGTCCCCCGGCCTGTTCCATGCTGACCCATTGGTCGAGCAGGTCTGCCGAGATGAACACCGTCGTTCCGTGTGTGTATGCACCCGCGTAGCATTCCTCGGCCATGGTGGTCTTCACGAAGACGATCTCTTCGAGCGGGGGCAGGGTAAGCCCGCGATCGACAAGGGATTGGGTCATCTCGGTGAGGCGCTCGTCGATCACTGCCTTTTCCTCGTCGGTGAAGTCGAGGACCTGCTTGGCGGCGAAGGATTGGTACTCCTCCATCGTTGCGCCTGTCTTCTGCATCCTAAAGTCGAGGTCGTTCTGACTGAAGCCCGCGAAGTACTTCTCGTTCGAGAGCCTCAGGCCGTTGCCCTCGGATTTCGTGGCGAAGCGGTGCGCCATGCTCACGTGTCCTGTGGCGGTGCTCGACGTGTTCGTCCCATAGTTCGCACTGGTCGTGTTGGTGTCCGTGCTGCCAGACGTGCTCGTTTGGGAGGATGCGCATCCGCACAGGAGGAGTGTCATTACGATTGCTATGGATGTCGTGAGCGTTTTCATGCAGCCTCAATTCCGCTGATAAAACGACTCGCAAGACGTTGCTTTGATTCTCATAATACACTGCTTACATATGTGAGCGCCACGGTGCAGGGATTGTAAGCGGGAACGGGGGGAGCGGAGAACGTCAACCGATGCTCCATGTGGTCATCTGTCAGTTCCGTTTCCCATGTGTTCCGATGACGCGGCGTAGGCAGTGGAACGCGGCTGTAACAAGCACGGCGATTGCGGTGTAGCGCATGCACGTTAGCACGAGTGGCGTCGCGAAGTCCACGAAAGCGAACTGGGCCAGACCGAGCAAATACATACCCATTCTCATCTGCACAAACGCATAAATTCCATAGCAGGATATCATCATTACCACGATGCGTCCCAACCATACCAAAGAGCTCGGCGATTCCGAGCCCTTTGGCCTAACAAGCCTGTCAAAGCCCTTGAGCTGCAGCCCTGCATGTGCAAATGCGAACACGAAGCTCCAATACGAGCACAGCATGTGCATGCGCCGCGCCCAGCTTGCACCCGGAAGCGAGGGCAAGAACCCGAACGCGTACTTCGATAACACCAGCGAGCTGATCACTTGCCCGAGCATGCAGGCCAAGAGCCCCACGACCGCCACAAGCTGCAACATGCGCACGGCATTGTACCGACCGCGAAACAATGCTCTGAACCACCTGCGATTGAGCGCTATGTGCACTGCGACGGCGATAAACAAAGCGATGCCCACATATTCATGGGGTACCTCTTGGACGAGCGCTGTTGCCATTACGACAATAAACAGAACCGACATGGCAACATCCACGACGACACGTACCCAAGCCCTATGCCGTTTAACGCTGTGCGCCACGATTACCACCCCATCTGCATTAGCCCTGCGGCTTTTGCGAGTTGATCCAATCCTTCACCATGCCGAGGTTGCGGTCACGCTGCCAGCAACCAATCCCAACTTCACGAAGCTGCGTCTTGTTATCGATTGCATACGTTCCCCTCTTATTGCAGGCTCTCCAGCCAGGAATCGACCTGCGACTCTGCCTCGCTTCGGTTGTTCTGAGCCGTCTCGCCCGACATGGTGAGTCCGGCCGTAACGGTTGCACCCGCGCACTTGCTTGCCACTGTGGAGAACATGCCCGACTCGCCGCTACCCGCATGGGTGTTGAACGGTGAGATGGTCTTGTCGTTCCAATCGAGTGCCTCGATGGCCGTGTACACGGGCATGGGGAGGTCGCCCCACCAGCACGGGAAGCCGAAGAAAACCGTGTCGTAGCCGGCTATGTTTGGCATCGCCTTCAGCTCGGGTCGGGCGCCCTCATGCTGCTCATCAAGCGCCTCGTTGCAGCAATCATCGTAGCCTGCGGGATACGCTGTGACGCGCTCGATCTCGAATAGGTCGGCGCCTGTCTTCTCCGCAATCATCTGTGCGAGTACCATGGTGTTGCCCACCTCGACCGTGCCTACGCCGTAGTTCTCGTCGGCGCGCGAGAACACGAGGACCAAAGAACCACCCTTGCCCGCTGCCTCCTGGGAGGACGAAGTGGCGTTGGTTGCATCTGCGGCATCGTCAGGTTTCGTGCTTGGCGACGACGACGAGCTCGGCGTGTTGCCGTTGTTTCGGTTTTGTGCGCATCCTGCAAGCCCTGCTACCGCCCCTAGCGTCGAGATGCCGGCAAGCTGTAGGAACCTTCGTCTTGTAGTGTTGTCATCCATGACCCTCACCCCTCTTTTGTAGAAAACTTAATACCTGTTAATGCGGCACTTCGCCTTTATGCGGCGGATGTCATCGGGCAACTCGTCTATCGGCATGTTGCGTGGCGTGTCGCACGTGCCCGACTCTTGTGCGACATCGTAGAACCAGCACTTGTAGGAAATGAAGTCATGCGCGAGCTTGAGCTCCTCCAACTGTGCCTCAATGGCTGCTTTGCGTTCGTAGACGATTTTGCGACGCTCCTCGATGGTCGAGTCGCCCGCTAGGTACAGCTGGATGTACTCGCGTATTTCCTTGATGGGCATGCCCGATACCTTAAGCCGTTCGACGAAGCGCATCCACTCTAGGTCGTCCTCGCTAAACAGGCGTACCCCGCCACCCGTGCGCGAAACGTTGGGTATGAGTCCGTTCTTGTCGTAGAAGCGGATTGTGGTCGCGGGCATGCCCAGCTCCTCGGCCGCCTCGCCGATGGTGTAGAGCCTGTCCATGGTGTTACTTCATTTCCTTTTCCCAAAAGCGGATGACGTTGCCCCACGCCCAGGCGCCGAGTGCCATCTTGGGATAGTTGATTTTTGTCATGCGTCCACTCCTTACAAATCGGTCAGTTGAAATCATCGTTGCTAAGAGCAGCTTGCAACTTAAACCATGGTTTAGGTCAATGGATAATCTCGAAGTTGTGAAAGTATCTCCATAAGCGGCATGAAGGAAGCCGCTTGCACCGATGCGGCATGGTTTGCCGTCGTCTGAGCAGAACGTACATATGCGTGCTTGGTGCCTTCGTCGAGCGTCGTCGGTGATGAAGCAGGGGATAGTGCTTTGATACACTTCCAACTACGATTGCGCAATTTGGACTCGTTGGCGCTAACCAGATGAGTTGCGATGGCAAGGCATGAGGTCATTATGAAAAACGGTATCAAGAGGGTGCTCAAGCGAATCATTATTGCCGCGGGGGTTCTCCTCTCTCTCTTTGTGTTGCTCGTAATTCTTTTGCTGATTGACAATCAAAGGCGGATTGATGAGCGGAATGAGTATTACCGGTTGCACAAAGAAGAAATTGAGGCGCAGAGGGAAGCCGAATTCGTGGCGCTCGACTTTAGTGTTGAGGATTCGTCTGAGGAACTGGTTGTGGATACCTACCAGTCGGGCTTTTCTGGCAAATCGTTGAACGTTTACGACAGTGCCTACCTCGACATGTATTTTGACTACCCTTCTTTGGAGGTCAACGATGTTAAACGCACGCTCAAAGCCAATCGAAAAATCCCCAAGGCGCACAAGGAGATAATCAGCTACTTTATCGACCGCGTGTACGAGCTATACCCGCAAACCGATTTTAGGCCATTCGAGTTCAACCTACGTACGTTGGAGGTAGTGGAAGTCGATAAATGGGATATGAGCCTGACAGCCCTGAACCCTTATGCCTATGCCTGCTACGTGCGAACGGAGAATAGGATATACCTTCCGCAAGGAAAAGTGTTTGAGCCAGGTGGCTGGGATTGGCAGGTGATCATACACGAGCTGAGTCATGCGCTGAGGACGGTGGACTATGATAACAATTGGGGTGACTGGGACGATAGATTCCGCTACCTGATTTCTTCATACGATAATACTAACGTGATTGGTGAAGAGGCCCTTAATTCGCTATTTGCAGTGAGTCTTCTCGAATACAACGAGCGGGACATCGCCTATCAGTTGCAATCGAACATGGTGGGCGTGATGCTCGAATGCATGGATAACTATAGCTTGGCAGATTATCCAAACCATAGTTATTCGTACTTTCTTTCGAAACTCGACGAGACTAACGGGAATCACAACTATGCCTCCTCAATTATGAAGCTGTTGGAAGCTCAACGGGACGACTGGGAAGAAACCCGCTGGAATCGACCACGGTCAACTTACTATCCGCTATACGACTATGTTTGCAAGATGTGGCTCGATAAGCACGCGCTCCCAGATATGGATGTATCCGATCTCGACGAGTTGACGGCAAGCTTACTTGAACGAGTTGTGTATGACGTGCCTGAGGATTACGACATCGATACTGACGAGTTCTACCGCTACGCGCGAACCTATTATGCAGAACAGTTTGATGCGCCCGAAGAGAAGTAGCTATGGAGCCACTATACGCGCTGGAAGCAAACATGCCTGTTCGCCGGTACTCCTCGGAGTCTGCCGCTGCTACAAGGCCAATGTATAACGAGAAGAAGGGCATTTGCGAACAGATGGACGCAGCCAGCAAGCCCCGCTCATCTTGGACGCTTCCAAGACCCGTTGCTACATCCGTTCGTCCGACGCAACCTTGCTTACGTAATCGCGCTGCGCAACGAACAGATGGGCGATGAGCTCTGCGAAGACTGGCGGCAGACTCCGGCAGGAGGCGTATACCGCCATAATGACGTCCTCGAAGCCGTCGAGTGTTCGCAAATCGAACCAGGACCAGTCCCAATATGGCTTGAGGAAAGAGAAGCGATTGGCGCAGAACAGCTCGACGAGCAAAGGGTTCTCGCATAGATACGAAATCGAAACGCCGTTGAGCGGGAAGCCGAAAGCGCCGTCGTAATCGAAGATGGGCGCCGCGCGCCACGCATCCGTATCGATTTTGCGGATGGCGCCGAAGTTGCCCGGGTTAAAGTCCAAAAGCAACGAAAGGCAGGAGAAGCAAGCCCTCTTGGCTACGTGCGCCGAGGCATCTGCAACTCCGATGGCCGCATAAACGTCGATGAGGGCGTCGCATGCCTCCGTCGTGATGCCCCCTCTGCTCAGGCAGGAGCTCTCCCACATATCCGCCATCGCGCAGAGCCGGTTTCCGTCGGCGAGCTCCTCGTCACCATCCAACATGAGCGGGCTCATCGTGCAGGGCCTGCCATAGCGCTCCGCCACATCCAGGGAAACGTAGCAACCTTCACCGAAGAGCAAGGAACATAGGTCGAATCCCAACTTGGCTCCCACGAGCTCGACGCCATCGGGATACTCGGCTGCCTTAACAATTTACTGCCCTTAAAAACGCCACGCTTTCGACTAGTTCCTTGGCTTTGGTGCCCGATTTGGCGTCCCGTTTAGTGTCCTCATTTCTGCGGGCTATGTCACCCTGCAGAAACGGAATAAGAATACGGTAGAAGAGGAGTTGATGAAGGCCTTCTTGGCCAGCAGCTTAACGGAGTCTCAGCTGCGCGCCGAGGGCCGACGACCCGTCTACTAGGGCTTAGGCCCTACAGCTACGCGACCCTGCCGCCGCGTAGCCCTCGTAGGCGTAGCTCGCGTCGAGGCCACGGGTAGAAGCGCCGCGACGTTGAGCCTGGTAGGGAGGGCAACGTCATGGCTGGTCTCCCGTGGCGTGCGAAAACAGGCCACGAAGGGCATGTGAAGAGTTGGTCGCGGGGCAGGATTTGAACCAACGACCTCCGGGTTTGAGGGCGTCTAACCGCCTGGACACGACATGGCACTAGCCGACAATCGCGCTTGTGAACACGCCTTTTCGATGACATTGGTATCGATGCAAGACGCGATGGGACAGAAGAAGGCCGAGGTAAGAGCTACGGAAAAGCCCTGCTGAAGAAGTTATCTTCAATCGCCGTCAAGCGCGGTTGCGGCAGACTCAAGTGGTTGTGCCTTGACTGGAACCAGCCAGGCGGTGATGTCTATCTATCGCTTGGACTGAGCCAATGGATGATTGGACGGATTGTCGCATGGCCGGTCAGACATTGATGGAACTGTCGGAATGAAGAATACAAATGCTCGGGCCGTAGAGCTGGACGGACGGCTCAAACGTGGAGGTCTGACGGCGCCTCTTTTGCCGCCGCGCGCTCGCTATCCATAGGTGCTGTAGTACTCCTCGGCCTTTGCTTGTGCCAGGCGTGAGCCGTTATGGCAGCGAGGATTGTCAAGGGAGCAGTTGCGCCGACAGGATCCGCAGGTAAAGCCGCTCAGATACTCTTCCAACGAAGGAACGTCCGCGACCTGCTCCTCTTGGTCAACATCCTGGTACTCCGCTGACTCCTGCTCTTCCCATTCCATCGAATCGGAGCGTGCGTTCGAGTCGTCTGGCTCGGCTTGCGTCACAGGCTCGCTTTGTGCGGTGGAGCCGGTGGCCGTATGCTCCCTAGGCTCGTCCTGGTCCGTCGGCTCGTCCCATTCCGCCAGCTCGTCCTGCTCCGCCGACTCCGTCGCGCTGGGAGCTTCCTCCACGTCTTCAACCGCGACCGTCGAGCTGTCCCAAAAACCCGTCACCGCAGTGCGCACGCCTACATAGGACAGGCACACAACGCACCACACCGCAACGAAGGCTCGAATGATCTTGCTTCTTGGCATCGCGTACTCCATCTCGAAGAAATTCCAGTTTCCCGCAAACCATACCCCACGGACTTGAAACGGAGTTAAAGCCCCTGACAGATTCTCCACACGCTAAGACCCACGTCTTTAACTCGGTTTGAAGTTCGCTCGCTATGATGCCTTCGCACCGAAGGATAGGAGGTAGCAATGTCATACGAGAGCGAGTATTCGGAGGCGCTGCAGCGTATCTACGCAGCCAACGCAGACGTGCCGTCCCTGCGCTTTTTCTTTGATACAGCCGCAAAATGGCACGCATACTTCGCCCATGACCCTGACGATATATCCCAGAACGCCCACGCGTATCCGCTTGTTGTCGTCCTCGGATACGGCATCCCCGAACAGCTCATCTACGCATGCAACGCGACGCCGTGCGTCCTGCTAGGCGGAAGTCACGCGTCCTGTCAGTGGTCGGATGACGCCGTGCCCCGCGACAGCGATCCCGCGAGCCGATCCATTCTTGGGTATGCCCTTAGACTCGCAACTCGCACGGACATAGACCCACTCTTTGTAGTGCCCGTCGCGAACGACAACATGCGAAAGATCGCCTATCACCTCAAGCAAGAAGGCCATGCGGTACTGCCCGTCGACATTCCACCCGTGGCCACAAGCCCGTCCGCACGGCAGACGTGGGAGCATTCCACCGAGACGCTAGTTCAGACAGTCGCGCGTCACGTTGGGGGGCGGGTCACGGCACGGAGTCTGCGAAACGCAAATCGACTTGTGGGCAGGGCACGGGCAGCTATTCTGGGCTTTGAGCAAAGCTGCGTGGAGTGCCCGGGGGTGCTCGACAGCGAGGGGCGTCTCCTCGTGACGAACAGCTATTACCAGACCGGTGACCTAGCTCAGTGGACGGCGGCGCTCAACGAGCTGACCGCAGAGGTCCAGGCGCGTTACAGGACCATCGGACGCCCATGCATCACCGCGCCGCGCATCCTTGTTGTTGGCTCACCGATACTCTTCCCCCAGCATAAGGTGGCCGAGCTCATCAACGATGCGGGTCTCTTTACGCTGACGACCGTGGATGCCGCCAGCACGTCACGCTTTGCCAGCCTCAGCGAGCGAGAAAGCTCAGGCGGCGCGACGAAGCTCATACGCGCCATCTCCCGCAACCACTACAGCTTCGACTCATCAAGCGCCTCGGTTGTGAACTGGGCTATGGGTCACTACGTGGAGCATCTCCTCTCCTCGATGGAGGTGGATGGCGTCATTTTCCACATCCTCAAGGGGCAGATCGAATACGACTTCGAGCTCTCGCGCCTGGAGCCACTCTTTGATCGCATGGACATTCCCGTGTTCCGCCTCGAGACGGACTACCAATACCAGGACGTGGAGCAACTGCGCATTCGCCTCGAAGCCTTCGCCGAAATGCTCGGGCAGCGCATGCTCGTTGCCGACCTCTCGCATGCGCGCCGTCGCTGCGCATAGCAAGGGAGATGACGTTTGATGAACAAGAAAGGCCTCGTTACAGCCATAGTGTGTACGTTGATGGTGTTCGCTGCCTACTTCGCATGGCAGTTCGTCTTCTTTGATTACGAGACGAACGTCTACACGACCACCGCCGAGCAACTGTTTACGATCGACCATCTGACCAAGCTCGTGCCGCTCCTAATCATCGGCCTGCTCACGGCCATCGGCATCGTAGCGTGCATCGTGGTCCGCAACCACCTGATGCGCCGCGACACCCTCCGCAGCCCGTATGCAACACGACGTGTGCCATCCTCCAATGGGCGTGTGCGTGGTCGACGCGTCTCCGCCTTCATGGTGGTGCGCTGGATCTGCATGGTGGGCTTCTTTGCACTCATGGTGTTTGGCGGCGTTCTGCTCGGCGTGCGCTACTCATGGATCAGCATCCCCGTTTTGTCGTGTCCCGCCAACATGTCCCAGCTCACCGAGGCGAGTTGCTATTATCTCGCTCACCTCGAGGAGCTTGCCAGCCTGCCGCTGATGGGCATCATGGTCTTTGTGGCCAGCACGCTGGGGTTCGTTCTCGTGCTTGGCAGAGTGCTCTGCGGCTTCGTGTGTCCCATGGGCCTCGTCCAGGACGTCATGCACAAGATTCGGCAAGCAACCAAGGTCGAGGGCATTGCCATGACCGAGCGGATGTACCAGGCACTCGTACCCATACGTTGGGTCATGCTGCTCCTGATGATCGGCCTCAGCTTCGTCGGCGGTAACTTCTGCAATTTCTGCCCGGCGATTGCCCTCACGCCCGTTGCCGCAGGCCTCTCCGTGAGCCTGTATGCAAGCGGCTTCCTCATGGTCTTCGTCCTCATCGCCAGCTTCTTCAAGCGTCGCTTCTTCTGCACGATCTGCCCGCTCGGCTACCTTATGGGGCTGGTGCACCGCGTCCAACCGTTCCGCATCAAGAAGGACTGCACCGCATGCACTGAGTGCGGCGCCTGCTACGAGGCCTGCCCGATGGGCATCAAGCAGCTCTATACCGAGCGTGAGCAGACCGACGTGACGGACATCTCGTGCATCATGTGCGGCGAATGCGTGCGGTGCTGTCCCGAGGATTGCGCACTTTCGCTCACCCTCTTTGGGAAAGACATCTACGTCTCCAAACGCTCAAGGGTCGTCGAAGGATACAGGAGGTAGAGTCATGGCATACGCAGACGCCGTACAGGAGCAACGCGAGCAACGTCGCAGACAGCGCTTCGCAACCAAGTCTATGCACATGACGCAAAAGTACCTGCACCGCATGCGCGACCTTGGCGGCACACTGGAACAGATGGAGCCTTTCTTCAATGCGCTGGAACGCATCTACGTGCAAGGTCTGGATGTGGAGCGGCCGCGCTCCACGAAAACGGTGGGAACGTACTGCGTGCAGGTTCCCCAAGAGCTCATCTATGCCGCCGGCGCACGTCCGGTCAAGCTCTGCAGCGGGCACTACACAGCCTTTTCCATCGGTGACGACGTGGTGGCACGCGACGCATGTCCGCTCGTGAAGGCAATCGCCGGGTTCGAACACATGGGCACGCTGCCCCTCTACGAGAACTGCTCGCTCATGGTGGTGCCCATCACCTGCGATTGCAAGAAGAGAATCGCCGGCCTCCTTAAAGAGAAATGGCCTGTCCACCCGCTGTATGTGCCCGCAAACAGGGAAGACGAGGACATCGAGCACTACGTGGACGATCTCTACCAGCTCATGCACATGGTCTCGCATGTGACCGGCCAGGACGTCACGTACGAATCACTCGCAAACGCCCTCAACCTAACGGGACATGCCCAATACGAGCTGTCGCGCTTCCTGCGCATTAAGCGCACCACGCCCAATCTGCTGTACGGCACGCACACCATGGCCGTTATGAACGCATCGTCGTATCTTGACGCTGGGGTGTGGGCAAGTGCAATGGGCGCGCTCAACGACGAGCTCGAGCGCAGGGCGCGTGCAAACGAGCTCGTCTCGCGTAAGGACCTGCCGCGCATCATGCTCACGGGATCGCCGATCGTCTTCCCCAACCTCAAGATTCCCCTGCTCATCGAGGAGGCCGGCGGTATGGTGGTCGCCGATGAGACCTGCATGGGAGAACGCGGCATGTCCGACCCGGTCGTTCCCGTGGACGCGTCGTTCGACGGACTCATGCGCTCGCTCGCCATCCGTTCGCTACGACCTTGCCCGTGCCCCACCTTCGCGGACAACTCGCAGCGCATCTACCGACTCCGCAAGATGGTGCGCGACTATCACGTGGAGGGCGTCATCTATCACGTGCTGCGCGGATGCTTGGTCTACGACTACGAGTTCCGCCTCGTAGAAGAGGAGCTCGAGAGCATGGGCATTCCCGTCATTCGCCTCGAAAGCGACTACACCGACCAAGACGTCGAGCAGCTGCGCATTCGCTCGGAGGCGTTCGTGGAGACCATCAAGCTCAAGAAGGGACCGCTCAAGGCCAACCGAGGTTAGGCGCGGTTTGAAGCGGCGCGCGGCCACGAAGTCGTGCTGGGGAACGGAGGAAACATGAAACGGTACTACATAGGACTGGACGGCGGCTCGACTTACCTCAAGGCGGCCATGATCGACGAGCGGGGCAACGTGATCGACACAATGGTGCGCAACACGGGCATCGACAACAGCGGAACCGCGACCGCCCTCGTCGACACGCTCTGCCAACGCAGCCAGATCACGGACCGGCAGCTGGGCTACATCATGGCGACGGGGTACAGCCGCAAGGTGCTCGACGTAGCAGACGATGACATCAGTGAGATTACCGCCCATGCGTATGGCGTACGCATCACCGCCCCGCCGCAATGGCGACCGGGCATGATCGTCGACGTGGGCGGGCAGGACAGCAAGATCATCTATCTCGACGCCAATTACACCGTGAAGAACTTTTCGATGAACGACAAGTGCGCTGCGGGGACGGGCAAGTTCATGGAGGTTATCGCGCAGATTCTCGAGACGACCATCGATCAGGTGGGGCCCTTGTCGCTCCAGAGCACCGATCCGTGCGACATCAACTCCACCTGCGTGGTGTTCGCGCAGTCGGAGGTGATTTCGCTCGTCGCGCGCAAGTACGACCGACGCGACATACTCGCTGGTATGCACCTGTCCATGGCGCGGCGCATCATCAAGATGATGCGGAAGTCAGAGAAGGGCGGCGACGTGCTGATGAGCGGCGGCGGTGCGTTGAACGTTGGGCTTCGCCAGGCCTTTGAGGAAGAGCTCATGCAGGACATATACGTTGCCGCGCATCCCCAGTTCAACGGGGCAATCGGCGCGGCGCTCATAGGGTGTGAAAGGGGATAATAATGGGTCTCACGCTGTTGTTGGAGGGCGTCTCGGTTGCGACGTCGGTGGGCTTGGGTTGTGGCACCTGTTGTGGGTCGGGCGCTGGGATACTGCTCTCGGGCTACGTTATGACACACGCGCGCAACGCGCGACAGTCGATGATCGCCTTCCTCTCGTTCTATCTCGGCAAGGTTGCAAGCGTCGCCGCGCTCTGCCTCGTAGCTTCCCTCGTTGGCCAGTCGGGATTTTTGCAAGGCGAGCCGTTTGCCTCGGGGTGGATCAACCGGGCCTTTGACCTGTTTATCATCGGTATGGGGGTCTATTTCCTGCATGGCTGGCTGCGCGAGGTTCGCGGTGACAAGACGTGCGGAGAGCAGTGCCGCGACCATCGCAAGATGCGTGAGGCTGTGGAGGGAGGCATTCATATCCCGGCGCTCTTCTTGGCGGGTGCTGGGTTTGGCATCTCGCCGTGTGCTCCCCTGCTCATCGTGGCGGGCCTATGCGTTACGCTTCCCGTTGGCTTTGCGGTGGTGACCGGCGCAACCTTTGCATGCGCCAGCATCGTCTCACCGCTGCTGCTCGTCTTGCTGCTCTCCGGAGTCCTGACCACGCGCATGCACAAGGAGATTCCCGGCATGCTCCGGTGGCTACGCCTCGTGTGCTATCTTGGGATGATTATGTTCTATCTCCTTGACCTGGTGCAGACGTTCTAGGGAGCCAAGATGAAGCTGCTCTTTGCGGAAGACGATCCAGACATCGTGCGGGGAGTCACCATACTGCTCCAGCGAAGCGGCTATACCGTAGACGCGGTGAGCAACGGGAGAGATGCTCTCAACTACCTCACAAACGGCGACTACGACGCCGCCATCCTCGACATCATGATGCCGGGCTTAAGCGGCCTCGAGGTGCTCAAGGAGATCAGAGCGCGAGGCATGGGGCTGCCCGTGATGATGCTCACCGCTCTGGGCGAGCTCGACGACCGCGTTACGGGCTTCGATAGTGGGGCGGACGACTATCTGCCCAAACCGTTCGCGGGCAAGGAGCTGGTCTCGCGCGTTCGTGCGCTCCTTCGCCGGTCCGAGGCCTTCACGCCGGATGTGGTCACATATGGTGACGTGCAGTTGGATAGCGGAACCTACCAGCTGACGTGCGGCACCAAGAGCGTGCGTTTGGGAAACAAGTGCTTTCAGGTTATGGAGATGCTCATGCGCAACCCAAACAAGATCGTGAGCGCCGACGAATTCATGTCCCACATTTGGGGGTGGGACTCCGAGGCGGAGATCAACGTGGTGTTTACAAGCATCTCCTTCCTGCGCAAGAACCTCGCTAAGATTGGCTCCAAGGTGAAGATTCGCGTTGTGCGCAACGCCGGATACCTCCTCTCGTACGGAGACGAGCCATGAGCGACTCTGTGATCAAACGGCTGAGGCGCAAGATCGTCCTCGTCTCGATCGTGGCGGTGTTTGTGTCGCTTCTGGCCCTGATATTCGCCATTAACTACGCGCACTACCGACAGGTCGACGCAAGCCTTCACAGCGCGCTCGCCGAGATCGCAAGCGAGAGTGACATGGGTTTCGACGCCGGCCAGCGATTCCAGGGAGGCGGGAGCGATCAGCAGCTGTCCAAGCAGGATGTCGAGGACGGTCAGCTCGTTACGGGGCAGGACGTCGCGCAGGCGCCGGACTCTGAGCTCGATGCATTGAAGCACATGGAGCACAGCGGGCGCAAGTCCGCGCGCGCACAGTACGGCAGTCGCTTTTTCTGCGTGCTTGTGGCCGAGGACGGCAGCGTGTACGTAAAGAGCCGGGGGGATGGCGAGCTTACCGACGAGCACGCCCGTCAGCTCGTCCAGAGCGCCCTCGGTTTGGGAACACCGGAGGGGTATCTGGACGACTATAAGTTCTTGGTCGATGAGTCAGGCGCCCAGAGAAGGGTCTTTTTCCTCGACTGCACTACAGACCTAGAGGCCTTGCGACAGCTGCTTATGGTCGGGCTTATCGTGGGCGGATGCGCGTTTGTCATCGCCTCGCTCGTTATGGTTCGCCTCTCCGGCCTCATCGTGCGGCCTCTGGAGGAGAGCGCGCAAAAGCAGAAGCAATTCGTCGCGGACGCCGGGTACGAGCTCAAGACACCCCTCTCGGTGATAGCGACAAACATGGACATCCTGGAGGTGGACCTCGCGGACCAACCCGAGGAGCAAGAGTGGATCGACAGCACGAATCGCCAGGTCACCAACATGAGGCGGCTCGTCAACGACCTGATCGCCCTCTCAAAGATGGAGGAGCGAGAGGACGACGTCGTACTCTGCGACGTGTCACTGAGCGATACCGCATTCGAGTGCATCCAGACCTTCTCGCAGATCGCCATCGCTCAAGGCAAGGAGCTCGTGCCGTCGATTGACGAGGGCGTTCGCGTGAGGGGTGACGAGCCTGCCATACGGCAGCTCATGCAGATCCTCGTTGACAACGCCATCAAATATGCAACTGGTGACGGTACGATTCTGGTAGAGGTGGCGAAAGCAGGCCGCACCGCCTCGTTCGCGACACGCAACGACTGGGCGCACGACGTCGAGTCGCGAGAGCTCCCGACGCTCTTCGACCGATTCGTACGTGGGGAACAATCGCGTGACCGCTCGGGGGGAAAGGCCGGCTACGGCCTCGGCCTTTCGATCGCGCGGGCAATCGCCGAAAAGAACGACATCAAGCTTGAGGTCGGCGAGGACGACGCAGGCAGAATCGTGTTCCGCGCTCTTTTCCCCGCTCGATGAACGGGAAGGCACTGGGGCACTTGCAGACATATCCGCTCAAGTCGTGGAGAAAGGAGCATGCCCAGATCCATCCCGGAGTACGACCACGAAGCGGCGCAGCTGCTCGGCAACATCCTCAACCAAGGGAACACCGCGGCCAAGCTGCCGGAATACGCAATGTCTTCCAAATGCCTTCCAAAAGGCGCGTCAAGGCCAAAATGAAAGCAAGCCAGCAAACTCAAAATGGTTAGCTGGCCTGCCAATATGGTTGGTCGCGGGGACTGGGTTTGAACCTACGACCTCCGGGTTTTGAGGGGCTCAGAACAACATGACAGCAGGCGACGCTGTACGTCACCGATACTCCTAACAGGCGTTCTCTAGATAAAACTCATATGCCGTATTCGGGGACCCGCTCACTCTCTCCTATCTAAGCTTTGCTGCGCAATGAGGACACCAATCTACCGGGTCGTCGGGATCTATGAAGTAGTACTTCTGCCCACAATAAGGACACCAAGCGACATACTGCGGACCATCCCCCCATATGCTGCCGCCTACAACATAGCCGTCACTGCCGCCAGTCACCTGTTGAAGCTCATCATCGGTCAACTCGATGCCTTCCGCCTGTGCTAAGGCCAGAATGTCTTCCGGTGTTTTGCACTCACGCAGCTTATCCCATTGCTCTTGTGTCACATCTTTAATATCCGTCCAGGTCCCACCTTAACGATTTTGGAATGGGGCCGATTCCTCAAACTACAATTCGAATCTTCGACATTATAGCTCATACGCATGGGATGAAGACAGCCACTGCCCGGGAACCCAACTTACAGGCTAGCTTGAATAGTCCTTCGCATACAACCCGCAGACCGCGGCCGACTCCGAGACCCACCTCATCCGCGACTTCGAGATGACCAACGCGCCCACCGACCACGGGCAGCCGCTGCCGACGATGTCCAGGGTCGCCGAGGCGACCGCCGGCGTCGTGGAGGTCACCGCCGACAAGGGCTGCCAGAGCGCCGCCGACATGGCCGCGTGCCTTCAGGCCGGCGCCCTGCCGCACGTGATCGCCGACGACGGGGTCGATGCCTACGAGATGGAGCTCCCGCACGAGCCGACTGAGGACGCCGACCCGTCGTCGACCGACCCCGCCGAGATATCCCGCCGCCCGCGCGCCGGCGTCGTTCCCGACGCCTGCGCCGGGGCCGTCGCGAACGCCGAGGTCAGGGAGGTGAGGCGGAGGGTCGTGGACGAGGAGCCCGAGTCCGGCGAGCCCTACGGGGCGCCCGGGGTCGTGGTCGTCAGCCTCGCCCCCGACGTCCGCAGGACACCGCCCAGGATGGGGATATCCGAGCATCCCTTCGGGACGATCAAGTGCGCCATGGGCTGCGACCATTTCCTGCTGCGCGGCCTGGCCAAGGTCGAGGCCGAGTTCTCGCTCATGTGCCTGGGCTACAACATCACGCACGCGGCCAACCTGCTGGGGTTCGGGAGGCTGATGGAGCTCATGGGAGGGGCCGCCTCCTACGCGCTTTCTTGGCTGGGGTGCATCACTGGCAAATATGGATGGGCTTGGCATCCGGCGGCCGCGCGTCGGCGACGGGTGCCGTTACCTGCAGGAATCTAGTTTTCGGACGGTCTGTGGGGGAGGGCCTTTCTATGCGGAGGTTCTCCCCTGTAAGAGTTTAAAAGCACCAATGTGCTATACTCACTCTTTTCGGATATAGGTAGGCGTTGCATGGGAGGTCGCATGGCAGACGGCATGACCTTATCGCAGGTAAACAGCGCGCTCGCGGGCGGGCAGTCGCTCGGCTCGCTTCTTCGAGAGACGTGCACGCATGCCTGGGCAGAAC
>JAFWMI010000180.1 GCA_017513965.1 Atopobiaceae bacterium
ACGGCAGCGAAGCAAGCTTTCGAAGGGTGTAAGAGCGTCGCCCTCGATACTGTGTTAGACAGCTTTGTAATCAATCATCCGGGCGAGACTTACGGCCCTCAGCATGAGAAAGAGTACGAACCCATGGCATTGCGGATTGTGTCGCAAGTCATGGACGCTTGGTATACTGAGCACGGCTCGAAGTCTGGTCATGTCTACATGAAGGCAAGAAGGCTGCCTCAATGAGACCAAGCTATGCAACGGATTTTGATTTGGCTCATGACATCTTCCGCAGTGAGATGGCTATTGGGAGAATTGCCCGCAAGTTTGGCATAGAGGAAGATGAGGCTGCCCGCAACATCCTGACTGACGAAGAATACGATCGTTGGGCGGCCGGTAGAACTGCATCGGAAGGCACGGCCACTAATGCGTAGAGACATGGACTTGGTCCGCGAGATACTTCGCGGTACCGCAGACTCGCACGGTCCGTCTACTGGCTCTGCGTACGTTGATGACACGCACGAACTGCAGGAGGTCGCCTATCACGTCGAATATGTCTATCGGGACATCGGTGTGTTCAGGGACGACCCGGAGCATCTTGCGCATACGTTGAGGCCTCTAAGGGAGGTGTCGTGATGGGAAACTGCCATAGCCCATATCCCAAAGAGTTCACGCTGTTCAAGGATGACTGCCTTCCCTTCGACGTCTTTGTTGGGGACACGTGGTACCACATAGATGCGGAACACCCAGTGCACGAACAATACGTGGACGTGCCGATCGAGATACAGAAGCGTGTTGAAAAGTCCATAAACAGCGCCTTGGCCAAAGGCGGATCGCTGCTCGGCTATGCCGTAGACCCAGCCCCATACTACGAAGAGTCTCTTCGTGAAGAGTTCGATGACGTGCGGTCCCTGGGCTTCGACTTCGTGCCCGAGGTAGTGATCTGATGTGCCATGCTCAATGCAGGGGGCGGCAATGAACTCCGAGAACGTTGTTGTTGCCGGTATCCGTAAGGGCTATGTTGACACGAGGGCAGTGACCGATGCCGAGGTTCTGACCATGGTGCTCGCGGTCGAGGACCAGTCAGTGCTCGCGACCATCGTCGGAGTCGCCCGCGAGAAGCTCGAGAATATGCGTCTGAGAGGTAGGACAGAGTGGCTTGAGCGGCGCATCGCTGAGGAGGAGAGAGACTTTCCCATGTCTGATGCCTTCGACGCACTAAAGCCATCTCGCAGGTGATCTCCGCAATCGAGAACACCGACCTCGTGATAAAGCTGTACCAGGCGCGCGACGAGATCATGCGCCTGAATCTCCCTCGATTTCGTTGACGGGGCGCGGTTCTCTATGGAGTTCGTCGAGTCTCTGCTGCAGATGCGCTTCCTCTTTGACAAGTGCATCGTTAAGCGCGAGTGCCTGGGCGGCGGCCTCGAGGGCAGATGGAGCCTGAAGGCGCGCGTGATATCTGGGCTCACGGACGGCGCCGACGGTTGGAGGGGCGGGGCCTGCCAGGGGCACGAGGCCGCCATGCTTGGCTTGCTGCGCCAGACTTGCGGTGCATTGTGATTCGATTCCGCATGAGGCTGAGCTTGGCAATGCGTGGAGACTGAGGCAAGGGCCGAGAATACCTCATGGGGCGTGCGGCCATCAAAATGATTTGGGTCCACCGTGTCCGAGAAGACATTACACCTCAGCACAAGCGTCCTAGTCGTGCGTATGTTTGTCAAGTAGTATTGAGCCACTTGGGACTGCGGTGGAGAACTTGGATTTCGATCCACGCTAACAGATGTCGTACTCCTATTCCGGATTGTTTGCAGCCAATTCCAACTTGTCAGCCTCGCACTCTAAGGTTTTCGAGAGCTCCCGGATGACCAATGGGTCACATGCTGCACGACGCAATTGACATGATGCAGATAACAATCTGTAGGGCTTAGAAGAACTGCGGCGCGCTTCCGCGAGGGAGGCGCGTCGCTTCTTCATGCATATCGACAATTGTCTACCTGACCGTAATCTTTACCGTGACAACCTTAGTGGACGTTGCCTTGTAGTTCTTCATCTTGGCCACGCTTGCCTTGAGCTTTATTGTATAGGTACCGGCCTTGGCCCCCTTCTTCACCTGTATCATGCCGTTCTTGAAGCAGGGCGCACTCTTGCCTCCCTGATCGAAGAGCGACGAATTGCATAACGAACCCATCAGAGGCTTACAATGAGCAGGACGAATACGCCCAAGCCCCGTGTGGGCTGCTGGCGTGGATGAGAGGCGTGAGTGACGGTTAGGAGACGGACGATGTGCGAACCAGTGGAGCAGAACCAAGAGCAGAATAATCCCATCGACGGCGAAGACCTGTACACTTCTCTGAAGTTGGGTTTTGCCCAAGCGTTCGGGGGGACGACGACCGACTTCACTTACACCCTACCCTCCACGGGAGACAACGAGACGATCCCTGTCAAATTTCCGGCGGGGTCGGTGAACGGCGGGCGCCTGAGGATAAAAGGCTGCGGAGACTATGGCGCGAACGGCGGAAGGAGGGGCGACCTCGTCATCGAGACGGTAGTCCTAGACGAGCCTCCCTACCGACGCGATGGTGCGGACGTCCTCTTGGACTGGGAGATTGACGACGAGGTGGCACTTCGAGGGGGCGAGATTGAGGTTGCGGCGCCAAACGGGGAGACGGTGCGGGTTGTCGTCCCTGCCGGGTCCGCGAACGGGTCGAGACTGAGGGTTGAGGGGTATGGTGCGCCCGACTTAAAGAACGGTGGCAAGCGAGGCGACCTGCACGTCATCCTGAGATTTGCCCGCGAGATGCGCAGCGTCCAGGCGTTCGTGACGAACAACACCCTCCCCAAGGACTTCGACGACTTCATCCAGTACCTTGAGCTAGGTTACGCCTACCCGATAGAGCAGCTTATCTACAACGACGGAGCCCCGGAGGAGTGGACCGCCCCCAAATGGTGCCGGGAGGACGACATCGTCTTCTTCATGTTCGCGACCCGCGCCAAGACGAACCTCACGCGAGTCCACA
>JAFWMI010000181.1 GCA_017513965.1 Atopobiaceae bacterium
GGCGTTCTACAACGAGCTTATGCGCATCTTGGGAAAGAGCGTTGCGCCAGAGGTACGCATTGTCCACGACTACGAAGATCGCGTGTACTTGGGCACCCTCGCCCTGGCACTGCAGAAGCTGCATGACCCCAAGTATAGGAGCTTGGGAGTCACGCCCGCATAACCCTAAAGGCGAATACTCACCATGGGCAGCGTGCCCGCAGCAGCATGCACGACCGCGTGCTCGTCTCTCACACGAACGACCGCTAGACCCCTACCATACCGCAGGGGAAACGTACCAGAGAGATACGAGCGGGCGCTCTTTTGCGCGGAGCTACCAAAGGCGAGAAGCCTGCCTCCATCAACCCAAACTCGCACGTCGTCGCTGCGACCGCCCTCCACTGTTCCTTTTGCATCGACCACGTCCACGCGTACGAAGGCGATGTCCTCGTCTTTTCGCTCAACCAACAGGCGAAGACGAAGCGGGCCGTCCGTGCTGCGTAGCATGGTGCGACCAAGCTCCAAGCCATCCGAGGTACATGCCACTGCCAAGAGCTCTCCCGACTCATAGCGAACGCGAAAGTTCGCGTGGCAATTGTTGGTACGACGTGTACCCACATGATGGCCATTGAGGAACAGCTTGGCTATCGGCGCTTGGGTATACACCTCAACCGTCGTGAGGTTCCCTTCGCTACCCCGCCAGCTCCAGCAGGGGATGGAGTTGGTACCACGCCATGGCGCCGTGTATGGATTGGGCAGGTCGGCAGGACGCACAAAGAGCAGCGGGTTTTGCGGATTGTCCCACACCACCTTTGCCAACGCCGCCTCGCCATTGGGGTCTCCAATGAGGTCCAGCGCACCCGTGTCTGCACACAGCCAAGGGTACGGCTTGCTCACCGGCGTAGGGTCGTCACTCCACGCCGCGAGGCTGCACTCCCCCAGATAATCCCATGCCGTCCACATAAAGTCGCCGATTATGCGCGAATCGCGTTCCACCATGCGCCAGTTGCGCGCTATGTCGTATGGCATGGTCTCGCTGCCAAACACCAGCCGGTTTGGTCGACGCCGCAAGTCCGGGCGATAGCGACGCGTTGCGTAGTTGTACCCTGCGATGTCAAGCTCGTCCAAATAGGGCGCAACAGCGTGACCCACCGGAAGCGACCCAGCCATGAATTCCATTACGTCACCCATCTTGGCCACATAGGTGTTGTAGGCAAGACTGGTATTGGTTGATTGCTCCTCAGCGTCGCTGCTTCCGTCTGCGTTAAACGAATCGATGCCCATACTTGCCGCAAACAGAATCGTGGGGTTTACACCTGCCGTTACCGGTCGCGTGTCGTCGAGCTCGTGTACGACTTGAGCAAGCCTGTGGGCCGTGTCCACACCCTGTGCCTCATAGGGTTCCACATTCTCGTTGCCAATGGAGTACATTACCACGCTGGGATGATTGCGGTCCTTCTGCACCATGTCTGTAAGATCCGCAAGGTAGTTGCGCGTGAAGTCGTTGGCGTAGTCGTATGGGTTCTTGCGCTGGTACCACATATCGGCATACTCGTCCATCACATACATGCCTAACTCGTCACATGCGTCGAGCATGCTCTGAGAAAGAGGGTTATGTGCGCTGCGAATGGCGTTGAAGCCCCACTCCTTGAGCATGGCCACCTTACGACGGCTTGCTGCGGGCAGGTCTGCGGCACCAAGAATGCCGTTGTCGTGATGCACGCAACCTCCCTGCAGCTTAACGGGAACGCCGTTTACCAGAAATCCGCGGCTGTCCCACGAGAGCGTGCGAATGCCAAAAGGCACGCTGCAGACATCGATGGTACTGCCACGAGAATCGCGCAGCTCAACACGACAAGTGTAGAGATTGGGCTCATCTGCCGACCAGAGACGAGCGTCCGCAATGCCCAACACCACGTCACTTCCCGAATGACCGGCTATGGCCACCCCGTTGCGCTCAATACGCACGTACGCCTCACCAACGCCCGCAATTTGCGTGGTGATGCGCACATATGTTGGGTCAATGCTCTGCGTAGTTACCGTAATGCCGTTACGTACGATGTGATTCTCGCTTTGAGCCACAACACGCACGGGCCGATAGATACCACTGCCTGCATACCACCGCGAATTTGGTTGCTGCTCGTTGTTTGCAATCACGGCAATCACCACGGGCTTTCCTGGTGTAACCGCACTGGTTATGTCCACCGTAAAGCCCGTGTAGCCATAGTCATGCACCGCATACGCATGCCCGTCCACGAGCACCGTCGTATGGCCCATCACGCCTTCAAACTCAAGCGTTACCTGTTTGCCAGCCCAGGATTCCGGTATGTCAAACACACGGTCGTAGGTGTACGTACCGCCCCAAAAGTAGGCGCCAGCACTTCCCGTTGGAGCGTCCGGAGACCGTCGTTCTTGCAGCATGGCGTCATGCGGCACACGTACCGCACGCCCATCAAGCATCCAATCAGTCAGTTCTACGACCTCTGTTCCAACCATGCCTTGGTACTTTGTCATACGTGCAATCCTTCCGCATTCTCAGGCAACCAAGAGAGTATATCGTGGAGAGGCCTAAGGCAAGACGCACAACCTACGCTCTTAGTAAGCAACGCGATGCCCACGGCAGCCACCGTGCCACATTCATAGAAGAATCTTTACGCGTTACCCGGCATGGTGTTTTTCACTTAGCCGTGCAAGCCAAACTCCTCAAGAAGCCCCTTGAGCTTCTCTCCGTCTTGAAGAGCTGGCAGCAGTTCATCGCCACGGCCTTGAGTCTCCAATGCGGCCGCGAGTTTTGCGAATAGTTTCACCTGTTCCTCCCGACCTTCCTCTATGCCCTTCTCCCGGCCTTCCTCTATGCCCTTTTCTCGGCCTTCCTTTATGCTGTCAAGCGCAATGCGACCCGCAATGTCCTCCCAAACCTCATACTCAAACATAACGCGCTTCCTCCACTCAGGCTGGGTGATAACCGACTTCACCTCGGCGTCCAGCTCGCGCACGTAGACGTCATCACCATCATACCCCCCTTTGAGATATGCGAGGAAGTCATCGAGTTCGGTAGATAGATCGCCCTCTCCGTCGTCTGCCCCCTGAGTGTTCCAGTCTGCGTTGAGAAAAACCTCGCACGTCCCATCTCCCATTGACAGGCTGGGATCTCCTACACAGAGATTCTTAAAGACGTAACGCTTCCATCCACGCCCAAACGGATCATGCAAGCAGACAAAGATTACGTATGATTCTTTGATGCTCCCGTAGCGTTCTCCCCACGTAAGGCCGCGACCTTCGTCGGCTGCCTTACGTCGCGCAGCCTCGGCCATCTCGTGGCAAATGCTCGCTTGGTAGTACCGTGCACGCTGAGGCAGGTACTTCTCATCTCTTCGCTGAAGCTCAACATTAAACATGCGGCCCGTGCCGTCGCCAACATAAACATCCAAACGAACTCCAGGGGTTCCCGGCATTGCTCGTAGGTCCTTTTCGCGCTCCACATACTCAATGTGGTCTATGGGTATCTGCAAAGCGAGCTCGATAAGACGCTTCATATGTCCCGCATCGTGTCAAGTGACAAATTCGCCCAACCCCAAGCCCGTCGACCTGGGGTCGGGCTGCACCATCGGCACTTCGTCCCAACCGGAGCGCATCTCCGCTGAAGACGCCGGCGTTGCGGCAGTTTCA
>JAFWMI010000182.1 GCA_017513965.1 Atopobiaceae bacterium
GAGCCGTGGCGTAGGTGTTTTTGGAACAGATGCAATTGAAAGCGGAATCCCGGCCGATGCCTGGCGTTTTTACATTTTCTATAATCGCCCAGAAAAACAGATGACGTGCCTCTTCGCGTAGTCGGCGGTAGACCGTCCTTCAGGCGTTTTGGTCTCGTTGGGATGGGGTAATCTGTGGCCTCTTACTTCTCCATAGGCTTCTTTGCCATTCTGCTTCCCTTTACCTTGGTCGCCTATGCCGTCCTTCCCAAAAGGGCGCGCTGGGTCGTTCTGCTCGTAATGAGCTATGCCTTCCTCTTCATCATGAGCAGGTGGCTCGTCGCATTTACGGCAGTGTCGACCGTGAGCGTGTATGCGCTGGCACGATGCATCGATGTCATCTATGCCAAGAGGAACGAGGAGCTCAAGCAGACAAAGGGTGGAAAACGCGCACTCAAGCAGCGCTACAAGAACAAGGCGCGCTGGGTGCTGGTGCTTGCCATCGTAATCAACGTTGGCATACTCGTCTTCCTCAAATACCTGCAGTTCTTTGGCTCCATAGCAAGCTCCATAGCGGGGCTGTTCGGAGCGAGCGTCCTGTTTGAGGCACCAAGCATAGGCGTGCCCCTAGGCATATCGTTCTACACGCTCATGGCCGTTTCGTACATGGTCGACGTATATCGCGAGAAGGCGAAGGCAGACAAGCACCTTGGCAAGGTTGCCCTCTTCCTCGTGTTCTTCCCGCAGATAATGGAAGGACCAATCTGCCGTTTCGACCAAACGGCAGAGGCTCTTATGGAAGGTCGGCCCATCACGTCACAAAACCTGTATGCGGGCAGCACGCGCATGCTCATGGGCTTTGTCAAGAAGATGGTGGTCGCGGATCGCATGGACCGCTACGTCTCCAGCGTGTACGACTCATATGGCACCTTTGACGGGGGCGTGCTCCTACTCACGGCCATCATCTACACCCTGCAGCTCTACTGTGACTTTTCGGGTACCATGGACATGGCGCTGGGAATGGGGCGGCTCTTCGACGTGAGCCTGCCCGAGAACTTCAAGCAGCCCTTCTTCTCCAAGACCACGTCTGAGTTTTGGCAACGGTGGCACATTACGCTCGGCTCGTGGTTTAAGGACTACGTCTTTTACCCTGTGTCGTTCTCCAAGCCGTGCAAGTCCCTGTCCACCAAGACGCGCAAGCGGTTTGGCAAGCAAATCGGCCCGCTCATGATAAGCTCCATCGCCCTCTTTTGCGTGTGGCTGCTCAATGGCCTATGGCATGGGGCAGGCTCGCAGTACCTGTTTTTTGGCATGTACTACTTCGTGCTCATTGCCGCAGGCGGATTCGTTGAGGTTTGGGCACAGAACTTCACCACCAAGCACCAGGTGGACCGCACGTCCACGCCGTATGTTGCCATGCGCGTTGCCCGCACCCTCTGCTTCGTCTTTTTGGGCGAGCTCATCTTTAGGTCGGCGAGCGCCTCGGACGCGGTGGCAATCATGGGCAGAATTGCCACGAACTTTTCGCTCGAGGGCATTACCAACGGCTCCATGCTCGTAAAGGGCGTCGAGGTCGCCGACTTCGCCATCGCGGCCCTGTTCATGGTGGGCGTTTTTGTGCTAGACGCCCTTGCCGAGCGGGGAACGAGCTGGTTGGATTGGGCCGTGTCTAGAAACACGCTTGGACGATGCGCCCTGTGGGTCGCCCTTTTGGCCATAGTCGTTATCTTTGGTGCATACGGTTACGGGTACGTGCCCGTCGATCCCATGTATGCCCAGTATTAGCGAGGTGGGTATGAGGCAAGGTGCTGCACATACATGGTTAAAGCGAGCGGGCGTGTTCCTGGCAGTGGTTGCCGTGTTGGTGGCGGGAACCGTTTGGCTCTCGTACGTGTTCTACCCCAAGAACAACAGTCCAGAAGCAGGCATGATCGAAGCGGGCGCCAACGGGTTTCTTGGCGAGCCCAAAAACTCCATCGACGTGCTCGTTGTTGGCGACAGTCGCAGCTTTGCGTCCTTTGCGCCACCCCAAATGTGGCACGAGCAAGGCTTCACCTCGTATGACGCCTGCGTTCCCGGGCAGCTGCTCTCGTATTCCAATACGCTCCTAACGCGAGCCTTCACCGTGCAAAGCCCACAGCTGGTCGTCTTTGAGACGGACTCGTTCTACAAGGAGTTTCCCATTACGGACGCCATGTTCCAGCTTCTTGCCGATAAGGTGCCCCTCTTTGAGTACCACTCGCGATGGAAGCACCTTACGTGGGACGACGTTACGCAGCCCATCGTTACCACGTGGACCGATCCCCTCAAGGGCTACCGCATACAAAGCGGTGCCCTGGCAGCGGATGACGAGGAGGAAGAGGGCGACAACACGCTGGAGGCCGTCCCCCGCAACGCCAAGATCTATCTCAGTGCGCTGCTGGCTATGTGCCGCGAGCACGGGGCCACGCCCATATTCGTGAGCGCTCCCAATACCGTGAACGATGGTTCTGGCAGACACGAAGCGCTTCAAGCGCTTGCAAACGAATACGGCGTTGACTTTATCGACTTGAACGAAGTCGTTGACCAGATTGGCATCAACTGGCAAACCGACAGCAAAGATGGCGGCGACCACCTCAATTACAAGGGCACCATAAAGGTGTCGACATACCTAGGCAAGTACCTCGCAGAAACGTATGACCTCCCCGACCATCGTGGCGAGGAGGCCTATGCGTCTTGGGACGATTCGTATGACTACTATCTGGAGACCATGCCCAAGGAGTAGGGGCTATCCCTCGAACGGCACCACGTGGGCGACGGCGTCGTTCAGCGACACCGGAGCCTCGTCGTTATCGAGGTCGAGCAGGTCGTAGCGCCAGTTGCCCATCCCCAGCTCATGCATGTACGAGAGCTGACGGAAGCCATGGCGCGTGGTCATGCGCTCCACGAGGTCGTGGTTGTGCACCAAGCCAGCGTTCGTCATCGCCACCACGAGGTCGACGGACGCGGCGTCAATGGCGCAAACGTCGGTAGAGACCAGAATGCCCACGTTGGGCGTTACCACAGGCTGAGCCGCCGTGCCCTCGCAGTCGCAGCTCACGCTCATGTTGCGCAGCACGTTTATGTACACGATGCGCTCGCCAAAGTGATCGATGGTCGCCTTGGTGGACTCGCTGATCTTCTCCATGAGCTCCTCGTTGTCCACCGACCACTGGCCGCCCCAGGTCTTGCCGTTGTCGGAGGTCTGGGTATGAATCCACTTTTTGCCCTCCTTGCCCGAGGCGCAGCCAATGCCCAGGTTCTTGTTGGAGCCGCCAAAGCCACCCATGGCGTGACCCTTGAAGTGCGTGAGCGCGAGCATGGAATCGTAGTGCTCGAGGTTGGCACCAACGGCCATGGTGTCGAACCACTTGCCACCCTCAACCGGCCACTCCGCGAAGCCGTCCTCGTCGGTAATGTCCACGGGGCAGAAGGTCCAACCGTTGTGTGCGATGGCGTCGCGGTGCTTCTCGGTCGTGTCGCGGTCGCCAACGTAGTACGTGTTGGTCTCTACGATCGTCGCCTCGGGCAAGTCCTTTGCCACGAGCTCTGCCACCCACGGGCGCGGAATGATGTTGGGGCCGTCCTTCTCGCCCGTGTGGAGCTTAATGGCCACCTTGCCATCGAGCTTGTCCGCCACCTTGGCAAACGCCTTGCGCAGGCCAGCGGCCGAGAGGTCCCGTGTAAACCACACCACCGAGCTGCCGCCGTCGCGCTCCTCCGGTGCAATATAGCGCTCTCCACCAGTAGCGGGATGCATTGCGTGTATAGCCATGGTTCCTCCTTCGTTCGTTTCCTTACTCATATCGAATTATAGTGGCAATGGCGTAATGGAGACCAATGTGGTTGTCGCAAGATTCAAAAAAATGGTAGTGGACGTCATGCCATATATTGTTAGGTTTTGTTACCGTAACATCTAGTTAGGTATTCACTCAGGTAGGGGACCGTAAACTCTAGCACCCCGCGCTGTGGTGCACACACCACACCCGCCTCTATGAGCCTCGCTCGATATGGCTGGAAACGATTCTTGCCACCACCAAAGCGCCTCTGAACTTCGGCAGTCGTACTCACATCGCCATCGGGAGCCATAGCACAAAGAAACTCTATGTCCCCAGCAGACAGTGGACGCAACGTAGCATCAAATACATTGTGGTCTAAGTCCATGAGAGCACTTTCAACGGCGTTTGCAAACACCTCTTCATCTATCGATTCGCCACCCGAGTATTCAACCAAGTAATACCCAACGAGCTGAAGTAGATAGGGAAATCCACGAGTCACCTCTGCCGCACGTGAGAGCAAGTCGTTTGTTACCGCTATACCTAGCTCCTTGAACGTTGTCGCATAATATGCCCGTACTTGACCAACAGACACGACATCAAGCGTCTCGCGTATCGCTCGATTGAGGAATGTAAGGACCTCATCATTGAGGACGTTCGATATGGCACTTGGCAAGCCCGCCATAACCACAGCGATATTCTTCCCATCTCCCACCAGCAGTTGGTACGTCCCCGCGAACTGTCTCATTTGATCGGAATTTGGTTGAACCTCATCAATGAGCACAAGCACCCCAGTGCCAGAAGCTTCAAGCCGATCGCATAGCAACGACATTTTCGCACGAAAACCGTAAGACTCACTTACCTCTTTGGTAAACGTCAATCCAACGGAGAAGCCAAAGGCTCCAGCACTCACGTTGTTAAGGCGTGTCCCTGTTCCAGATACGAGCTTTCCCCCTTCAACTTGGATGGCGTCGATAATATCGTCGAGCATAGACGGGCCTGCGCTGACTCGTGCCACGATAAAGCCGTATTCGTTAGCGTGGGCGGCAAGCTCAAGCAGAAGCGCTGTCTTGCCCATGCCGCGTTGGCCAAGCACAAGAGCGCATCGTTCTCGGCTGCCGATTGGTCGCTTTAGCCCTTCGAGCATGCTGCGCACTAGCGCTTCGCGACCCACAATTCTGGTGGGTCGATTGCCAAAGGACGGAACGAACGGATTGTACATATCGTCTCACTCTGCTAGAAATAGTTACTCGCCTTTATTCTCTTTTATTCTTCTTTATTCTACCATATTCATCCCATACAGCCGCCACACGTCGACAATAATCAACGTTACACTGGTCGGAAAAGCAAAAGCGCGACTCTAGGAGAACCCATGTCGCAACGTAACACCGCACCACGAGACCGAGCCACCATCCGCCGCACGCTCCATTGGTTTTGGTGGGTAACCAAAAAGCGTCCGTTTGCCACATTCATGGCCGTGTTTACCAGCGTGGCGTACACGGCGCTGCTCAACTATGCAAACACGTGGGTGATGGGCCTCATCGTGGACCGCGTCTCGGCCGACCCCGTGCCTGCGGAGCAGGTGTTCGCCGTGTTCACGCCCTTTATCCTAGGGCTTTTGGTCGTCAATGCCGTGGGGCAAACCTGCTCCAAGCTGCAGGACTGGAGCGTTATGCAGCTGGAGATGAACGGGAACTACCATCTGGCACGGCTGTGCTTCGACACGCTCTCCAACCAGTCGATGACCTTCCACACGAGCCGATTTGGCGGCAGCCTCGTGAGCCAGACCAGTCGGTTCATGAACGGTTACACCGGCCTTGTGGACGTGGTGGTGTACTCGCTCATTCCCACTATAGCCAGTGTGGTGTGCACCATCGTTTTGCTCTGGCCGGCAAGTCCGCTCTTTGTGCTCTGTCTCTTCCTTATGCTGGTGGCGTACGTTACCGTGGCCTACCGCATGTACGAGCGCATCCTGCCCCTCTCGGCAAAGACCGCCGCGGCTCAGAGCAAGCTCTCTGGCGTGCTTTCGGATGCCGTCACCAACATCCTGGCCGTCAAGACCTGCGGGCGCGAGGACTACGAGCGCCAGCTCTTCGACGAGGCAGACCAAGAGGCCATGGCAGCCGAACGCGTCTCCATGAACGCGATGATGCGTCGCGGTGCCATGACCTCCACGCTCATCACCTTCATCATGTTCGTCACGTCCATCTTCGTGTGTGGCGGCAACGCCTGGTACGGCATCTCCGCGGGTACGCTGGTGATGATGTTTACCTACACGTACAACCTCACCATGCGCTTCAACTACTTCAACTCCATGATGCAGCGCATGAACCGCGCGGTGGGCGACGCCGCCGAGATGACCAAGATCCTGGACGAGCCGCGCCTGGTGGAGGACGCGCCCGGCGCGCCGGAGCTCGTCGTCACCGAGGGCGCCGTGGACTTCGAGGGGCTCCGCTTCCGCTACGAGGACGCGGCCGAGGGCGACTACGTCTTCGACGGGCTCACGCTGCGCGTGCCGGCGGGCCAGCGCGTGGGGCTGGTGGGCCGCTCCGGATCGGGCAAGACGACCCTCACGAAGCTGCTGCTGCGTCTATCCGACGTGCAGGAGGGCCACATCTACGTGGACGGGCAGGACGTGAGCCGCTGCACCCAGCAGAGCCTGCGCCGCCAGGTGGCCTACGTGCCGCAGGAGGCGCTGCTCTTCCACCGGAGCATCCGCGAGAACATCGCCTACGGGCGCCCGGACGCGAGCGACGACGAGATACGCGAGGCGGCGCGGCTCGCCAACGCGCTCGAGTTCGTGGACCGGCTGCCCAAGGGCCTCGACACCATGGTCGGGGAGCGCGGCGTCAAGCTCTCCGGCGGCCAGCGCCAGAGGGTGGCCATCGCCCGCGCGATACTGGCCGACTGCCCGATCCTCGTGCTCGACGAGGCGACCTCCGCCCTCGACAGCGAGTCCGAGGCGCTCGTCCAGGGCGCGCTCGAGAACCTCATGCGCGGACGCACGAGCATCGTCGTCGCCCACCGCCTCTCCACCGTGGCCGCCCTCGACCGCATCGTCGTGCTGGAGGACGGCGCCATCGTGGAGGACGGCACCCACGCAGAGCTCAGCCGTGCCGGCGGCACCTACGAGCGCCTCTGGGACCGCCAGACCGGCGCCTTCCTCGAGGCGGGGTAACCCCCTCAACGC
>JAFWMI010000183.1 GCA_017513965.1 Atopobiaceae bacterium
CCACGAAGGGACAGACCCCCGATGACCCCACGCGCGTACAAGCTTCTATCGGCCGTGGCAGCGTTTGTACTTCTTCCCAGACCCGCAGGGGCAGGGGTCAATGCCACGTAGTTAAGGGCTCGTGAATCACCTCCGATCAAGGGTTCACATCGCATGCCCGTAGGCCTTGCCGCCCACGGGCATTATGCCAAGTGCGAAACCACGAGCTGCGTTCTCTGTGGTTTGGGAGCTGGCTTTGCTATTTGGTAAGAATCACGACGACAGGGCCTGAGAACCTTCACCACGCCTCGCCCATAGCGTTAATTCGACGCCCCCGGAGACGAATCCACGTCTTCGGGGGCGCCTTGCGCTGCAGCCAGTTTTGCTCATGTAATCCGCAGCTTCCGATAGATGTGGTAGGTTGAACGAACGACGGCCCAGGGTTTGCGCGGTGAGGATGTTCATGCCAGCGATGTACAATGATGGCCAGGAGGTTCCCATGAGCTTGCTCATCCGAAACACACTTGCCGTTCTTCCTGACGGCAACGGC
This sequence comes from Atopobiaceae bacterium, assembly GCA_017513965.1. Classification (GTDB taxonomy): domain Bacteria; phylum Actinomycetota; class Coriobacteriia; order Coriobacteriales; family Atopobiaceae; genus RUG440. The sequence goes on from JAFWMI010000183.1 coordinate 530, forward strand.
CACGCTGCCAGCCGCCACGACCTCTACATAAAGGGGGCAGACATCGCGGGCATCGACGAGGCGCCCGAAGGATTCGCGCCAGACGAGACCATCGACGGCACCCGCTTCCTGACCATCCCCGGCCTTGTGAACGCACACGCGCACACCTACATGTGCATGATGCGCAACGCGGCCGACGGCCTCGCCTTGGAGGGTTGGCTCTTCGGCGCCATCGGTCCCATCGAGCAGCGTCTGGAACCCGAAGACTCCTACTGGGCCTCGCTGCTCTCCCAGGCCGAGATGATCCGCTCGGGCACCACCTGCTTCAACGACATGCAGAAGCACATCGGCCAGGCCTCCCGCGCGGTGGTGGAGTCGGGCATGCGCGCCGTGGTGTGCCGCGCCTTGGCAGGCAATCATCACGACCGTGACGATCAGCGCATCCACGAGGCGCTGCGGGAGCGCGACGAGTTTTCCGCTTGCGACCGGCTGAGCTTCCGTTTGGGCCCCCATGCGCCCTACACCTGCGGGCCCGACTACCTGCGCATGGTGGCCGACGTGGCCCGCGAGCAGGGCATGGGCATTCATATCCACCTCGCTGAATCGCAAGGTGAAAGCGTAAGGGTGTGGGCCTGGCATCACCAAACGCCGGTGGAGTACGTGCGGGATGCCGGCATCTTCGACGTACCCACGGTCGCAGCTCATTGCACACGCGTCAACGACTCCGACTGTGCCATTCTGGCCGAGTGCAGCGTGAGCGTGGCAACCTGTCCTGCTTCCAACATGAAGCTCGGAAACGGCTTCGCCCCCGTGCCCGAGCTGATCAAGGCGGGCGTTAGCGTGTGCCTGGGCACCGACGGCGCCGCGTCGAACAACGCGCAGAACATGTTTCGCGAGATGGGCCTGCTCGCCCTGGTGCACAAGGGCACGCACGAAAGCCCGCAATGCGTTTCCGCCGGTGACGCCCTGCGCATGGCCACGCGGGGTGGCGCTCGGGCCTTGGGCCTGCCCTGCGGGTCGATTGAGGTGGGGAAGAGGGCCGACCTTGCGCTGCTCGACCTAGGCGCGCCCTCGCTTGTGCCCTTGGGAAATCCCGTTTCAGCGCTTGTCTACGCCGCCAACGGGTCCGAGGTGGATACGGTGATCATCGATGGGAAGGTTGTGCTGCGCCATCGCGAGCTTACGACCATCGACGAGGAGCGCGTGCGCTTCGAGGTCGCCCGCATCTGCGAACGTCTGGGAATGAATCGGACCTAGCGCGGCGCGAGCCACTCGTCGGCGGCGAGCTTGGAGCGCTCCCAGGGAGCGACCGTGAGCGCGTCGTTGTCGCAGTGCCGGCACATGGGGTGCGGCATGCGGCGGAAGGTCTCGATGTCATCCGTCGAGCCAACGGATGACAGGGGCAGCGAGTCGTCAGGGGAATCGTGCATGTCGTACCCGAAGCGCCGCGCGAATGAGCCGTGGTGGGCGGCCACCTGGCACGGCCAAATCGCCCCACGCGCAAGCTGCAGGTATCTCCCGCCGAAGGGGCATGACGTGAACGACCGAGCTTGGTCGCATTCCCCCTTGGGGTCGATCGCCAGGCGCAGGAACGCCTCCTTGCCGTTAACGGTGCCTGTTATGTCCTGTGCGAAACCGACGCGTACCCCCTTCGCGCGTGCGAGTGCTGCGAGTTCGTCGTAGTTGATGCGCAGGGGGTACGGCGATACGAGAAGTCCCACGTCGCATTCGACGAGGGCGCGCCAAAAGTCGTCATCCATGTGCTTGAGCAGAAGCCCGTTCGTGCACAGAATGACGTTCTGCCAGGGCAGATGCGAGCGGGTCGTGCTGACGATGTCGACGAGACGCGGGTGGAGGAGCGGCTCGCCGCCCATGAGCGCAATGGAACCAAGGTAGCCCTCGATACCGTCGATGGACGCCAGCTGCGACAAATCGCGCTCGTATGCGCTCACGTCGAGGCAGCGCTCATCCGCCAGCGGGGCGAAGTGCAGGCAGCCTGCACACCGCAGATTGCAGTGATCGCACACCTGCACGTCCAACAGGGGCTTTGCCGCCATTTGCGCCAGGCGCATGGCGAAGCTTATCGAATACGGAGCTCGTGTGGTGGTCGTTGCGGCTACCATGTCCGCAGGTTAGCAGACATACGTCCACGCGGTGTCGTCGCCGCAGCTAGGGCTGCTCCACCCGCCGCCGGAGATACCCTCGAGCTGTTCGTCTGTCAGCTCGATGCCCTCCTCCTTGGCGAGCTCGAGCAGCTCGTCAGGCGTCTTGCAGGCGATGGCCTTTTCCTTCTGCTCCGTGGTCAACTCTTCGAACTTCATATGGCCAGTCTCCTTTGATAGGTTTCCGTTCTCACTTACATAATTCTACGCGCAAAAGAGCTACATCATCTCAAAAAGGCGGCGTTACGTGATGAGGCCGCTCCTATTCGAACTTGACTGCAATCGAGCCACCCGAGCCAGGCAGAAGGCAGCGCACGCTTAAAGACGTTATCGGGATTCAAAGCGTATCAATGTTGTTGACGATGGCTAGCTGATAATGAGTGAAATAATGTTAAGAAATGACCACCAATCCAGCTTGGTATGTAATGGGCAAAAAGGTGAGCTCAGCTACCTACACCAACAAATTGAACGCGGCTTTGAAGGGGTACGGCACCCTCAAGTCACCTGCCGTGCCCTGGTAAAAGAGAGTTCAAACCCTAGCAGAGTACCGGCGCGGCGGGGCCGTCCTACGCGCAATTGTTGTATA
>JAFWMI010000184.1 GCA_017513965.1 Atopobiaceae bacterium
ATGTGACGTAAGCACGCTGGGGATCGCTTTGGTCAACCGTGAGCGTGGCATACTGCGCATTGTCGCCAAGGCTCCACTCGTAGCCAAATCCATCGTGCTTGTCTTCCTCGTCCTGCTGCTTGCGCACGCCCTGCGCGTAGACCGTGATGGTTTGTCCGGGGAGCGCGCGATAGACGCCGTCCTCGCTCCACATGTCCACTTCGTGTACGGTGTTGCCCACATGCACCTCAAAGGCATAGCTTCCCGTGCCGCCGCCCAGCTTGGCAGGGTCCCTGTACGTCACGCGCACCACGGCATGGCCGAAGTTGCGGGCTTCGTAGTGCCAGCCCTGCCCGTCGTCCTTCTGGGTAATCGCGAGGACCACGTCGCCGGGCTCATTGGGCTCGCTACTCTCAACCTCCACGTTGGTTACGGTGTAGCGAAGGTCCTCTCCGTTGGGGAACGCGGCGTTCTCCACGTACACGTTGTACTCACGGTCAATGTCATCCCCCCAGCCGGGGAGCATGTTTCGGTCGTTCTCACGGTCGTAGTCTATGTGCGGCTCTCGCAGCTCCACCCAGCACCAGGCATCGGCAAGCTCCACGCCACCAACCTTGGCGCGTGCGCACACGTTTATGCCGCCATGCTCGCGAATCGTTTCGTTTGCCAGGCACTTGTTGGCATCGAGCACGATGGTGTTACCCACGACGGAGAAGACCTTCTCGTCGTCGCTCGTCGCATTGTCGTAGCTAAACTCACCCCGGTCGTTGGCCACGCCTACCGACCAGTCGAGCTCGCAGGAATCGAACAGATCCCTGTCTGCCTCTGCCGCCTCCGGCTCAAGGGTCACAGAATCGCCCGGATACAGCCGCTCTTGGTCGCCGTTCTTGAACGACATTCCAAAGTCAATATGGTCCAGGTGGTACCGGCAGGGCTTCTCCAAGTCGTCGTGCTCATCGTCAGCCCACCGTCCCGTAATGAAGAAGTCAGTGGGATAGCGGTCGAGACGCGTAATCGTAAAGCTTCCGTCACCGTTTTTCTCCACGGTCACGGCATTCTGGTCGACCCCGCTCGCCTCAAAGGTCACGTTGGGAATCACCTCGTAGTCGTTGGCAAGGTCAACCCGGTAGTTCCTCACCTCGGGCGTTATCGTCTGCGACTTGCCAGGTATGAGCCGGCTATTGATGGCCGGGGGCCACACCTCGGTATAGTTGTCGCAGATTTTGAGTTCGAAGTCACACGTGGTGTTCGCGTTGGGATCGTGCGCGTCCTTCATGGTTACCCGTACGTTCACGAACTGCCACACGCCGTGGACGTCGTCCGGCAAGGCGAGAGCGGTAAGGCGACCATTCTGATCAATGCTCGCCACGTTTTCGGGCACGTTACCCAAGTCACCGCGCGTAGAGACAACATCCCAGCTGTAGCTCAAGCCATCGGAATCTTCGCCTCGCTCGCCCGTCTCGGGATTCTCCCACTTGCGACGACCGGTCACCTCAAAGTCCACGCTCTTCCCTGGCAGAAGCCTGTCTGAGCCCGTCGATGTTCTGAGGTTCAAATCGTAGACGACGTCGTCCACGTGCACGTCGAAGGTATAGCTTCCGGTGCCGCCGCCCAGCTCGGCAGGGTCCCTGTACGACACGCGCACCACGGCATGGCCGAAGTTGCGGGCTTCGTAGTGCCAGCCCTGCCCGTCCTCCTTCTGGGTAATCGCGAGGACCACGTCGCCGGGCTCATTGGGCTCGCTACTCTCAATCTCCACGTTGGTTACGGTGTAGCGAAGGTCCTCCCCGTTGGGGAACGCGGCATTCTCCACGTAGACGTTGTACTCATTGTCAACGTCTCCATCCCAGCCCCGCAACATGACCCGCTCGTTCTCTTGGTCGTGGCCAACGAACGGTTCGTCCACAAACAGCACCACGCTACCAACCTTGGTAGTCTGCGAATCGCTCTCTCCCCAAGTGAAGTCCGCGTTTATGTAAACGCCCACATTGCGATTGGACACGAGGTCGGTGTCGGCGAGCTTGGTGCCGTCCACGATTACGGTACTGCTCTCTTCGTCATAGCGCAACAGGCCTTCGATTCCCAGGTCGTCGCCCCACTGCAGACCATTGTTGCCCACGCCGCCTGGATAAAATCTGCCAGCCTTGAGCTCAGGCTGCGTTCCCTCAGGGGCACCAATCTTGTCGAGATGCACGGACAGCGTCGCGGTGCCATCGATAAAGATAAGCTCTTGATTCGCCGTCATGCCACCCGGAACAAAGGGGTCCTCGCCATCGTCCTGCACGGCAAGTGCTTCCTCGGTCGTCGCGCCACTCTGGACCGGTTGCTCGTTGGAGACCGGCGCCTCCTCAGCGATGACCTCAGCCTCGTCCGCCAGCGCCTCAAGCGCGGGGACGGACCATCCGGCCAACGCCATGCTCGTTGCCACAACAAGGCTCAGCGCCGTACGCGCGCCCCTCCATCCTGCTTGTCCCCGTTTCATTGCCATCCCCTCCCATTAGAGTCGCCCCCAATATACCTGCAACCTTAATGTACTGTCCTCACATCTGTGCTGTCAAGCTGGGACTATAATTGATATGCATCACTATTGGAACAAGCGCGGAACGAGCTTTCCGCCTCCCTTGCGGGAGCGGATTGCTCCGCGTTAGGGTACACTCACATACATCACATATGGCACGCACAAGACATTCGCGGGGGTTCTAATGGCTCAATTCAGACTCATGAACAAGACGTACCCCGTGCTCGAGTTTTCATACGACCTTGAGACGCACACCGCCACGCGCATTCTGGAAGTGATTGACGCCTCCCACGCACCCATCGGCCTCTTTGACGAGCGTGGCCAGGTAAGTCGCCGCGAACTCAACTACTGGTGGCGGCATCGGGCCATACCCGCCTCGCGTGAGCAGGTTGAGCGTCTGCTGGAAAACCTACGGCTCGACTCCACGCTCGAGCTGGCCGAGCGCAACTTTGGCCTTTCCCTTTCGGACCGCTACTGGATTGACGACCTTGATGCCCCGCAGAGCTGGGCAGACATCAACTTCTTTGACAATGACTTCTCCGACGACCTGGGCGTGCTCACACTTGGGCAGGACTCAAGCGCGTCCACGGGCGAGCTGGACTACGCGCGCGTAAACCTCACGTCACCCAACTCCACCGTAGGTGGCGACCTGCGCAAGAAGTGGAAGATTATCGACGGCAAGCGCGTGCTGGTAAAATCCGGCGTGGGTGCATTTAACCAAGAGCCCTATAACGAGGTGATTGCCACCGAGCTGCACCGCAGGCTGTTGGAGCCTGGAACCTACACCGAGTATCGTCTGCTTGAGGAAGACCGTCGCGTCTACAGCGCCTGCAACAACATGCTGCAGGAAGACGAGGAGCTTGTGTCTGCATACGACCTCATCCGGCGCCGCAAGCAGCGCAACAGCGAAAGCGACCTCATGTTTTATCTTCGGTGCTGCGACGAGCTTGGCCTGGGCGACGTTACGGACGGCCTCGCCCGTATGTTTGCCTGCGACTACGTGCTGGCAAATCGCGACCGGCATTGGCGCAACTTTGGCGTAATGCGCAACGTGGAGACGCTCACGGGCACCCGGCTTGCGCCCATCTTCGATACGGGATCCTGTCTGTGGTCCGACATGCCCCAGCTGGAGCTGCCCATCGACTTTGCATACATGGCCAAGCCCTTCAAGTACAACGGGATGAGACCGCTCGCGCAGCTCAACCTCTTCAAGGGGCACCTCAGCTGGGTGCGCGAGGAAGCGCTACTGGATTTTCCCGACTATGTGGGCGACATGCTGGCGACTAACCCCAACATTCCGCCACTGCGCATCGCAGCCATCGTCAAGCGAGTCCGCAGACTCACGGAAGACCTCATTATGGCTTCACATCGATAGCGCGCACGACATTTGCGCTGCATCCGGAAGGCTCCAGAGACCCCTTGGGGGAAACGTACCGAAAGCATGTTTAAAAATACAAACTTTTGACGGCTTTTGGTAGTTTTTTGGCCTCCGTTTTTACGGACGCACATTTTTGCCACCTTGTACCTGCACAAACACGAGGCTGTTATCTCTGTGGTGGCAATTCTTGCCTCAAAAACTACTGATATCCGTTAAAAATCTGCTTTTTCGCGTGGTCTTGCGGTACGTTTTCCGCAGAGGGCTATTTCTCCCGCGCACCTTCCTCAACAGGCCCGCCGCGCGCGGGCAGGCGCCCAGCCTCGCTAAGCGCCCGCCTCAAGATAAACTCCACCTGGCCATTGGCGCTGCGCATCTCGTCGGCCGCCCACTTTTGGACGGCCTCCCACACCTCGGGATCTATGCGCAGCGGATACTGCTTTCGCTTGGCCATAACCGCTCCAACCCTCTTATTGGTACAGCGTGCCGGTGTTCACCACGGGCTGGGCCTCGGAGTCGCCGCACAGCACCACCATGAGGTTGGAAGCCATAACTGCCTTGCGATCCTCATCGAAGTCCACCACACCGCCTTCCGAGAGCTGTGCGAGCGCCATGTCAACCATGCCCACGGCCCCCTCCACGATCTTCTTGCGCGCCGCGATAATGGCCTCCGCCTGCTGACGACGCAGCATGGCCTGAGCAATCTCCTGTGCGTAGGCAAGGTGCGTAAGGCGTGCATCGTCCACCTCCACGCCAGCCACCTCAAGCTTGCGCGAGAGCTCGGCCTTGAGCGCCTCCGAGACCTCCTCTATGTTGGTGCGCAGCGTAATGGCGTCGGCATTCTCGTCGTCGTCCGCCATGTGGTCGTACGAATAGAGCGAGGCCACGTGGCGCAGCGCCGTCTCGGTGATCATCTCCACGTAGGACTCGTAGTCGTCCACGTCAAAGAGCGCCTTGGCCGTGTCGGCCACATGCCATACGATTACCGTGGCGATCTCGATGGGGTTGCCCATCTTGTCGTTCACCTTAATGCGGTCGCCGGTGTACGTACGTGCACGTACCGAGATCTTCGAGTCGTGACGATGCACCACCGCGGTCTCGCTCGACCCGCCCGGGTTGCTCGAGAGGCCCAGGCTCTTTGCAAAGAACGGGTTCGCCCACTTGAGGCCGTCGTCACGCACGGTACCCACGTACTTGCCAAAGAGTACGCACACGCGCGCCTGACCGGGCTGGAGGGTAAAGAACCCGCGTCGGGCTATGGAGGTTATCACGAGCAAAACCATGCCCAGCAAGAGGATGAGCAGGGGATTTGGTCCCCTATAAAAGTAGCTGCTATCCCATGCTATGAACATAATAAAGCCGGTTATGAGCAGCAAAATCGATGCGAGGTACCCCGCAACCACCACGAGCAACATGGCCCAACCACTTGCCGCATGAGCCTTCTTCTCTACGCTCATCAACGTGCCTTTCTCGAACTGTTCTCCCCTTGAGAACAACTTGAGACTATTGTGATATCACAATAGTCTCAAGTCAAGTAATATCGATTCAAACAAGCAAGCGGTCCAAAGGACGAGCCGATGGACATCCACACGCACTACGAGATCTTCATGCGCATCTTCGTGGACACATGGCTGTTGCTCATGTCGCGCGCATCTATTACGACATAGATGTACTGGCCCTTCTTGAGCTTAATCTTCCCGTAGCGGGTCTTAACGCTCTCGTAGGTGTATCCGTCGAGCTTAAAGGTCTTGCCATTCGCCAAGCTCGAAGAGACCACCGGTACCCGAGGGCGGGTTCCTTCCTTGGTCTTAACGTTCTTATAGGACGCCTGTCCGCCCGAGACACGACAGAAACCTATAACACACGCCACGTCGTTTACCTCGCTGCTCTTGAGACTGGAGAAGGTGAACTTGTACGTCTTGGTCTTGGGTGCCCTGAACCTTACGATGCCGTTGCCGCCCTTCATGGTGAGCGCATAGAAGCCGGTTTTCTTAATCTTGGTGGACTTCTTTATCTGGGTGGAGAGCGAATCGCTGGACCCAATATACTTAAGCGACTTCTTGGTCCACGTTGCCGCAATCGCGGTCGTGGGTAGGAGCGCGAGCAACAACGACAGTGTGGCAAAGAGTGCTGCGACGCGTTTGGCAATTCGTTGATGTTTCATTCCAATCCCTCCAAAGTCCGTGAAAACAGGCCAATCCTGCAGCATTATCGTATGCGCCTTCACACGCAAGCGGTAGGGTAGTCTTTGGGTAGGAGCCCCTTTACCTGCGGTTTTACGATGGCGCTTTTCACAACCGGCCACAAGCCGCGCCGAGTAACCAAAGAGGGACTGTCCCCAATTGGTTAACCAAAGAGGGACTGTCCCTTTTTGGTTGATGACCACCATTCGCACTCCCCTAAGGCCCACGCACAGACTCTTCTCCTTGCGATACCATAGAAATAATGAGAAACAAGGGGAGGGACGGGCAATGACGACTGGCCACAAGCGTGCGCTTCAGGTTGGCCTGCGCATCTTCATATGCTTCTGGTTTGCCTCTGCGGGATGGCTCTGCTGGCTGTATCGCCTTTCTCAACTCGAAAGCACGCTTCCCTTGGAGGCTCTCACACTCGTATTTGGGTACCTTATGCAAGCCGTAGGCATAGGCGCCTACATGCTCGTGGGCAGGCGACACCCACCCGCGCGCCTGCGACGCGCCGCATCGTGCGCCTGTGTACTCTATGCCCTTCTGCTCGTGCCGACCGTACTCACCAGCTCCCTCACCGTCTCGCTCGCGTTTGGTTGCACCGCCAACGCCTTCTATGGATTCTTCGCCGCTGAGTACCTGCGCATTCTGGCGATGCATGTGGATGCGCCATACCGCGCGACCACGTTTGGGGTGGCATACGCCGCCTCCACACTGGCCTCCTGGCTCGTATCGTTGCCGGCGCAAGGCGCACTTACACGTGAATACGGTGGGATAGCCCTCTTTCTTTTGCTCATGATCCCTTCCGCCGTCTTGCTGTGGAAACGCGTCCCGGTTTGGCCGCAAGCGAACAAAGACGCAAAGCCCAACGCAGCCATAGCGATTCCAACCTTCCCCAAAGAGCTCAAGGACCCCGCCATGCTGCTCATCGCAGCCACCATCGTCCTGCTCAGCCTCGTAAAAAACGTGGGCTACAGCCTACCCGCCAACGACATTGGCACAACCGTGAACCTAGAACTCTCGCGCGTGCTCTATGGCATAGGGCTCGTTATTGCTGGGTTCGTGTCCGACAAAGACCGGCGCATTGGGGCACTGTGCTGCTTCTGCGCGCTCATCATGCCGTTTGTTTCGCTATCACTCGTGGGCAGCGATGCCCCTTCCATGCTCGTGTGGTGCGTGGATTACCTCTTGTTTGGGTTCTTCTCGGTGTATCGCGTGGTGTTTGCGGTGGACATGAGCGCACAAGCGTCCCGCTGGTACCTTGCCGGAGCGGGCCTCATGCTCGGACGCATTGGCGACGCGCTGGGCACCGCCATCTGCCTTGGCCTGGAAGGTGCCCGACCAGTGCTCATTTGCCTCGCCGCCCTGCTCTTTGCCCTTACGGCCATGGCCTTCTTCCTGTTGTACCAGCGTTTTTACCTCCCCACGGAAGAGGTCAAGCGAACCGAGGAAGAGCTCTTTGAGCTCTTCGCCATGCGGCACGACCTCACGGCACGCGAGGGAGAGGTGTTGCGTCTCGTACTCGACGAGCGATCCAACACCCAGATTGCCGCAGAGCTGTTCGTCTCGGAGAACACGGTGAAGTACCACATTCGCAACCTGCTCAGGAAGACCGGCTGCAAGAGCAAGCGAGAAATCCGAGCGCATTACCTCAGCGACGCGCACCTTGACGCTGCGCAGTAGACCAAGCAAAGATATATCGTTAGATTACAATCCCAACGCATTTTGTTATTGTGCTGTCCGAATGAATCATTCGGCTTCTCAACTTTCTTCTTGCTACGAACAAGATGAGGAGTGCCATACTGATGTAATTAACATGCGTCCCAAGCGCGAGAAAGATGAATATGACAGCTTCGCGGCTAAAGAGGGCCTTTGTGTCCTTCCTCTCCATGATGCTGGCACTGCAGCTCGTACTGCCCAACGTTGCGCTCGCCGCGCAGCGCGAGGTGGAGCTGGACAATCACACGATGGAGGCAGACCAAACCTCACAGATAAGCGACATATACATCGACGATGTTGACGGTCCAAAGACAGGCACCCAGCTCGACGATGAGGCCGTCGTCACGACCGCCGAAAAAAACACGTGGGACATCCCCGTCCTGTGGGTGCGTGACGACATGCAGGTCGACCGTGACGCGGCCGATGACGGGCACGACTACCTGCCCGCGCTCGCGTTCTTCGTGCCTCAGGAGTACGCGCTCAGCGACGACACCTTTACCGTGACCCTCTCCGAATCACTCACCGAGCTGTTTGGCTCCGAGGAGACCTCTCGGTGTACGACGCCTCAACAGACATCACCTATTTGGCGACACCGTCAAAGATCCCTCTACGGGCAAGTACATGCTCGTTCGCGAAGGCAAGGCCATGGTTGAGCTACAGAACACGCTCGTCCACGAGACCCTCCATGCCTTCATGGACGACTTCAATCGCACGGGCATGGTGGGCGCCACCAACCTGCGCGACGTTATCGAGAGCGAGATCCCCAAATCAAAGATGAATGAGTATAACGAACGGTACGCGGCCCTTACGTTCTGGCGTTCCTCAACTACATGCTCTACATTGACAACAAGCTCGGAGATAACAAGCATCCCAACGGGTCCATCCTCTTCCCGTTCGACAAGTACTACAACACCGTGCTTGACGCGAACAAGAAGGTCAACTCGGACTACTACCACATCGTCAAATCCAACATTGGCGTAGAGTCCACCGTTAAGCCCACCGAGGCGAAGATTGGCGGAGGCATGAGCGACCCGGACAAGGGCGCAAAGACGCAGTCAAGCGACAAGTCGGCAGAGGAACTGCCGGCGGCTGCCAAGGCCGACGAGCCAGCAGTGACCGAGCAAGAGGCGACCGTGGCCGAGCCGGCTACCGCACCTGAACCAGTAGCCGCTCCCGAAGCGACGCCAGCACTCGAGGTGGCACCGGAGCCCGCTCCCGAGGCGACACCTGAGCCGGAGCCCGCACCCGCAGCTGAGACTCCCGCAGATCCTGCGGCCGCATAGGCAAGAAGTATCAGACGCCAAAGCGGGGGACGCGCCAAACGACGCGTCCCTCGCTTTTTCTCTCGGGCTAACCAATGAGGGACAGTCCCTCATTGGTTACTAACCAAATAGGGACTGTCCCTCTGTGGCAAGGAGCGAACTACGTCACCTATGCACGCGCATCGAGCACTGCTTCCAAGCGAACGAAGTCACAACACCGCCTTGCTAAACCTCGATACTTGTCTGCGTCCATGGTAATAATCCGATACAGCTTGTTTGCTTTACGAATAATCTCGTCGGCATGCGTATTACACCAGTCAATCTGGTTACGCATCAACATTTTGTATGCCCTCATCGAAGCATCATCTTGCTTTCGGAATACGAGGTCTACCTCGTCAACTACCTCCCGATTCACAGGAATCATATTGTTGAAGTTAAGCACCGCAATGAGCTTTCCCTTGGGATCGTACACCTTGGTAAAGTCTCGACCATTGCGCATACTTTCATGCTTGGGTTTAGGGGAAGACAACGGCACGCAATACTTCCTGTCTTCGTTTATCACTATTACCCCTACAAATGGGCGTGAAGCCTTGCCCGTCTGAGGTGAGACTGACATGACCCTGTCGTCGACACTCGCCAAGTCCCGCACATACTTCATGTCCATATGATACAGACGCAGTTTACCCATGGCATCAACCCCAAGAAGATGGTGGCGGGCCGCATGCGCAGCCCGCCAATGGCATCATTCCCACTCACAGTAGGGTCCACTGCTTTTATCATTCCCACTCACAGTAGGGTCCACTGCTTTTATCATTCCCACTCACAGTAGGGTCCACTGCTTTTTGCGAGTTAAACTCACACATTCATACTACTCGCCACGAGCTCCCACGTCAACGGATGGAGCATGGTAACCAATGAGGGACAGTCCCTCATTGGTTACTAACCAAATAGGGACTGTCCCTCTGTGGTTACTTCACGTTCACCGTCACCGTGATGGTCTTGGTTACCTTGTTGTAGTTGTTGTTTCCTGCCGAGGTCACCTTGATCTTCACCTTGTAGGTGCCCTTCGCCATGCCCTTCTTTACGGTAATCTTGCCGTTCGTCGCCACCTTGAAACTCTTGTTGAGCTTCTTCTTTTTGTTGACGCTCACGACCTTGTACTTCAGCTTGCCCTGGGCGGCCTTTATGGCCATCGCCTTCTTAGGCTTTACCGCCTGAGCCTTCTTCGTGAGCTTGGAGGCCTTGATTGCAACCTTCTTCCCCTTGGCGGTCATGGGGTTGGCCGCCTTGGCGATGGCCCACGAGAGGGTCTTGCGTGCGACGGTGCCGTCCTGCCAGCAGTGGTTAGCATCGGGCGTCGCATAGGCCGTAAAGGCACCTGCGTCGGTCGACTTCGACGTTCCGGAGAGCACATAGCCCGCGCCGACGGGCACGCCCACCTGCTCCTTGCCGTTGTACGTGAGCCCGGTCGCAGCCGCGGGGGCAACCACCTTGGCTCGCGCGACGCTCCACGCGAGCTTAACCTCGCCGCGTGTGCCATCGTCCCAGGCGTAGCCCGCTGCCGGCTTGGCCATCGCTACGTACTTGCCCGCCTTGGTGGCACGTGTCGTTCCGGTGAGCACGTATCCCGCACCGGCGGGCACGCCCACCTGCTCCTTGCCGTTGTACGTGCGGTTGGTGGCCTTGGGCTTAGCGACCTTGGTTGCCAGTGCCTCGTTGAAGACGACCTCCTTGGTCTCCGTCACGGTCTTGTCTGCCGCCGCCACCTTCACGCCTGCGTAGCTTGTTACCGCAGCGTCAGCGTCGTTAAACGTCACCTCGGCCGAGGCGCCCTCTGCCAGTGCACCACCGGCATACACAAGCCGGAACGTGCGTGCCAGCATCGTACCGGAGCCATCGCCCGCCGCCTCGGCATCCACAGCCTCAATCGATGCGGGTGCCGCGCCGTTCACCTTAAACAGGTCTGCCGTCACGGAGTCCGCAACGACGTACTTGCTAAACGTTACGGTAGCTCCCAGCTGGTCCGCCTCTATGGTGGCGACCTTAGGAGACGCCTTGCTCACGAGCGGGATGTTCACGTCCAGCTGGATGGGCAATACGGGCATCCAGTACTCCGAAGCCGTTACCGTTTGATCCCCTATTACGAGGTTCTTGGTTGCGTCGAGACCATACTTGTCGCTCTCGCCCGTATTGACGCTGGTATACCCATCTTTCTCCACGTGGAGCTGCCAATAGCCCTCTGGCACGAACCATTGGTAGCGACCATCTGCACCCGTCACCTGCGGGTTGTCTTCCACGCCAAAGAGGCTCGAGTCCACAAACTGAGCAGGGTCAAGATCGGCCTGTGCCGCGGCGTTGTTGAACGTGTACAGCGTTACCGTGGCACCCTCAACGGGGTTGGAGAGCACCGCCTCATACACGATGCCCGAGGGGTCTGCTTTCCTGCGGGGATTCCCCTGCTTCTTCTTTGCCTTGGCCAAACGCTCTTGCTTCTGCTGGTAGGTCCACCGGTCAAGCGTCTCTCTGTCGTATTTGGAGATAAGATCCATGTAGCCCTTTTTGGCAATCTTGTTGCTGCGCGGGTTGCCGTATGTCTTGTTGTACCACTTCCAGTGTTCGTAGTCGCGTTTCTCCTGACCAGTGAGCTTGCGTGACTGCTTTTTGATCCAATCCCAATGGTCAGCCACCCAAAAGACCTTGCCAGCTCCTGGCACAAATTCGCTTGCCTCCTGCTTTGCGATATCTTTGCCGCCTTCTACCATAACGGTCTTCGCAGACTCTACCTTCTGCTGCTTGCCGTTCACATCGCCCACGGTTCCACCCTGCGCGGCGGGGCTGTCCCAGAACTTGGAGTTGGGGTTTGCGGCATCGGCGGGATCGTTCGCACGCGCCTGGTCTATCGCTCCCTTTACCTTTTCGTTGGGCTTGTCGTTGCCATCCCACCACTTCTTCCAGTTACCAATGTCGGTAAGGAATTCCTCTACCATGGACTGCTGCTGAGGTTTTGGCTTTTGTGGCTGAGATTGAGTCGTGAGGAGCAGATCCGCAAGACTCGAACCGTCCACGCTCTGCGTTCCAAGGCCACCACCCAGCAGCCCATCAAGTGTGCCAAGCGCGGCATTTCCTGCATTGACGCTACCGCCTATGGCCATCTGGATGTTGTACCACTGGTCAAGGACATCTGCATAACGGAGCGTGCCGGAAGCCGCCCTATCGTCGGGCAGCTCATAGGTAATGGTGACCTTTTGGCCGTATCGCTCGTTCCAATAGGTGTAACGCTTCTCTTTCTTGCTTATGAACGTCTGGCAGTGCAGATACTGGCCACCCGAGTTCTCGATTTCGTACGTCTCCATCCATTCCGCCTGGGCGTTGCCGTTCGCGTCCGTCGTCTCAATGAAGTACGGCATACCCCACTCGTCGGTGCTCTCAACGCCTCCCGCACACACAACCCGAGCGCCCCCGTATACGCCAACGGTCTCGTCGGCCGGCGTCGCATGCGTCTGCTCCCATGTTTCGTAGGCGTCGGTTACCTTCTTCGCGTCGGCAAGCGCGCCGTCCACCTCGGATTTGAGCGCACCCGCACTCATCGACTCCGTGGTCACGGTATGACGTATGGGTATGGCCACCTCTGAGGTCTCGTCGTTGTTGACGCCACCAACGAGCAGCCACTCGTCCAGGTTGCCGCCGGCATCGATCAGCTCAGATGCGCGCGTGTTGAGCTTGTTGTTGGACAGTAGCTCCGCGAGCGTGGTGTTCTCATCAACGGTGGCAAACTCGCCCACAGAGAGCGGCACCAGTCGGCCCCAGTCCTCACGATATTCGCCCATCGCACCCACAAAGGACACAAGATACGCCTGCGTAAGCGCCTGATCGCCTGCACGTTTGCTGTTCCATCCGTCGTACTCGCCCATGTCGGAGGCCGGCAGAATGTTCACGTGTACCGAATCCTCGTCAAACTCCTTGAGGTCAAAGGAAATGTCCACCTCGTCGCCGTAGTTGCTAAAGCTCACTGGCTTGCTCATAAAGGCACGGGAGGTAGAACCGTCTTCCGTATTGCGCAAGAGGGATGCCTTCACCGTTAGCCCGGCAGTCGACATCGGCCAGCCGTAGTTGGCAAAGCGATTGTAGTCGAACCAGTCTTCGTTGATGTCACCTGCCGTACGCACTTCCTCAACCCAGCCCTCTGCAGTGGCAAGCGCGTCGGTGGTGGAAGGCGTTAGGTCGCCAGTGGAGGTGGGGATGCCCATGGTCACACTGTCAATGTCGGCTCCATTGGCAAAGGTGACCAGATAGAAGAAGTTCGATTCCTCGGCATCCTTCTCAAAGTCCTGCACGTGTCCGTCGCGCTGAATCGTAAGGTACTTGCTCGGCTGAGAACCGCGATAGTAGAGCCGCGCCGTGCTATATGGCTCGTCTGCCTTGGACTGGTAGCACAGGATGATGTTCTCTACCGCGGGGAACGTGGTGGAGTACATGAAGGTG
>JAFWMI010000185.1 GCA_017513965.1 Atopobiaceae bacterium
CAGGTTGCCAAGATTGGCAGCAAGCAGTACACGGGCAAGGCCATCAAGCCAAGGCCAACCGTCACATATGGAAATAGAACCCTCAAGCGCGGCCGTGATTACACGCTCTCATACAAGAACAACAAGAGAGTGGGCAAGGCGACGATAGTCATTTCTGGCAAGGGCTCCTATCGCGGTACAAAGAAGGTAACTTTCCAGATTGTGCGGAAGCCGCTCTTGCGCGGGCCAAAGAAGGCGGGTGCCCTCTCAGTAAGGAACGGTAGGCTCGTGGACAAAAACGGCAAGGCCATTCAGCTGCGTGGCGTGAGCACGCATGGACTTGCCTGGTTTGGGCAGTACGTAAACGATGCGTGCTTTGAGCAGCTCAGAAACACGTGGGGGGCAAACGTGGTGCGCCTGGCCATGTACACGCAGGAGTATGGTGGTTATTGCTCGGGTGGCAGCAAAAAGGATCTCAAAGCGCTCGTGAGGCAAGGCGTGGACTATGCAAAGACTAACGACCTCTATGTAATTGTGGACTGGCACATTCTCTCCGACGGCAATCCACTCACCCACGCCAGCGAGGCGAAGGCGTTCTTCAGGCAGATGTCTGCGGCGCTCAAGGGATACAACAACGTTATCTATGAGATTTGCAACGAGCCAAATGGCGGCACCAGCTGGAACGACATTAAGAAGTATGCAAAGAAGGTGATACCTGCCATTCGGGCAAACGACAAGGACGCCATCGTGCTCGTGGGGACGCCCATCTGGTCGCAGGAGATAGACAAGGCGGCCGCGAGTCCCCTTGCATACAAGAACGTCATGTACACCATGCACTTCTATGCCGGAACGCATAAGGACGACTTGCGCCAGCGCCTTGTGGACGCGCTGGACAGTGGCCTGCCGGTGTTCGTGAGCGAGTTTGGCATATGCGACGCGAGCGGTAACGGCAACATAGACAAGGCGTCGGCTAACGCATGGCTCAAGGTGCTGAACAAGCGGGGCGTGAGCTGGTGCATGTGGAGCCTGTGCAACAAGGAGGAATCCGCGTCCATGATCAAGGGGTCGGTGTCCAAGACGGCGGGATTCAGCAAATCCGACCTCACGACGTCGGGAAAATGGTTGGTCTCTGCATTGGGAAAGTAGCGTCGTGCACGAAGGGCAGGCAGTGTTATGAGTTTGGGTAGCAAGTTGATCATTGGCATAGCCGGCGGAACGGGCAGCGGCAAGACGACACTTGCCAACGAGCTTGCGCAAGAATTTGAAGAGGACCTTACGGTGCTCTCTCACGACGATTACTATTGCGCGCGCCACGAGCTTTCCTACGGTGAGCGGGCGGCGCTCAACTACGACCATCCCGGCGCCTACGAGACCGAGCTCCTCGTACACCATCTCAAGCAGCTCAAGGAGGGCAGGGACATCTGCGTTCCCGTATATGACTTTGCCCAATACGACAGAACCGAGCGCGTTCGTGTGGTGCACCCCACCTCCGTTATCGTTGTTGAGGGCATCATGATATTCGACGACAGCGCGCTGCGGAGCCTCCTCGACGTTAAGGTGTTTGTCGACGCGCCTGCCGACGTTCGCTTTTTGAGGAGGGCCTTGCGCGACGTGGAGGAACGCGGACGAACGCTCAAGAGCGTTGCAACGCAATATCTGGGTACGGTGCGTCCCATGCACGAGCGCTTTGTGGAGCCGAGCAAGCGTCATGCAGATGTGATCGTGTCCTCCGAGCGCTCCACGGAAGTGGTGAGGGATCTCTTGGCATGTAGGGTACGCGAACAGCTGCGAAAAGCGTAACGCCTTACTTTTCGCGCACGTGCTTTCCGCTTAGATGCTCAACCCGGAGCTCCAGAATGGCGACCCGACCTCCGTTGCGCCTGATGTCTGCATCCACGTCCTCGGAGGGCGGGAAGTACTTTTGTGCCAGGGCGCGGAGGATGCCGTCTATCCGCTGCGGATCCGTAACGCGAGAGACTCTGCCAAAGGCAATGACCGACCGCACGTGGTACCACCATGCCCCAGGTTCCTGCACGCCTTGCTCCGTTACGCAAAAGCTTGCCTTGTCGCATGCCGCGATGGCATCGAGCTTGTGCCCTGTTTGGGCGCTATGGAAGAAGAGCGAGCCATCCTGGTACAGGAAGTTGAGTGGCACCGCATACGGATACCCCTCGTCGCCAAGCACGGCGAGCACCCCGCGCCTTTGTTCGCGGAGCAGCTCCTCGCACTCTTCCTTGGGAAGCTTCTGGGAGAAGCGACGCATCCCTCTAAACATGGCATTCCTTTCGCAAGCGTATATAGTGACATGATTATGGCACGTAACGTGCCTTTTGTCGCATGAGCAAACGTTTTGCACGTCGAGTGTTGGCACATATGATATTGTTAATCATAGAGTGTTTGGACTAGGGCTGGTCCGAGCAAGGCGGGGGGAATGGTCCCTGCCAAAGAGGAGATGGGGGAATCGCATGAGAGACCACATGACACGCCGTTCGTTCTTGGCAATGGCTGGCTTGGGAGCAGCATCGCTGGCTGCCTGTGGTGGCGGCGGGGGAAATGCCGAGAGCAGCGCTGGCTCTGCGGATGCCGCTGCTGGCTCCGATGTCGTTATCCAAATGGTTACGGATACGGGCGGTGTGAACGACCAGTCCTTCAACCAGCTCGCGTGGGCGGGTCTGCAAAAGCTCAAGGAAGAGAAGGGTTACGAGGTTGACTACATTGAGTCGAAGCAGGACTCTGAGTATGCCACCAACCTCGACAAGGCTGTGGACGCCAACTCCAAGATCGTGTGGGGCATTGGCTTTGCCATGAGTGAGGCCGTTAACACCGCCGCCAAGCAGAATCCCGATGTGACGTTCGCCTCCATTGAGGGGTCGAATGCAGACGGCCTCTCCAACCTCACGGCCGTTGCCTTCAAGTCTCAGGAGCCCTCGTTCGTGGTTGGCTACATTGCGGCGTGCATGAGTGACAAGGGCAAGGTCGGCTTCATTGGCGGCCAGCAGTCCGAGACCATCGAGGACTTTGAGTATGGCTACTATGCCGGCGTGGAGTATGCCAACAAGGAGAAGGGCACCAAGGTTACCTACGAGGGCCAGTATGCCGAGTCCTTCACCGACTCCAGCAAGGGCAAGGCCATTGCGCAGAAGATGATTCAGGGCGGATGCGACGTCATGTTCCATGCCGCCGGTGGCGCGGGCGTAGGCATGCTCGAGGCCTGCAACGAGGCGCAGGTGTATAGCATTGGCGTGGACCCGGCCCAGGCCAAGCTGTTCCCCGACTACAACACCATTATTAC
>JAFWMI010000186.1 GCA_017513965.1 Atopobiaceae bacterium
ATCCTGCCACATGATGTCGAGCATCTCTATGAGGTCGCGAATCACCTCGCGCGGCGTTATGTGGCTCTCGGCACCCACGCGCCCCAGCTCCAGCTGCAAGAACTCAACGAGGTCCTGTTCGGTGAGCGTGCGCTCGTAGCCAAACAGACCGGCATGGATGTCGGCGAGCTTCTCGCAGAGCACCAGCAGCTCCTCGTAGGTGAGTGGCTGTAGCCGTATTACCGGAGCGAGCAGGTCCACCAAGCCCTCACGCCCAAAGCGGCCCTGCGTAAGCCTCGACCTAAGCGCCTCGTACGAGTACAGGCCACGGCGGCGGTCCTCCACGCACTGGGGCGTGCCACTCATGATTACGCCCAAGTGCTCGGCGCGACCCTGCAGCGCGTCGTTGTACATGGTAAGGAGCTTCTCGTAGTTGTACTGTCGTGCGATGGCATGCGGAATCTTGTAGAGGTTAACCAGCTCATCCACCAGCACGACCAAGCCCGCATACCCCGCACCCACCAAAAAGCGCGCGAACAGCTTGATGTAGTCGTACCAGTCGTCGTCACCAATGATGCACGAGACGCCCAGCTCGCTCTTTGCCTCGGTCTTGGTGCGATACTCTCCGCGCAGCCATTTGGACACATATGACTTGGTCTCGTCGTCGCCCTCCACGTGCGCACGATAGTAGGCGCTGAGCAGCCGCGCGAAGTCGAACCCGTGCACGAGCTCACGCAGGTCTTGGATCACGGCATAGATGCGGCGCTCCACCTCGGCATTGAACCCCGGATCGTCCGGAGAGACGCCGGCGGCGGCAACGTCTGCCTGAACGCCACTTATCCAGCGGTCCAGCACCAACGTGAGCGCGCCTCCCTCTGGCCGCGTGCGGGTGGACAGGTTGCGTATGAGCTCTCGATAGGTAGCCAGTCCCTGCCCCTTAGTTCCTTGGAGGCGACGCTCGGGTGAGAGGTCCGCATCCGCTACCACAAATCCCTTGCCCATGGCGTGATTGCGAATCGTTTGGAGCAGAAAGCTCTTACCACTGCCGTAGCGTCCCACGACGATGCGAAAGGACGCCCCGCCCTCGGATACGATGTCCAGGTCGCGGAGCAACGCCCCTATCTCCGCCTCTCGGCCCACCGTAATGTATGGCAAACCAACACGCGGCACCACGCCACCCTTGAGCGAGTTGATAAGGACGGATGCGATGCGTTTGGGTACACGTGGACGTTGCTCAGGCTGCGACATGAAAGCCCCTCCCTCGATGGTATTCAACCAAGTATAGCCATCCTCGTGCAAAAAAGCGAACGAATGTACGAAATTATAGTACGTATGTGGGCTTGCCTATACGCCATCAACCAGCGCATCGCGCACGTCTTGCTCGTAATCCTCAACGAGCACGGGCGTCTCGCCGTCAAAGTCAATCACGGTGTCGCCCACCACATCCAAGAAGGCCTCGTTAATCGCGTCGACGGCAAGCGAGAGGAACATCGCTCCCCCATTCGCAGGAAGAGGTTGGCCGTCCAAAAGCGCCCGCAACAGCGTAAGCTGACTCGCGTCGAGGCCCAAGGCAGATGACTCGGGCGGAACGGTCGGTTCAAGCGGCACAGTCGGCTGCACAGGAGCAGCAGGCTGCTCGTGAGCAACGTTGCGTGATACAGGCTCGAACCGCTCTGCCGTCAGCGAATCGTCTTCACGCTCATCTTCCGTGAGCAGCGCTTCTCGGGTACGCGCGGAGGCAGAGCGAATCCCGCTAAGGGCAGACCAGTCTATGGTAATACGTGCCGCCTCCTCGGCCTTGCGCTGCGCGAGCAACGCCGCAATCTCCTCGTCCACGAACTTAGCCTGGTACTTGGGCAGCGATCGCTCCTTGAGCGGGTGCGCGTCTCCAGTTGCCTTGCGCATGCGGCAGTCGATGGCATGTAGCAGCGCTCCCAGCTCACGGTTGGTCTCGGTACGTCTGCAGGGCAGCTCACGCCACCAAAAGCCGTGCTCACAGGTGTAGGTCTCGGCCGAGCTCGCCTCAAAGCATGCATCTTCGTGGCGTTCCGGAGACCAAAACACCGCCGAGGGAAACATGGTGTACGACACACGGGCTGGCACGCCAAAGAGTCCCTCCAGGTAGTCCGTCTTGCGACGTTTGTGGCAATGGCCCACCATGCGCGCGAACACGCGGGCGCACACCAACGCCACATCCTCGCGATGCTCCTTGAAGAACTTCGAGCGCTCGGCACGGTAGCGAGAGAGCGAACAGAGTGCATCGAGCATATCCTCAGGCGACGGCAGCTCGCGGGCGACCGGACCATCGTCTGGCCACGTGAGTGATCCGTCCGCCTCAAGCAAGATTTCCTGCGCGTTGACGAGTAGGGCCACGGAGGACAGCGAGAACGACCCGCCCATCGGTTCGAGCAGCGAGGCATCCAGTCCGTGGAACACCACGTAGTCATGCGACCACCGCTTGAGGTGCGTGTCGAAGGCCGAGCTTGCGCCTGCGTACTGCGCTCGGAACTGCTCCAACGCAGCATACCCCTGCTCTCCCGGTGTCACGCCAATGCCACAGAGCAGCTCGTAGGCATGCACGAAGAGGAACGAGGTAGGCGCCTCGGGAGTCTCTCCCGCACGGAGCTTGGCACGCCACGAGAAGTAGCAACGCAGCTCCCGGTCGCTCATCTCGTCGTAGGTGGGAAAGTAGCGCGCGAACTCGCACGGTTGGGAAAAATCGTCCTCAAAGTCTTCCATGAGCTTGCCCTGCTCGTAAAAGAGCTTGGCGGAACTCGCGGTTTGAGCGGCTGCCCATCCCCCACGGCCACGGTTGTGCCCCAGTGCGCGCATCTTGCGATAGGCGGCGGGCATGTGCAAGCGCTCCGTACGCGGTATGGCCGATGCCATAGATGGCCCTTGCGAGGGGGTGCGTGGCCGAATGCCTGCTCGCAGGATGGGCTCGTCGCGATATACCCGGTCGGAGAACACATGGGAGCGCGCGTATCGCTCGCCAGAGAGAATCTCGTCTACGATCTCTTGCGCACGACTCACATGTCCTCCTTTGCCAGACTGTCGCACGCCACTATAGCATGTATGACACGACTTCGTCGGCTCTCCCGACTCTCTCCCCACTCGGCGTTCGTCAAAGACGCACTCACACAAGCTGGGCATTCCGTTTTGTCCAGCTCTTCAAGATGTATCTCGAGACAAGTCCCTGTCCATGGCACAGGATTACGCACAATGAATGCCATTGTGCGTAATGCAAGGGTTTCTCAAGCTAGTTATTTGGGGTTTTTCCGTTCCATGGCACACATTTACGCACAATGAACTCCATTGTGCGTAATCTTGCGCATGACTGCCCGTCCACACCTGCCACCCAAGCGACGACGAGTGCTCTAGCAGGTGACGGCGAAAACCGAAAAAGCCCACCGGAGTGCGCGTACACAGTGTACGTACACTCCGGTGGGGCGAACATGCGATTTGAGGCGCCTCTCTGCAGGCAGCAAGTAACCCGCAGCACCCTCCTTACGCGAGCGCGGCGCGCAGCTCGTCCACGCGATCAGTGCGTTCCCACGTGAAGTCGGGATCCTCCCTGCCAAAATGACCGTAGGCAGCCGTTTTTTGGAAGATGGGACGACGAAGGTCAAGGTCGCGAATGATCGCGCCAGGCCGCAGGTCGAACACCTGCGTTACCGCGCGTTCGAGCGCTGCCTCGTCCACCGTGCCTGTGCCAAACGTGTCCACCATCACCGAGACGGGCCGGCTCACGCCAATGGCGTACGCAAGCTGCACCTCGCACCTGCGTGCACGCCCAGCCGCAACCACGTTCTTGGCGACCCCACGTGCGGCGTAGGCAGCAGATCGGTCGACCTTGGTGCAGTCCTTGCCCGAGAAGGCCCCACCGCCGTGGCGACCCATGCCGCCGTAGGTGTCCACAATAACCTTGCGTCCGGTCAGGCCCGTGTCTCCCATGGGCCCACCCACCACAAAGCGACCCGTGGGATTAACGAACACCTCGGCGTCGTGCCAGGCAATGCCCACCTCGTCGAGCACGGGGCCAATCACATGCTCGAGCATGTCGGCACGAATCACGCCCATGTCCTCGATCTCGGCCGCATGCTGCGTGGAGACGACCACGGCGGTGACCTCAACCGGCTTGTCATCCTCATAGCGCACGGTCACTTGGGTCTTGCCGTCGGGACGCAGGTAGTCCAGCGTGCCGTTCTTGCGCACGGCCGTGAGCCGCTCGCTCATGCGCTGCGCCAGGTAGGCAGGCATGGGCATGAGCACGCTGGTCTCGTCGCTGGCATAGCCAAACATCATGCCCTGGTCGCCGGCGCCTATGCGCTCCACCTCATCCTCGCCAGCCCGGGCAAACGTGCCATCCACGCCTTGGGCAATGTCAGGGCTCTGCTCGTGAATCATGTTGAGAACACCGCAGGTCTCGCAGTCAAAGCCAAACTTTGCCCGGTTGTAGCCAATCCTGCGCACGGTATCGCGCACGATCTTTTGCACGTCCACATACGCCTGCGTGCGAATCTCTCCCGCCACGATGACGGTTCCCGTGGTAAGCAGCGTCTCGCAGGCACAGCGAACATCAGCCAGCGACGCAGGAACGCCATTGGGCGCAATGTAGCCCTCCGCTTCCAAGCGTGTTTCCTTGGCAAGAATGGCGTCCAGAATGGCGTCAGAGATTTGGTCCGCCATTTTGTCGGGATGACCCTCGGTCACGCTCTCCGAGGTAAAGAGAAAACTCCTGCCCACTCCAGGCTCCCTCCTGTGCCCACAAGGACACCTTAATCCAGAGGCAAAAAGTCTCGTGTACTACAACATGAGGCCTATACCGGCCTATTGCAGATTAGTGTAGCGAAACGCTACCTTGACGCAACTCGTTAGGCATGGCACGCAACGTCGAGCGCAATCTCCATCATTTGCGTAAAGGAGGTTTGTCGCTCCTCCGCCGAGGTGCTCTCGCCCGTGAGCGGATTGTCGGAAACGGTCAGAATGCTCAATGCCCGCTTACCGGCCTTTGCGGCGTTCACGTACAGGCCGGTAGTCTCCATCTCCACGCCAAGCACGCCCATGGCCGCCCACCGCTCGTAAATCTTCGGTTCGGTGTAGAACACGTCGGTGGTGATCAGGTTGCCCACATGGTATGGGACGCCCATCCGCTCAGCTGCCTCAACTCCAGAACGAAGCAGGCCAAAGTCACCAATGGGGGCAAAGGTACCTGGCAGGCCCAGATGCGCGGGGAAGTTCGAGTTAGTGCACGTCGCCTGTGCAAACAACACGTCGCGCACCCGCACCTGCGGGGCCAAGCCGCCTGCCGAGCCTATGCGAATGATGGTGTCCACGTCGTAGTCGTTGTAAAGCTCCCACGAATAGATAGCCATGGACGGAATGCCCATGCCACTGCCCATAACCGAGATGCGCATGCCGTCGTACGTGCCGGTATAGCCATACATGTTGCGTATTGCCGTAAAGCGCGTCACGTCTTCCAAAAAATGCTCGGCTATGTACTGCGCCCGCAGTGGGTCTCCGGGCATGAGTACGACCTTGGCGATGTCACCGGGTTCGGCCGCGTTATGTGGTGTAGCCATGTTGTCTCTCGCTCCTCTCGATGTTCTGCCGGGGAGTTTGCCCCTACGAAAAAAAACGTACCGCCGGGGGCGTACCCCGGCGGTTACATGCTACCGCTCTTCGCGGAAGTATGGTAAGCCCAAACTCTCCGGAGGTTGGTTTTCTCGTTTGTTGCGCGTACTGGTAATCACCAGCACGATGATGGTAACCACGTACGGAAGCATCTTGTAGAGTTCCTTCACCGCCAGATTGCCCGTTGGTATGAACAGGTAGATGATGTACAGCCCGCCAAACAGAATCGAGGCGGGGATGCTCACGTTGGGTCGCCAGATGGTGAAGATGACCAACGCGATGGCCAGCCAGCCGCGGTCGCCAAACGCATCGTTGGACCACACGCCATTGGCATAGTCCATCACGTAATACAGGCCGCCAAGGCCAGCGATCATGCAGCCAAGACACGTGGCCGTGTACTTGTAGCGCGTGATGTTTATGCCTGCCGCGTCTGCCGTTGCAGGGTCCTCGCCCACCGCGCGCAGCTGCAAGCCCACCCGCGTGTGGTTGAGCACGTACGAGGCGCCCAAGGCGATGAGAATGGCCATATAGGCCAAGAAGCCATAGCTCAGGAACACCTGGCCAAACCAACCCAGCGAACCGGCAAACGGCAGCGACGTCCTAAAGAGGTTGCTCGTAGACGAGAGGGCGATGGAGGGCACCTGTGCCCCCGTGAGCTTGATGAGCGAGCCGCCAAAGAAGTTGCCAAAGCCCACGCCAAAGGTCGTCATGGCAAGGCCGGTCACGTTCTGGTTGGCGCGCAGGTTAACCGTAAGGAAGCAGTAGATAAGACCCATGAGCAGCGAGCCCAAAAGACAGCAGACGAGCGGGATGAGCACGCCGAGCACGGGGTTTATCTGGCTGGGGTCTGCCAGGCTCCGCTCATAGAGGAACGAGCCGATGACGCCGCAGATGCCACCCACGTACATGACGCCCGGGATGCCCAGGTTGAGGTTGCCGGACTTCTCGGTAACGATCTCGCCCGTGCTGCCCAAGAGAAGCGGGATCCCCTGAGCGACCGCTCTGGGAATGAAGGACACCAGATCAAACATGGGCCTCGCCCTCCTTCTTGCTCCGCACGATCTTGTAGGTAATGAAGAACTCCGTGCCAATGATGAAGAACAGGATTATGCCGGTGAGGATGTCGCCAAAGCTCTGGTTGAGACCATGCACCGTGGCAATCTCGCCGGCGCCAGAACCCATAAAGCCCAGCAGGAAGCTGCTGGCCACCATCGTGAGCGGGTTGAACTTTGCCAGCCAGGCCACCATAACGGCCGTAAAGCCACGGCCGCCGGCGATGCTCGTGGTGAGCGTGTGCGCGTTGCCCGAGACCAGCAGGAACCCGGTAAAGCCGCACACCGCGCCCGAGATGAGCAGCGTGCGTATGATGACCCAGTTTACCTTGATGCCCGCATACCGAGCCGTGCTTGCGCTCTCGCCCACGACCGATATCTCGTAGCCCTGCTTGGTGTAGTTGAGGTACACGTACATCAAAGCCGTGAGCACCACGGTGATGAGCACGATGAGCATGTACTTGTTGCCGGCGATCTGGGGAAGCCAGCCCGCCTCGGTGCTCTGGTTGATGATGCCGATGTTGCCCGAGCCCTTGGGCACCTCCCAAACGATGACAAAGTAAGCCACGAGCTGCGTGGCCACGTAGTTCATCATGAGCGTGAACAGGGTCTCGTTGGTGTTCCACTTCGCCTTGAAGGACGCGGGAATCGCCGCCCAAATGGCACCGCTCGCAAGAGAGGCCAAAAGCATGATGACGATGAGCAACGCACTCGGCACCTTGTCGCCCAGCGTAATCATGCAGGCGGCGGAGGCCAGTGCCCCCATGAGCACCTGACCCTCACCGCCCAGGTTCCAAAACTTCATGCGAAACGCAGGCGTGAGCGCCAAGGAGACGCACAGCAACAACGCCGTGTCCTGCAGCAGAATCCAGATCTTGCGTTGGGAGCCAAACGATCCCTGAATCATGGTGGCATAGACGTCTATGGGATTGAGTCCCGTCGCAAACATCGTAATGACGCCACACACCACGAGTGCCAGCGCTATGACCCCCAAACGAATCGCCAGCGACTGCGCCAACGGCATGGGTTTGCGCTTGACTACGTGAATCATGCCTCCTCACCTCCCCCAAGCTTGGTCATCATGAGTCCCACCTCGTGCTTGTTGGTCGTGCGGCCATCCACGATGCCGCTTACCTTGCCTCCGCAGAGCACGAGGATTCGGTCGCACAGCTCAAGCAGCACGTCGAGGTCCTCGCCCACGTACACCACGGCCACACCGTTGCCCTTTTGGCGGTTGAGCAGGTCGTAGATGAGGTAGGACGAGTTGACGTCCAGGCCACGCACCGCATAGGCCGAGAGCAGCACGGTGGGCGCCGCGGCAATCTCGCGACCCACGAGCACCTTTTGGACGTTTCCGCCCGAGAGGCGCCGTACGGGCGTGCTCACGCTAGGCGTGTTGACCTCGAGCTCTTCTACCACCAGCTCGGCCAGATGACGCGGTTCCTTACGATCGGTAAACGGCGTAAGGCCATTGCGGAACGAACGCAGCATCATGTTGTCCGTGAGGTCCATGCTGCCCACCAGGCCCATGCCCAAGCGGTCCTCGGGCACGAAGGAAAGCACCACGCCCATGGAGGCGATCTTTACCGGGTCCATACCAATGAGCTGCTCGCTCGTGTTCTCGTCCACGTTGTACTCGATGCTGCCGCTCTCCACGGGCTGCAGGCCCGCAATGGCTTCGAGCAGTTCCTTCTGACCAGATCCGGAGATGCCCGCTATGCCCAGAATCTCGCCGGTAAAGATGTCAAACGACACGTCGTCGAGCTTGGTTATGCCCTCGCGGTTCTTTACCGTGAGGTTGCGCACGTTTATGCGATTCATTCGGTACTTCATCTCGGGATCGGGTCGCTCGATGTTGAGGCTCACCTGATGACCCACCATCATGTTGGTCATTTCCTGGGTGGTTGCCTCGGCCGTAACGAGCTCGCCCACGTTCTCACCCTTACGCAAAACCACAACGCGGTCACTGATGTCCTTGACCTCGTTGAGCTTGTGGGTAATGATGATGATTGCCTTGCCGTCGTCGCGCATGTTGCGCAACACCGCAAAGAGCTTGTCGGTCTCCTGAGGCGTGAGCACGGCCGTCGGCTCGTCCAGGATCAGGATCTCGGCACCACGATAGAGCATCTTCACGATCTCTACCGTCTGCTTTTGCGACACGGACATGTCGTAGATCTTCTGGTTGGGATCGACGTCAAAGCCGTAGGCGTCGCAGATCGCCTTGATCTTCTCGGCCGCCGCGGCAAGGTCGAACTTGCCTTGCCCCTCGAGACCCAGCACGATGTTCTCAGTTGCCGAGAACACGTTCACGAGCTTGAAGTGCTGGTGAATCATACCGATGCCGTAATCGAAGGCATCCCTGGGCGAGCCAATGGTCACGTGCTTGCCGTCTATCTCAATATGTCCCGAGTCGGGGAAGTAGATGCCCGACAGCATGTTCATAAGGGTGGTTTTACCGCTTCCGTTCTCGCCCAGCAGGGCCAATATCTCGCCGCGGTAAATGTCGAGGTCCACGTTGCTGTTTGCCACGACGGACCCAAAGGATTTGCTGATGTTGCGCATGCACACCGCACGTTGCTTCTCGCTCATGATTCCTTTTCGCTCGCGACTCAACGAAAAAGAGGACGGCTCCCTTCTGGAAACCGTCCTCACCAACCTAAGGACTTGTTACATCTTCGTGTCGAGGAGGTTGATGCCGTCGATCTTAAGATCGAAGTACGGCGCGCTCCTGAACTCAGACTCGTGGAAGTAGCCGTCGGCGATGACCTCGGTGTCGGGCGTGTAGTCGGCATCGGTGTCCACGTCGGCTTTGTAGCTGTCCTGCGCCTTGCCGTCAACCGTAAAGGTCGAGACGTCAAACACGTGAATGGAGCCATCCTCCAAGCCGGCCTTTACCTCGTCGAGCTTGGCCTGGGTGTCCTTGGCCGCGGCGGCCTCGTTGATCTCGGTAAGCTCCACGGAGCCAGTGCCCAGCGTGCCCGTCCAGTCGGTGTCGATGGTGCTGCCAGACTTCACGGCGTTCACCACGTACTCATAGTAGGGAGCCCAGTTGATGCGGCTCGACACAATAAAGGTCTTGGGGCAGGCATCCTTGGTGGAGCCGTTGTACGACACGTTGGGAATGCCGGCGTTCTCGCAGGCAGTGGGCGCGCCCATGGAGTCGGCGTGCTGCGAGATGAGGTCGGCGCCGCCGTCGATGAGCTTGGTCGCGCCCTCCTTCTCGGCCGTCTCGTCGTACCAGGAGCCCGTGAAGGTCACGTCCATGGTCACCTCGGGCACGATGGACTTGGCGCCCAGGAAGAACGAGGTGTAGCCAGAGATGACCTCGGCGTAGGTGTAGGCACCCACGTAGCCCATCTTGGGCGTGGCGCCCTTGAGCTTGTTGGCGTCGGCAATCTCCTTGAGCTTGAGGCCGGCAGCCACGCCGGCGAGGTAGCGGCCCTCATAGATGGAAGCAAAGGCGTTGTGGTAGTTGGCGAGCTTCTCGGTGTGGGCCTTGGTACCGGTGGCGTGGCAGAACTGAACGTTGGGGAATTCCTTGGCGGCCTGGATCATGTAGTCCTCGTGGCTGAAGGAGTCGGCGAACACCACGGTGCAGCCAGCGTCGACGAGCTCGGCGGCAGCGTCGTAGCAGGCATCGGACTCGGGGATGCCGGTCTTGATGAGGTAGTCAGCCTCGGCAACGCCAAGGTTGGCCATGGCATCTTTGAAGGAGTTGATGAAGTTGAGGTCGTAGGTGGAGTTTTCGTCGTGCAGGCAGATGAGGCCGACCTTAATGGCGCCGTCGCCGGAGGCCGCGGCCTGTCCCTCACCAGAGTCCGAAGCATTGCTTCCGCCGCACGCGGCAAGGCCGAGCGCTGCAGTGCTGCCCAAGCCAAGGCCGAGGAAGCCACGACGGCTCATGGTGATCTTGTCAGCTGCTTTCATGTTCTCCCTTTCGTCTTGGAACACATTTCTATACCAGCAGATTACGAGCGAAACACGATCCCGTTCTCTGTCATGGACTCAATTTGTGCGAGCGAGTCGATGCGCACGCCTTCCGCACGCATTTGATCGCCCGCGCCGCTAAAGCACTTCTCGATGGCAATGGCAACGCCCACCAGCTCTGCATCCGCCTGGTTGCACAGGTCTATGAGACCGCGCAGCGCATTGCCGTTGGCCAGGAAATCGTCAACCAAAAGGACACGGTCGCTCGGGAGCAGATAGTCCCTGCTCACCACGACGGCATAGTCCTCGTTGTGGGTAAACGAGTGAACCTTGGTAACGTACACGTCGCCGTCCACGTTGCTGGTGCGATGCTTCTTTGCAAAGAGCACCGGAACGCCCATGGACAGTCCCGCGGCGGCTGCGATGGCAATGCCACTCGCCTCGATGGTGAGGATCTTGGTAACACCCGCTCCGTCATAGAGGCGCGCAATCTCGCGACCCATCTCGCCCAAAAGATCCGTATCGATGTTTTGGTTGAGAAAGCTTCCCACTTTGAGGATGTCACCGGGAAGGATCTGCCCCTCACGGAGGATCTTCTGCTCCATCAGTTTCATTTACAGGACTCCTTGACTTGCCTACCGGACAACCACGGTAGCGCTCGCATCAATCCTTGCACAGCATACGAGAACGGCATGCGCATGTCGCAGAAGGTAACCGACTTGCCACAAACATCCGTACAGGGAATCAAGATATAAGCTCCCAGCCACGTAACGGTAATACCGTCCCTTTCGAATACCACAGATTATACGCAACCGGAACCCGTAAAACGAAAAATGTCGTTATGTCTAAAAAATAAGCAAATATCGGTATACGGATGTAATGCTCCGGCGTGCGGTATGTTTCTTCGTCTCTGCGGCACCTAGCCCAGCAAGGGCTGATCAAACGCATAGAGGGCCAAGTTTATCTCATATATGTCGTACGTTCCCTGCTCGATGAAGAACTCAACGATGACGTCGCGTTCCTCGGCATGGGTGAGCGCAAACCCAGCTCGCTCGAGCAACATGCGGGTGTCGTCAAGCGAAAGCTCAAGCGCCACCGCCAAGGCGAGCACGGTCTGCTTCTTGGGTTTATACCGCGGATTGCTGCGAATCTTGGAGAAGTGCTGCCGACTCATGTTGGCACGACGATACACCTCGCTGTCCTTGAGGCCACGCTCGTCGATCATGCGAAGGAGCGTGGTGGAGAAGGATGCGTCAAGATGCTTGAGCAACTTACCGATGAGGCTCTTGCGGTCGTCTGCTCGCTCGTCGCTTCGGCGCGCGGCACCAAATCGCGGCCCCGAACCCCGTGGCTTGGCTCCCGTAGGAGCCGGGGCAGCCATGGGGGCAGACTCCTCACGCCTCTCGCGCGGAAAGTCAAACGTCGCCGTGTCGTCAGCAGATGCGCCCTCTGGCGCCATCCAGCCCGCGCCAGGCTCCCAATTGGCCCTATAACGATATGGGTACTCGCGTGCGTACACGTCGTTGATGCGCTCGGTAACGTCGCCAAACCGGCCGCGAATCGTTCGCATGGCCTCAATGTCAAAGAGCACCAGGCGAACGTCCAAGTCGTGTTGTTGCAAAAACGTACGTATCTCGTCAATGGCCACGTCTATGGCCTGCTCCTTGGGATACCCATAGATGCCGGACGAGATGAGGGGGAAGGCAATGGACGAGTCGCCCAGCTCGAGTGCCAGCTCTAGGGACCTTCGATAGCAGCTTCTCAGCGCCGCTTCCTCGCCGGCATGGCCGCCGTGCCACACCGGCCCCACCGCATGGATCACATGGCGAGCGGGTAGGGCGAAGGCAGGCGTTGCCACGGCACCGCCCGTGGGACAATGCCCAATCTCGTCGCAGGCCACCTGGAGCTCGCGCGCGCCTGCGGCGGCAAAGATGGCGCCGCACACGCCGCCTCCCTGCCACAACCGCTCGTTGGCGGCATTCACGATGGCATCCACCTGAAGGTGGGTTATGTCATCCCGCACTATCGAAAAAGGCATGCTTGACCCTCCTCATGTTTATCACGACTGTGCTAGCATAGCTCACCATTGCCGAACGAACGGTCGTGGCGCTGTTTATCCACGGTCATCTCCCAACCACGCAAGGAGCGCGTTGCGTTCGTTGGGCAACTCGTCGTTCATCACCATGTACAGCAACTGTTCCATCTGCATGTCCACGCCAAGCCCCTGGGCCATGCCGCATACCCGCATGACGTCGGTGGCATCAACCGCAAGCTGGCGCGTACCGAAGACCGGCCCCCGTGACACTTCGGCACGCAGCACGCTTGCGTAGCGATCGAGCTCCGATGCCCAATGGGCCGCAGACGTGCACTTCGCCACCGCATCGGCACGCCTGAGATTGAGCAGTGCGAAGGCCAGTGGCACCTCACGGCCAGGGCACGATTGCGACAAGCGACGCAATAACGCTCGGATTGCAGAGACGGTGGGCGGCATGCGCTCGTCGTGCAGGCGAATGAGTTCCACCGCGCCAATGCGCACGCTTGCATGAATCTGCAAGCGTCCTAAAATGCGGTCCGCCATGAGCGCACCCTCACGCGGATGATCAAAGAAATGTCCGTGCCCGTCCTCGTCCTCACTAAACGTCGCTGGCTTCGCCACGTCATGCAGCAAAGCAGCCCATGCGAGCTCCGGAAGCAAGACCCCTGCGGTAAAGGCGGAGCAGGCGTTGCACACGTGGGCAATGTGCTCGTACACGTCGTACACGTGATACACGCTTCGCTGGTCAAAGCCCCTGCAGGCAGCCAGCTCGGGTATGGCGGCACACATTACGTCCGGTTGCTCAAGCAGTGCCCTGCCCGCACGTCCCGAGCGCACGATGGCATCCAGCTCCCTGCCAACAAGAGCAGGCGGCGCCTCGCCAAGGCCCACGGCATGCGCCAAGAGCGCACGTCGTGCCGTTGGGTCAATGGGAACGCCGGTTTGCACACACACCCGCACGATCTGCAGCATGCGGAGCGCATCCTCTTGGAAGAGGACGTTTGGGTCGCCTTCAACGCACAGCGAGTCCGCATGCACGGCCAACATGCTAGAACTCCGCGAACATGGGCTCGCCCACTATGCACAGGTCCTCGCCTGCCGCGAGGTCACGCATCGCCTCCACGAAGCGAAGCTCCTCTCCCGTGCGAAACCGTGCGGTGAGCTGGACGTCCTCCGCAAATATCGTGTCGTGCACACGTCCGTCGCAATCCCGTACGAGCCGCTCGACTCGACCATATGCCGCATAGGGTATCACGCAGGTCACACGCGTTACGAGCGTCATCTCAACCACCAAGCCCGCCTCTTCGGCATTGGCCACGGCATGTTGCGCGGCGGCGGTGTATGCCCGCTTCAAACCACCCGGCCCCAGCAACGTGCCGCCAAAGTAGCGGGTCACCACACAGCACACATCGGCGAGTCCGGCGCTTCTGAGCACCTCGAGCACGGGAGTGCCTCCGGTGTGCGAGGGTTCGCCGTCATCCGAGCAGCGCTCTCGGCCATCGCCAAGCACCCATGCGGGCACGTTGTGACGGGCATCCCTATGGCGGGCGCGTATGGTCTCGATAAAGGCCTGCGCCTCTCGCTCGCTTGACACATGTGCAAGCTGGGCTATAAAGCGACTGCGTCGGTCTTCAAACTCGCCCATCGCCTCCTCGCCATCCACGATCGTGCGATATTGCGTGGCTGCCATGCGTCCTCCAAACGTGTTGTTACACGTACACGGTTATCACGGGGTCATTGGGTTCGACCAGTCCCGGCTCGGCGAGGACGAGCCTCCCGTACCTCTCACTGTTGGTCACAATCACAATAACGATCTCGCATTTGTTCGCAGCGTGCACGCGACCAATGTCGAACTCGAGCAGGGGATCTCCTGCCTGCACATTGTCCCCGCGCGCACGAAGCAGACGAAACCCAGCGCCATGCATGTCCACGGTCCCCACCCCAACATGCACCATTATGATGGGCCCGGCGCTCGTCTTAATCGTTATGGCATGAGGCATAACGGGGCTCATGATGGTTATTTCGCCGGTTGCCGGAGCACACACGCAACCGCTTGCGGGCCAAATACCCGCTGCCGTTCCCATAATGCCCGACGAAAACACGGGGTCGGGTATGTCCTCCATGGGTGCGAGGACACCACGAACCGGCGCACACACCTCGAGGTCTACTCCCGATTTGAGTATTCGCTGGGACTCCGCCGGAAGCGTTAAGCCACCACCCATGCTACCCTCCCCCATCGTTACGGCATTCACGATGCAGATTGTTCGTTTGAACAAACACTATACCAGCATCGCCCTCGCAAATCAGGCATCGGTCCGCACCCGGTCGCCCGGAACTGGTTTGGCCTGCCACCGCTCCCGCCATTGGCAACACGTGGCTGGTCGTTCGCTGGAATCGCGCTTGCCGAGGGTCGGTTCGCTGGCTTTGCGCTCGCCGAGGGTTTTTCCGCTGGCTTTGCGCTCGCCGAGGGTCGGTCCGCTGGCTTTGCGCTCGCCGAGGTTTTTTTCGCCGGGATTTGCATCACCGAGGCCGAAAAACCCCTCGGCGATGCAAATCTCGGCAAACCGACCCTCGGCGATGCAAATCTCGGCAAACCGACCCTCGGCGATGCAAATCCCGGCGAGGACGCATTATGAGAGGGCCCCAGCGCTCGGCCGCTCCTGTCATTGGCAACTGCCACCGAAGGCACGTTGTGCTACACTCATGTGCGCAAAGTGGGCCAGACGATCGCGGGGCTCTCCCCACATGGGGTGGGTCATGAGGAAAGTCCGGGCTCCAAAGGGCAGGAAGCAGGCTAACGGCCTGGCGGGGTAACCCGACGGAAAGCGCCGCAGAAAAGAAGACTCCCGCTGCCCGCCTCGGCGGGTGAGAGAAAAGCTGAAACGGTGGTGTAAGAGACCACCAGCGTCGTGGCGACACGGCGGCTTGGCAAGCCCCTTCCGGAGCAAACGCGAATAGGAGCGCAATGGTGTGGCCCGCACTGCGCTCGGGTTGCGTGCTCGAGGCCAGCGGTAACGTTGGTCCTAGATAAATGATCGTCCTCGACAGAACCCGGCTTACCGGCCCACTTTGCTTTTGTTTTTGTTGCACGTTCCCCCATAGCCAACAAAGAAGCGCCCCCGGTGGGGGCGCTTCTCACAGTGCTCTGACATGAGGTGTTAGTCGAGGTCGTCGAAGTCCTCGCCAGGAGCGGAGGCGATGGGTACGGTGGTCACAGGTCGCGACATGGCCGTGGCCTCCATCTCGAAGGTGTCCATAACAGGCTCGGGCTCAAACTCGGGCTCCGGCTCGGGCTCGGGCTCCGGGGCAGGCGCGGGTGCGGGAGCCGGTGCGGGCTTCTCGGGAGCCGCAGGCTGATTGGGGAACACGGAGTCCGCGTCGTCCATAAAGTGCTGGAGCAGACGCTTGTACTCGGTGCGGAAGTCCTCACGAGACTGCTTGAGACGATCGATCTCGTCGAGCTCCGACTGCTTCTCGGCCAGCGCCTGGCGAATAACCTCGCGAGCCTTTTGGTCGGCCTCGTTGCGAATGCGATCCGCGTTGTCGCGCGCGTCGGCAACAAGCTTGTCGGCACTCTGCTGCGCTACGATGAGCACTTGCGAAATCTGACGCTCGGAGGCAGTGTAGTCGGGCGTGGGAGCCGGCGCAGGTGCGGGAGCAACCTGTGCGGGGCGAGACGCAATCTCGATCTCAAGCTCGGAGACTTGCTGCTGCAGCGAGGCGACCTGCGCCTTGGAGGACTGCACCTGGGACTCGGAGGCATTGAGCCTGCCCTTGAGGTCGGCAATCTTCTGCAGCATGCTGTCAATCTCAACAGTAAGCTGCTCCAGGAAGTTGTCTACCTCCTCCGTGTCGTACCCGTGCTTGGAGGGAGAGAAGGTGAGTTGTTCGATGTCAGCAGGTGTGATTGCCATCTTGGTCCCTTTCGATCTTTGAGTGCACGGGACAATCGCGAGCCCGAACACGTAACTGCTAGAACAGTATACCCATTAAAAGCCGTTCCACAAAGCCAAGAACGATGATAGCCACAATAGGCGAGAAGTCCAACCCCCCGAACGGTGGAATAATCCTTCTGAATAGGCCAATGTAAGGCCGAACGAGCGCGTCTATTGCTGCTACGGCATCGTGCAGTATGCCCTCCTGCGGAAGCGGAAACCATGAGAGAATGCACCAGACGATTATGAGAATCTGGTAGAAATCGAACAGGCGCATCACAAACAGAGCGATGTTGAAGCCACCCAGCATGTGCTCACCTACCCTCGGCAAGCTCCGCCGTACGCTCGAGTGCCGCGTCCACCGCATTGTAGGCGGCCTCCATAACGAGCGGCTCCATCTCGAGGAGCGCCGCTGCCGTCGTCCCACCAGGAGACGTGACGCGCTCCATGTACGACCTGGGATGCTCGCCGGACTGGATGAGTGACTGTGCCACGCCGAGCATGGTGGCCTCCACCATCTCGCGACAAGCGGCAGCGGGAAGCCCCGCGCGAACCCCGGCACGCGTGAGCGCGTCCACGAAGAGCGCCACGTAGGCGGGTCCGCAGCTCACGACCGCACCCTCGGCATCGAGCTGGTCCTCGCGCATGACGTGCGCCGATCCCAACGCACTAAAGAGCTCCTTCACGAGCTGGGCGTCCTCGTTCGTTGCCCTCGTGCCGCAGGCGATGGCCGTTGCGCCGGAGCGCACCTGAATGGGAAGGTTGGGCATGACGCGCACCACGCGAGAAGCGCCGAGCAAGTCCTCCAAGGCAGCCAGGGGCACCCCCGCCGCGATGGAGACCACAAGCCTTCCCTCGAGCCCACTGGCCAGCGGGGCGACCACATCTGGGAGTATTTGGGGCTTAACCGCAATAACGAGTGCATCCGTCGCCTGAGCGACCAGATCCTCTGCAGACGGCACCACGTTCATGCCCAGTTCTCCGAGCGGATCCGTACAGGCGCGCGCCGGGTCATAGACGCTCACCTGGCCTGGTGCCACGACACCCGAAGCCACCACACCGCGGGCGATGGCGCCACCCATGGAGCCACAGCCCAAGATGCCTATGCGTGCGGCAAGCATGTCCATTGCCTACCCCACCTCCGCCAGCAGACGGCTAATCTCGCTGTCGGACACCTGGATGCCCTCTGGGAGTACCAAGAACACCTTGCCGCTCACAGGCTGCACCTCTCCACCAATGCCAAAGGCAAGGCCAAAGCAGAAGTCCAGTATGCGCTGGGCAATGTCGTTGGGCGTGGTGTTGAGCACCAGCATCACGGGCTGGTTGGTGCGCACGCGACGCACGACCGTCTGCACGTCCTCATACTCCTCAGCCCGCAGTACGTATGGCGGAAGCTGACCGGAAGCGTTGAACGTGGGCGCCGGCGAGGGCGTGTATGAGGAGCTGCGCGACTCGTAGTCGTCGTAGCCGTCGTCGTAGTCGTCACGCGTGCGGCGCCGCGCGGTGTAGCTCGTCTGGCGCGCGGGCGACTGACGACGCGAGGACGAGCGGTCCGAGGTGCCCGTACTCGTGCGGCTTGCGTTGGTATCCGTAGTCACAGGACGTCCAGAGCGCGTGTAGACGGCTACGCTCTCCGCCTCGGGGCGGGGCGTGTTGCCCAGAAGACCGGTGCCCGTGGGCTCGTCGTAGTCGTCGTCGTCATATTCGTCGTCGAAGTAGTCATCGTCGTAATCGCCGCCAAAGCCCCCAGTGAGCCTATCGCGCAGGTTATCCAGCAATCCCATAGCGTCCTCGCATTTCATCTGGTGGCCACGCCACCCGGACCTCTTTTGGCCCCTATCCTACACGTCTTCGTACGTTGGGTCGAACACGATCCTCCCCAGCCTCACGAGCGTCGAGCCCTCTTCTACGGCAATCTCGAAGTCACCACTCATGCCGCAGGACAGCACGGGAAGCTCCTTGCCCGTGCGCACTATAAGCTCTTCTCGCAATTCTCGCAAACCGCAAAAGCAAGCTCGGGCCGCATTTTTGTCGCCAGCGGGCGCCATCGTCATGAGTCCCAGAGGCGCGAGACCACCCATGCCCATGATCTGGTCTACCGCTTGTGGCACGTCACTAGGCACAAACCCCGACTTTGAGGCCTCTCCCGAAACGTTCACTTCCAGCAGGCATGGAACCACGAGCTCGCGCGCCAGGGCACGCCGCGAAACGGCGTCTGCCAGCACGACTGAGGATACCGAGTGCACGAGCGTCGCATTGCCCAGCACTTGGTTGATCTTGTTCTTTTGCAGGTTGCCTATCATGTCAAATCGAAGCCCGGCAAGGACGGGATCGGTCCGGCAGGCGCTCACCTTGCGCTTGAGTTCCTGCGGGCGGTTTTCGCCAAAGGCGCGGTATCCCGCTGCATATGCGGCCCGCACCCCCTCCATGCCCACCGTTTTGGACACGGCGAGCAGCGTAACCTCGGAGGCGCTGCGACCTGCTCGCGCGGCTGCATTCGCTATGCGTGAGAGCAGCTCTTCCCTCCGTGCGGCCACAAACCGCTCGTACGCAACGTCCACTCGTGCCTCGTCCTGCATGCCCTCACCCCATCTCATTTCTCTTGTGCTCTCGTGGCAGGTACGCCAATGCGCCATGGCGCCCACACGCCCCACCCGACGCGCGGTACGAGAAGAACCGGTCGGTGCACGAGGCCGTGGAGATGCCGGCACGCGCGATGGCCTTGGCCTCCATCCCTGCCTCGCAGAGCGTCTGGAGCACTGCGGTGCCCAAGTCCACCTTCCGGGGACCGGCCAGCACAGAATCCCCAAACTCTGCCACGAACCCCTTGGCCATGTCACAGGAGACCTCGTAGTCCGCGCCACTCACGCAAGGTCCCACGTAGGCGCACACATCCTGCAAGTCACCACCGCAGGACGCCACGAGCGCGTCCAGGGCACACGCGACTATGCGTGCCATCGTCCCCTTCCATCCGGAATGCACGACGGCAAAGGCACCGGGTGCGGCGAGCACGATGGGGACGCAGTCGGCAAAGCACAGCAGCACGGGAACACCCGCGTCCAGGCACACGATCGCATCGGCTCCTTTGCGGGCCTCCACCTGCGCCTGCGCAACCGTCAGCCCGCCATCGCCAACCACGATCACGCGATCTCCGTGAACTTGCCTGGGGCATACGAGCGACGCCTCGTCTGCCAAGGCGCCGATTGCCGCCAAGGCACGCCGGCGATTCTCGGCAATGCATGCGGGATCGTCCCCACAGTTGTCACCCAGATTAAGCGAGGCGTAGCATCCACCGCTCACGCCGCCCGTTCTCTCGGTGAATGCGAAGGTGACCCCACCGGGACGCTGCGCGTCCTCCAGTAGGGTCACACCATGGGACGTGCCTCGCGCTAGCCTTGGCTCGACCATCCCCAACACAGCCTACATGCGCGTGCTGCGCTTGAGGAAGTCGGGAATGTCAAACGCATCCGAGGAATTCCTGCTCGCTGCGCCAGTCGGGCGGTTCGGTCGCTCGGAACGCTGCGGGACAGGACGGCTCTCGCGGGTGATGGTGGGCGCGGGAGCGCTCACGTTGTCGTCCTTGAAGCCCGTGGCGATTACGGTCACGCGCACCTGATCGCCTAGGCTTTCATCGACGACCGTGCCAAAGATGATGTTCGCCTCGGGGTCGACGTTCTTGGCCACGAGGTCCGCCGCATCGTTGATCTCTTGGATGCCCAGGTCCTTGTTGCCGGCGATGGAGAGCAGCACGCGCGTCGCTCCGTCCACCGAGCTCTCGAGCATACGGCTCGAGATGGCCTCCTCGGCAGCATCCACGGCCCGGTTGTCGCCGGATGCGATGCCAATGCCCATCATGGCCGTGCCGGCACCCTTCATGATGGTGCACACGTCCGCAAAGTCGAGGTTGATGAGGCCGGGCACCGTAATGAGGTCGGTGATTCCCTGCGTGCCCTTGCACAGCACGTCGTCGGCCATGCGGAACGCCTCGAGCATGGTGGTCTTCTTCTCGGAAAGATCCAAGAGGCGGTCGTTGGGGATAACGATGAGCGTATCGACGTTCTCGGAGAGGCTGCGGATGCCATCGGCGGCGTTGCTCGCGCGCTTGCGGCCCTCGAACGTGAACGGCTTGGTAACTACGCCCACGGTGAGGGCGCCCACGTCGTTCTTTGCGATGTCGGCCACGACGGGCGCGGCGCCAGTGCCCGTGCCGCCACCCTCGCCTGCCGTGATGAAGATCATGTCGGATCCGGCGATGGCCGCCTTGATCTCGTCACGAGAATCCTCGGCTGCCTCAGCGCCAACCTCGGGAACGGCGCCAGCGCCAAGGCCCTTGGTGATGTCGGTGCCAATGTGCACCTTGATGTCCGCGTCGGAGAGCGCGAGCGCCTGCGCATCGGTGTTGACGGCAACAAACTCAACCCCGCGGATGTTCTGCTCGATCATTCGGTTTACGGCGTTGGTGCCGCCGCCACCCACACCAACTACTTTGATGACTGCCAGGTAGTTGTTGGGGATGTTTGTCTCGTTCATGCTTCCTCCTTGTGCGGCGGCGCGGCCGTCCTTCCGTTGTTTTGTGGTGGTGCGGTTTGGGTACGTTGGTAGTGCGTTGGTGGTGCTTTGGTTTGTTCTGCTTTGTTGCTGGTACGTTTATGGTGCGTTGGTAGTGCGTTGGTGTTGCTTGTGGTTCGAACTACTGCATGCTGGCACGATTTGCCGAGGTCAAAACCCTCAACCTCAAGTTAACCTCAACTCCTCTTGCAAAGCGGGTAATATTTACACAACGCAAAAGCAGAAGTCAACGATTTTGTAGAACTTATGGAAACCGCAGGTAGATGATGTCAATATCTTCTTCAAAAAGTTTCATGCTCAACTTGAGATTTATACTTTTTGCATCAAATACCGTAGTAAAAAACCCTCGATTACTCGAGGGTTAGTAGCTCTCGCCATAGCCTGAGTCATCGTACCCATACGTGCTCGAATATGCATCTAAATCATATTCGTTATAACCATAGTCGCTTTGGTCCTCGGTGTAGCCAGCTCCCCCATCGCCGTACGACGAGGATTCGTCGCCGTAGGTCCCCGTTTCGTCCCAGCCACCGTTCGCACTTTGGTCGGATGCCATACCGCTTGTGGCATTGCCATCCTGCTCCTGCGTCTCATTAGCCTCGCTGGTGGCATTGAGTGGCTCGGCCTGCCGCTCTACGGCAGCTGTGCCCGTGGCGCCTGTTCCCTCGCGCACATAGGGAGAGTCCACGTATCGGTAGCTTGGCCGTGACGGAACGCGCACGTTGATATACGTCACCTTGCCGCCGTATTCCTTAAGAATGCTGTTGATGAGGTCTTCCTTGGTCCCCACGTTGGTGGGGCTTCCCAACGCGACCTCAACCCCACTGTCGAGCACGCACGATATGTCATCTGCCGTTGGGGCGGAATAGCTCACCACACGCTTGGCAAAGTCGGGTGAGAACTGCTCTTCGAATGAGAGCACGGCAAGGATGCTTTCGTCGGTGCACTCCGATCCGGCTACGGGCTCAACGGTGAGCGGCACGTCCTTGATGAGGTCCGCGTTTATGGAGGCTGCCTTGGCAAGCGCCGCATCGCTCTGTGACTCGCCTTCCTCGGCCTCATACGACACCGGTTCGATCCATGCCCCGTCATCGCCCAGAAGCCAGGTTACGTTCGCGGTACCCATAACCACGAGCGCACGAGGCACACGCTCACGTACGCTGATGCGCAGGGTACTGGGAAACACACGATCCACCGAGACATCCGCCACCCAGGGATTCTTTCGGATGGCGTTTTGCACCTCGGCAACGTCCACGTTCAGGAGCGTGGTCCCCTCTTCTATGCTTGCCAGGTGCTCTATGTCCTCCGCCCGCACATGCTCGCTTTCCACCGCCTCAACGGTATCGACGGCAAACATGGACGTGCGCGAGAGAATCATGAACACGATCGTTATGACCACCAGCAACACAAGGAGCGACGCCGAGACGATGGCGATGACCTTCAGCACGCCCTTGCCCATGCGCTCGCCATCCACATGGCCAATAATCGTAGAGTCGGGCAAAGCGCCTTCGGCCACCGAGAGGCTGCCCTGTTCGCGAATGCCACCCCGCGGCAGCACGCGCCCCCTGTACCGGCTGGACGACTCGCCAAGACGCGAACCCACCACGCTGGTCTGCTTGTCGTTTCCGCGCCTGTTGCGTCCCTGCCGCGAGTTACGGGACTCCATGTCGCTCCCTAGCGTGCCCTATCGCGCAAGGCAGCGATGAGCGCCGGACCCATGAGCGTTACGTCACCGGCACCCTGCGTAATAACAAGATCGCCGGGACGGCACTCCTCGCACAGCCGATCGATGAGCTTACGCCTGTTTGCGACGTACGAGATCGAGGCGACGTGTCCGTTCTTGCGCGCCTCCTCGGCTACCGTCTTGCCCGAAATACCGGGAATCGGCGTCTCGCCAGCAGGGAAGACGTCCATCACATAGAGCACGTCCGCATCGTCGAAGGCCGT
Organism: Atopobiaceae bacterium; assembly: GCA_017513965.1. Classification (GTDB taxonomy): domain Bacteria; phylum Actinomycetota; class Coriobacteriia; order Coriobacteriales; family Atopobiaceae; genus RUG440. Next base: position 23,076 of record JAFWMI010000186.1, read on the forward strand.
GCCGAACTTCTCTCGCAGCAGCTGCGTGCGCGAATAGCGATGCGGCTGAAACACGCACACGATGCGCGAGAAGTCGAGCTCGGAGGCGGCGTGCAGTGTCGAGGCGATCTCGGTTGGGTGATGGCCGTAGTCATCCACCACGGTGATGCCTCCCACCTCGCCCACATGGGTGAACCGCCTGCGCGCACCCTTGAACTCAGTGAGCGCACGACCTGCCGCATCCACGTCCAGGCCCAATACGTCGGCAACCGCAATCGAGGCTGCGGCATTGAGCACGTTGTGGATACCGGGATTCGAACGTATGGTCACCGGAACCCGTGCGCCAGACGGGGTGCGCACCTCGAGCGTCATCGCCAGACCCAGTGAGCCAGTCTTCTGGCATACGTAGTCGTTCTGCTCCTCAAAGCCGTACGTCACGACGCGACGTCCGGTTGATTGGGCCAGCTCCACATAGTGAGGGACGTCACCCATTATGATCACGGTGCCGTCTTCCCCCACGAGGTCCATAAACTCGCAGAACGTCTCCTCTATGCGCTCCAGCGAACCATAGTGGTCCAGGTGATCCTCCTCAATGTTGGTGACCACCACCACATTGGGATTGAGGAACAGGAACGAGCCGTCCGACTCATCCGCCTCGGCAACGAAGTAGCCGCCCTTGCCATCGCGTCCGTTGGTGCCGTAGCCCTCCACGACGCCGCCAATGAGGAACGCCGGGTCGTGGCCCATCACGTCGAGCATCGTTGCCACCATGGAGCTCGTGGTGGTCTTGCCATGCGTTCCGGCCACCGCAACCGTGGTCGCATCACCCGAGAGCGCCGAGAGCATCTTGGCGCGCGGCCACACGGGGATGCCCAGCTCGCGTGCGCGCATCAGCTCGGGATTCGTCTCGGGAATGGCCGTGGAGATGACCACCACGTTAGGCATGACGTCGTCTATGGTCGCCGCGTCGTGACGAATGCGTACGTCTATGCCTGCGGCCTCGAGCTCGCGCACGTAGTGCGACTCCTTGAGGTCCGAACCCGTCACCTTCTTGCCGCGCTGATGCAGCACCAATGCAATGCCGCTCATGCCAGCGCCGCCAATGCCAATGAAGTGAGCGCTCTCAAACTCCGAGGTGCTGTGCCTATGCATGGTTGTACGACCTCCCATAATCATGTTTTGTCACATTGTAGACATGCACGCATGCTAGGCAAGGGTACGTGACGCCATCTCTACCTGATCAGCAAGGGCGCTAGCCGCGCGGTCCTGCGCCAAGCTTCGAGCCGCTTGTTGCATGGCCTCCCGCTTGTGCGCATCGTCCACAAGTTCACACAGGGACTCACCGAATACGGGTGCGTCCAAATCGTCATCTGCCACGAGCAACGCCGCTCCACAGTCAACGAGGTAGCGCGCGTTCATGGTTTGGTGATCGCCCGTCGCCAGTGGGTACGGCACCAGGACCGCTGGTACCGCAAGCGCGGCGATCTCCGCTATGGAGGAGGCGCCGGAACGTGACACCACCAAGTCTGCGGCAGCGAGCGCCTCTCCCATGTTGTCTATGTAGGGCAGAATCTGCCAGCGCGCAGCCTGCTCGTCGGTAAGGTTCAAGGACGCGCACACCTCGTCGTAGAGCTCGCGCCCCGTGGAATGCACCACATGCAGTTCCGGACGCGCCAGAAGCTCATCCTTAAGGCGCG
>JAFWMI010000187.1 GCA_017513965.1 Atopobiaceae bacterium
ACCGGCGCCAACGACGACGAGGTGTTCGAGAACTTCATCGCCGGCATCGAGGAGCTCAAGGCCCACGTGGGCGTCAAGCCGACGATCAAGGACTTCGGCGTGGACGAGCAGTACTTCCTGGACACGCTCGACGACATGAGCGAGCAGGCCTTCAACGACCAGTGCACGGGCGCCAACCCGCGCTACCCGCTCATCAGTGAGATTCGTGAGCTGTATCTGGATGCGTATTACGATCGCGAGCCGAGCTCGTACGAGGACTAACGGGGCTTTTGGGAACAAGATAAGGAGCGGTTATGAACCTCTCGAATGGCAAGACAGAGATCGTGCGCCGTCACAACAAGGTGGTTTATCAGGACGGCAACCGACTGGTGAAGGTGTACAACGACCAAAAGCCAGGCTCCGACGTGTTTAACGAGGCGCTCAACAACGCTCGCGTCATCGAGGCGGGTGGGCGTGTTCCGCGCGTGCTTGAGGTGAGCCAGGTCAAGGACGGCGAGTGGGAGGGGAGCTGGGCAATCGCCTTTGGCTACATTCCCAGTCGTAACCTCGAGCAGATCGTCGATGAGGATGAGGCGCACATCGGGAAGTACTTTGAGCAGTTCGTAAGACTGCAGCTCGACATCCAAGCCGCTGACGCGCCGCTGCTCAACCGTCAGAAGGACAAGCTGCGCCGCATGATCAACAAGGTAAAGCTCATAGACCCGTCAGTACGTTACGACCTGCAGATGCGTTTGGACGGCCTGAAGGGTGGCGGCAAGGTGTGCCACGGCGACTTTGTGCCTTCCAACGTGCTCATCCCCAATGACGGCAGCGATCCCTACGTATGTGACTGGGCGCATGTAACGGCGGGTATCCCCGAGGTGGATGCGGCTCAGACCTACCTCCTGTTCAAGGTTGAGCATCCGGACAGTGCCGAGCGCTACCTCGACGTCTATTCCAAGATGGCGGACATGCCCAAGCAGATCATCATGAACTGGGTGCCCGTGGTCGCGGCAGCGGAGCTGGCTCGTGGCCGCAAGCAGCGTGAACAGTTCTTGCTCAATCAGGTTGAGGCGGTCTTTGATTATCACTAGAAAACACGAGCGGGGAGTGCCGTACGCCTGTGCGGCGGCACTCCTTACCGTCTCATTGCTAACAGGATGTGCCTCCGCGCCTCGCGTGGAGGCACCTGCGAATACGCAGAACGCTACCGTGGACACGGAAGAGCAGGATCGAAAGGAAGCGGTAGCGGCCACAAACGAGATCCTCAAAGCCTTTGCAGACGGCTCAATGGAATTCGATGCGAGCGAGATCGAAAGTCTCGAGCAGCTCGAGTCGTTTGGTGTTGACCCGCGTGAGCTGGTTGACCATTTGTGCGGTCGCTTCTCATACGACGTCAAGGATGTGCAGGTGGATGGCTTCGACGCCGTTGCTCGCGTCGAGATTACCTTTGTGGACGTAGACGCCGCAATAACCGCAGCGGAGGAACAAGCCGTACAAGAGGAGGCTGTCACTTCGCTTGGTGAGTTGTATAGCGAAGGCAACATACAAGCACTCATGCAGGGGCTGTACGATTTGGTTCTTGGGCAAATCGATGCATGTGACGTAACGAACACCGAGGAGTTAGAGATTGGCCTTGTGAAAGACGGCCAAGGCTGGCACGTTGACGAGGGCAGCATCGAGGAACTGGTATCGCTCATGCTCGGAGGCATCGACCTGAGCGCGTATGCCATGCCTTTGTAGGAGGCCACCTCGATCGCGGCGGACTACACGTGGAGATACTCGCGAAACTCGAAGGGGATGCCCGAGGGCGTGGTGCCTGTACCAAGCGTGTTGGCAAGGTGCCAGCAATCATCTTTATCCAGGTTGGGGAAGTACGCATCTGCGGGCATGGACGTGTTGTTCCACGTTACCAGCGCACGTGAACAGTGCGGCAGCAGAGCCTCATACACGCGAGCGCCTCCTATGAGCCAAACCTTGTTGGGGTCGACGTTAGCCATGAGTTGAAGTGCCTCGTCTATGGAGCGAACCACCTCGGCGTCCGCCGGCGCATACGACGTGTTGCGAGAAAGCACTATGTTGCGTCTGCCTGGGAGCGCGCCGCCTGGGAAGCTCTCGAAGGTCGTGCGGCCACAAATCACCGTCCCACCCATGGTGGTCTCTTTGAAGAACCTCATGTCCTCTCGATTGTGCACGAGGAGCTTTCCCTCGTTGCCGATAGCCCAGTCCTTGGTAACAGAGACGATGGCGTTCATGGCTGACCCCACACTGCCTACACCGCTATGGGGATGTTGGTGACCTGCGGACCGTGCACGTAGTCCTCTACCAGCAGGTCGTCGGTGGTAAAGGCATAGAAGTCGGTTATCTCCGGGTTGAGGGATACCTTTGGTGCGGCAAACCGCTCCCGGCGAATGAGCTCCTCGACTATGGGTACATGACGGTCGTATATGTGGGCGTCCGCAATCATGTGAACGAGTTCGCCAGCGACCATGCCGGAACTTTGGGCAACCATCATGAGGAGGATCGCGTACTGGCAAACGTTCCAGTTGTTGGCCGCGAGCACATCCTGGCTGCGTTGACTCAACACCATGTTGAGCGTGAGCCTTCCGTCTTCCCGCTGGTCATCTGTAACGTTGAACGTGCAGCTATAGGCACATGGATACAGATTCATCTCGTGCAGGTCATCTATGCAGTACAGATTGGTGAGAATGCGCCGCGAGAACGGCTCGTCTCGCAGGTCCTTGAGCACGCGGTCCATTTGGTCATATACGCCATCGGGATACTGCGACAGCTTGCCAACTTGGTAACCATAGGCCTTGCCAATCGAGCCGTCCTCGTTTGCCCATTCGTCCCATATATGGGGCTTGAGGTCGTGCACGTTGTTCGACTTTCGCTGGTAGATCCACAGAATCTCGTCCATGCAGCTCTTGAGCGCGGTTCTGCGTAGGGTAAGCGCAGGGAATTCCTCGCGCAGGTCGTACCGATTGCACACGCCAAAGCGCTTGATCGTATACGCCTTGCTGCCGTCCTCCCACGTCGGGCGCACTCGCTGCCCTTTGGTCGTGGTGCCGTGGGCGATAATGTCCTCGCACATTCCCACAAAGATGTCGTCGGCCTTGCTCATGGCTGTCTCCTCGCCAATACGTTACTTCACCGCAGCCTTTGTCATGGCGTCCTCAAACAGGTTGCCCGCGTCGGTAGTGGTGTTCACGACCTTCTCGTCCGCATCCCACAGATCGCGCTTGTTGATGTCTCCGTCCGTCGACAGGAGCTTGAGCTCCTCTGCGAGAGCGTTCCAGCGATCGACCGCCTTGGTCTTTGCCGAGCCGAGGTCGTCCGTGAGCGACTTGTCGGTACCCTTGGCAAGCGTGGGAAGGGCGATGTCGGTGATTGCCTTGGCAGACTCCTCGCAATACGAGATGGCCTCGGTAATCTTGCCGCTCCGCACGTCCTTGGACGTGGCGGCACTATTAAGCAGGCGTGTCAACGCGGAGGAACACTCATCGTCCTTGGTAATGACGGAACGCACGAATTCGCGCACCTCACCCGGTGTGCCGGCATATGCGGATGCGCTCACCTCACGCGAGAGGGTAACGCTGTACGGTGCGAGGTCATAGTCCAATGCCTCCTCTACCGTGCACGTACCCGCGCGGTCCTCCTTGCGAGACTGGGTGCCACCCCAATCCTGCGTGTATTGATTGATCAAATCGTCGAGTTCGTCGTAGTTGAAGTCCTGATCGTAGGGAATGCCCGAGTACCCATTCGAGCTGTCATAGCCAACTGTGTCGAAGCTGCTCGCGGCTGCCGTAATGTAGGCCGAGACGCACCCGCCGGAAACGAGTGAAAACACAACAAGCAAGATGGCTACGACGCCAAACAGAATGTATGCGAACGGCCCAGACGAGTTATTCGAGGAAGAGCTCGTGGCGCTTGCTGTCTCGGTGGCTTGGTCCTTGTGCTTGTCCTCCTGCATGGTGTTCCTTTCTAAAGATGCTCAGTCATAAAAAAGCTGTCCCAGTACTGGCCTATCGTGCGGATTGCCGAATCGCTCATGGTATCCCACGCAGACCGTGCAAGTTCGTCTCGCGTAAACCATTTGATTGTGACAGTGGCAGGCGTAATTGGCACCGCTTCCTTGGGGATAACGCATATAAAACAGTCGAGTACGGTATGCCCGCCTTCCGTCTGCACGGCATAGGTGTCCATGAGCCATAGGGTGGAGACGGGGTAGCCCAGGCTCCGCTGAACCATATGCATGCAGGATTGCTCCGAGCCGAGCGTGCCATCCGCGGAACCGCGGGGAAGTGTCCATGCGTCCGTGGAGGTGTCGGTGGTGTGCGAAATGCCCATCACCTTGCCGTCCTGCCAAAGAATGGCCATGACCTCGCTTGCCAATTGTTTTGTCATCTTGCCCCACTTCCTTTGTCTGCGTATTATGATAGCGCGTTATGAGGTGTGACGCATCCATATGCTGGGAGGCAGGCATGGCCCAAAAATACCAGGTGACGTTTGACGAGAGCTATCAGGACACCAAGACGTATCGGGATGCGAGTCCTGCGCGCAGACGCCAGATCAACAGATACAAGAAGGAGAACGACATATCCGACAAGCACATGTTCCTGCTCATGTTCAAAGAGGACTTGGACGGCGTGCCAGAGGACATGCGCAAGAGCGGTGACACGGCAAGCAACATATTGCTCGTCATAGGGTTCCTCCTGTTGTGGAATACGCTGCAGATTGCCATGAATTCCCAAGGGGGAGCGAACGTGGGGCTCATCTTCCTGTCGCTTGGGTCGTTTTTGCTGGTGGTCGCCGTCTATTTCTTGGGTCTTCTCAATCCCTACAAGCGCGCGGTTCGTACGGTCAACAAAAAGCTCAAGGAAATGCCCGAGGTAGTCGACTTCAACGATTGGGATGCCGCGAATCCCGACAAGGGCGAGCTTAAGGAACAGAAACGCCAGCGTCGGAAGTAGCGAGCATGCGCACGATGCAGTAGCTGCCACCATCCTCGTTGGTCATGTCCACGGCGTAACCCGTTTCCTCCACGTAAAGGCTATATCGCATGAGGTCGCCAAGCATGGCTGGCTGCTTGTACTGCATCAATATGGAACCGGCAACAAAGTCCGCGTCGTGCTCGCGAATGATGTTGTCTGCCATGAGCACGTACTGGGCGTTGTTTACATGGTGATTGGTGTCGAGCTGCTGCTCGGTGACTTCGAACGCGCCCTTGGGTACGGGCGTGCCAGAGAGCTTGAGCTTGCGTCGGATGGGCGGCATGTCGAGCGGTTCGTCGTCGGTGAGGTATATGTCCTCGCCTTCGGGCACGCGTATGGGCTTGCCCGTGGTGGTGTCGACCACCACCCACTGGGAGTTGGCCTGTACCAGCAGATTGCCCTCGCTGCTTGTGATGGTGAAGAATCGTCCCGCGTGCGTTGCCTTGAGCGTGTGGCACCAGGTGCTTACGGTAATGTCCTCCGTGTAGCGCGGCATGCGGAGTATCTCTATGTGCCAGGCGGTAATAAACCAGGCGAAGTGGTGCTCGGCGAGAAAGGCAACGCCGTGGCCGAGGCTCTCCGTGTGAAACGTGGAGCAATCCTGCAGGTAGTTAATGAGCGCCGGGATGGAAAGCTGTGAACGCTCGTCGCATTCGCTGTAGCGCACCTTGCTGGAAAATGAGTACACGGAGTCTCCCTTATACGTTGAGTTGCAAGTTAGTCGTCGAATGCTTATGGTACCCTAACCAAGGCAATTTTCGTTGGTTCTCCGTTCGATGCATGGTCTGTGCAAACCTTGTGGCGCGCGAAGTGGGGTCTCCATGGTTCAAGGCGTTATATTCGATATGGATGGGCTCATGTTTGACACCGAGCCCATATGGGGCAGTTGTTGGGAGCCGGTGCTGGCAAAGTTCGGAATCGAGGTACCCGAAGGCCTCGTTGAAGACGTACGGGGATGTGCGGGCGACACGATGCTTGCGACGTTGCGGCGGTATTTTGGAAACCACGCTCCCGTCGAGCAGATCTGGCAGGCAGAGAAGGACATGGGCCAAGAGCTCATACTCGCAGGCGTTCCCAAAAAGCCTGGCTTGGACGACCTGTTGGAGTATTTGCGTGGATTGATGCTCCCGCTTGCCGTTGCCTCGTCCAGTCCCATGCACATCATAGAGGCGAATCTGACCAATGCCGGCATACGGCATTACTTCGACGTGGTCGTGTCGGGTGAGGCGCTTGGACGCGGAAAGCCCGATCCCCTCATCTACTTCGAGACGGCCGAGCTGCTGGGAACCGACCCGGGCAAAACGGTGGTCCTCGAAGACAGCTTCAATG
>JAFWMI010000188.1 GCA_017513965.1 Atopobiaceae bacterium
CGGCAAATCCACGCTGGTGAACCTCGTCTGCCGTTTCTACGAGCCCACGGAGGGGCAGCTCCTGATCGACGGCCGCGAGGTCTCGTGGATGCCGAGCTACGGCCCCGAGATGCGCGGCGGCACCGCCAACTGCAACGTGTCGCTCTCCGACGAGGCCATCGGCACGCCGTTCATCACCAAGCCCACGGCCCTCATCGCCATGAACCAGCCGAGCGTCGAGAAGTTCGCCCCCTCGGTGCGCCCCGGTGGCGTCATCGTGATCGACACCACGCTGGCCATGAACGCCGAGGACGTCGAGATCCAGGAGGGCGTGCGCCGCTTCTGCTTCCCGGCCACCAAGATGGCCGAGGAGGCCGGCCTCAAGGGCCTGGCCAACATCGTCTGCCTGGGCAAGCTCTGGGCCGAGACCGGCTTCTGCGACCGCGAGACCCTCAACGCGGCCATCGAGAAGTGCGTCCCGCCCCGCAAGATGCACCTGCTCGAGCCCAACATGCGGGCCCTGCAGCTGGGCATCGACCTGTAGGACCCCCCACAGGGACTCGCGAGGCGCCTCGGGCATGTGAACTGCGTCCCAAAACTTGGACGGATGAATAGAGACTAGGACGCAAGGGACTGGTTCCGGAACTCTTCCGGAGTCAGTCCCTTCAATTCAACCTGCCGCCTCCGTGTGTTCCAGTAGACGATATACTCCTCGAGCTCTCTTCTGAAGGTCTCGAAGTCGGGGAACTCGCGTCCCCGGTAGAACTCGTCCTTGATGTGGCCAAACAGCTGCTCCGTCGCGCCGTTGTCGATGCAGTTCCCCTTCCTCGACATGCTCTGCACGATGCCGGCCTCCTTTAGCCTGTTGCAATAGCCTGCGTGCTGGTACTGCCAGCCCATGTCCGACTGCATGACCGGATGCGCCCCCGCCGGGACCTTTGGCAGGAGCATGTCCAGCATCTCCCTCTGCTGGGCCATGTCCGGGTGCCGGGATATCGACCACGCCGCTATCTCCTTGCTCCCGAAGTCGTAGACGGGGGCGAGGTACGCCTTCCCCCAACTCTGCTTGAACTCGGTGACGTCGGTGCCGAGCTTCTGCCACGGGCCGTCGGCTGAGAAGTCGCGCCCCAGCACGTTCTCGAAGGTCCTGCCGACCACGCCTCTGTACGAGTTGTACCTGTGGTAGTCGTTCTCCCGCCTGATCCCGCAGCTGATGCCCATCTCGTGCATCATCTTGAGCACGGTCTTGTCCGCTATCGTGACGCCCTCCTCGGCGCGCAGGCACATGGCTATCTGCCTGTGCCCGCACCCGTTCGCCGTGCGCGAGAAGATCTCGGCCGCCTTGCCCCAGAGCTCCGGCCTGGTCGGGGCCTTGGGGTGCGCGATCGAGTAGTAGTAGCTCGACCTGGGGAGGCCTGCGGCGTCAAGCAGGTCGGAGAGTGGGTACTGCCCCGAAAGCTCGCTCACGGCCGCGGCCCTCTCGCGGTTCGAGAGCGCTTCTCCGCCTTCAGGGCTATCGATTTTTTTAGGTAGGCGACCTCTGCCTCGAGCCTCGCGACCTGGCGCTCGAGCTCCTGCTCGCGCGTGAGCTTCCCGGGCGCGGACCCCGACCCCCTCGGCCTTCCCTTCGGCCTCGGCCTGAGCGCCTCTGCGCCCCCCTCGCGGTACGCCTTGACCCACCTCGCGATCGGGGACTCGGACCTGACCCCGAAGCGCGCCATCGCCTCGGACCTCGTCAGCCCCTCGTCGACCACCGACCTCGCTGCGGCCACCCTCGTTTCGAAGCTGTAGCCAGACTGCGGCCCACCCACGTCGAGCAACCCCTCCGCCCCGGTGGCGCGGAACATGCGCTGCCACCCCTTTGCCGTTCTCTTCGGCATTCCGAGCTCGGACGACACGGCCCTGTGGCCCAGCCCCCTGGCGAAGAGATCAGCCGCCTTCCTTCTCAGGGCAACATCGTATTTGACCCTCATGTCTAACGCCATAGAAAACCTCCCATTTCTTGTTGTCCAAGAAATGGGAGGCGGTTCAATGTGCCCGGGGCGCCTTTCCTTTTCGCACCCCCGCATCGTTCGCTCTCGTGTGACTCTGGGCCCTGCGGGCCATACGGGCTGTTTGGGGCCGGGTGCGGCTCGGGAAAGCGCAGCCGTACCGGGTGCGGCTCCGGAAATGGGAGCCGTATCCCGACGTACCCCCGTCGTCCTTGTGTTCCTTTCGTGAGTTATGGATACGCCCGGCACCGTGGCGTTTTGACATCTCGGCGTGCAGCCGTAGTATTTCATCTTGCGCAAATTCTGGGCGATGGTGCTGCGTCGCCTTGTTGCATGAATCGTTTCTGTCCGCACTGGTAATGCATAGGTACGAAGGAGAATCACTTTGCCTACCATCAACCAGCTCGTCCGTCAGGGCCGCGCTACCGTGAAGTCCAAGTCCAAGAACGCCGCTCTCCAGCACAACCCGCAGAAGCGTGGCGTCTGCACCCGCGTCTTCACCACCACCCCCAAGAAGCCCAACTCCGCCCTTCGTAAGGTCGCCCGTGTCCGTCTCGTCAACGGCATCGAGGTCACGGCCTACATCCCGGGTGAGGGCCACAACCTCCAGGAGCACTCGATCGTGCTCATCCGTGGCGGCCGCGTCCGCGACCTCCCCGGCGTGCGTTACAAGATCATCCGTGGCGCCTACGACTGCGCCGCCGTCAACGACCGCAAGAGGGCCCGTTCCCGCTACGGCACGAAGATGAAGAAGAAGTAACCACGCCCATTTCAGGAAGCTCCCGCGGGAGCCGGCCCCTTTAAGGAGATAACCATGCCGCGTCGTGCAGCAGCCAACCGTCGTGAGGTCATGCCTGATGCCGTCTACAACAACAGGCTCGTGACCCAGCTCATCAACAAGGTGCTCCTCGATGGCAAGAAGTCCGTCGCCGAGCGCATCGTCTATGGTGCCTTCGACATCGTCAAGGAGAAGACCGACCAGGATCCCCTGTCCGTCTTCAAGAAGGCCATGGACAACGTCCGTCCCACCCTCGAGGTCAAGCCCAAGCGTATCGGTGGCGCCACCTACCAGGTGCCCATGGAGGTC
>JAFWMI010000189.1 GCA_017513965.1 Atopobiaceae bacterium
TTCCCGTCTCGGCAGGCGCTCCCGCCAGTCGGCGAGCTGGCGCGTCTTGGAGTCGAAGGCGCAGCCCACGAGGTGCAGCTCGCGCGGGTCCGCCAAGAAGGGCTCGGCGTAGCCGCACGCACCTATCTGCGCTAGGGCCTCAGCAGCGGTGCCGTCACGCTTGAGCTCCATCACCCACACGTGCTCGCGCGCCTCGATCATCACGTCGGCCCGCCCTCGAGACGTGCACACCTCGCAGGCGACGTAGCGCCCGAGTAGCGCGAAGACCAGCCATATGATGGCCTGGAAGTAGTTCTCGAAGGGGTCGTCGGCGCGAGTGTAGGGAATGCTGGCGAACAGCGCCGCCAGCACGTCGCGCACGCCCTCGCCGTCGCCGGCCTCCACGTGGTCGAGCAGGCTGAACACGTCGGTGCCGCGCAGCTCGGAGTAGCCGGGCGCCCATGCGGGCAGCAAGCTCTTCTCCAGTCCGTAGCGCACCTCGCCGTTGGGACGGCGAGCACGTACCGGCCGGTCCTGGGGTTGGCATCACGAATGGTGAGGTAGCCCGCCTGGTACATGAGCGGCACCGAGTCGGGGTCGTCGGCGCGGTAGTCTGACAAGCGCTCCTCGTCCGCGTATATGCTCCCGTCGGTGAGACGCTTGGGGTCGAGCCCGGTCTCGCGCATGCGCCGCACGAGGAAGGTCAGGGTGCCGGACTCGAACCAGTACGACCCGAGCCGCCTACTCTGCAAGGCGCTCACGAGGCTGAAGGGGTTGTAGACACACCGGCCGTGCCGCTCGATATCACTACCGGGACCGTCTGGGTGGAAGCAGTAGCCATCGTAGCGCTCGCGCAGGGCTCCCAAGCAGCCGTCCGCGTCGACCCCGAGCTGCGCCGCCAGGGCGTTGAGCTCGGGGCCGAACGCCACCAGCAGCTCAGGCTCCGTAATGCCACACACCGCTGCGTAGTCGCGCTCGAGCGAGACGTCGCGCAGCTGGTTGAGGTCGCTGAAGATGCTGACCTTGGAGAACTTTGTGACCCCGGTGAGGAGGGCAAAGCGCAGGTGGTCGTCGGCGCCCTTGAGCACGGAGAAGAACCCCTTGAGCGTCGCGCGGTTACGCTCCTCCAGGACGGGGTCCTCCATCGAATCTAGTAGGGGCTTGTCGTACTCGTCCACGAGCACGGCCGCGCGGTGGCCTGACTCCCTGTGGGCAACGGCCAACAGCCTTTGAAAGCGAGGCCCAGGTGCGTCCGAACGGCGTTTCACGCTCCAACTCTCTTCAAAGTCGGCGAGCAGCTCGTCGAGCTTGGCCTCCAGGCCGCCCTCGCGCGTATAGTCCGCACCGTTGAAGTCGAGGTGGAACACCGGCCGCGTCACCCACGACACTCGGTCCTCGACCTCTGCCGCCTCGGCTTCCAGCTGCTCGATTTCGAGCCCGGCGAACAGCTCGCGCCTGCCCTCGAAGTAGGCGCGCAGGGTAGAGACGAGCAGGCTTTTGCCGAAGCGGCGCGGCCGGGAGAGGAACACTGGGACCCCCTCCTGCGCGAGCCTGTGCACGTACGCGGTCTTGTCCACGTAGACGAACCCGTCGAGGTGGAACTTCTCGAAGCTCTGTATGCCTATGGGCATCCTGCGGTCCATGGCGCCTCCTCGCGCTTGCGCTGACCCGTACGTTCGTTGGGCGTGAGGCGAAAGGGGCGACCCATCGCCTCATCCCCACATACTAACACGCGGGAATCGTGCGGGTCAGACGCTTGTGGCTAAAGCCTGCAGCAAACCCAGTCCGTCGCCTTCGCCTCGGTGTGCGTTCGCACGCTCTTTACGTCTACGAGTACTACTGCGGGAACGACTACTTAAACGCAGGGGAAGAGACCTCCCGCTCCTTAAGAACGGTCAAGCGATGATCCAACGGCAACAGGTTCCTACTAAGCGACGAGAGCTTCTCGCTTGGCACAGGCAACTATCAAAGAGTGAGCGCCCACCCAAGCTCTATTGGCAGGCAATGGCTGACGCCGTCAAGTCTGTTGGGTTGGACGCTGTCACAATTGTTGTCTACCTGCGCGGACAAGACGACTGGATTTCCTCGAGCTGGCGGCAAGACCTCAAGGCCGGCTGGATCCAGAGGACGATGGAAGATTTCCTCAGAGAACCCATCGTGGATTGACTTTCGATGTCGCCGAAGCACTAAGGCTATTTGTAACGGCGGCACCGCCAAATAGCCCAATGCGAAAAGACGTGCTCGTGGCGCTTGCCCTGAGACTCTCCAGGCAGAATCCCGATTCTCCTGGCACGGCGCCCTTCGGCGAGGGGACCACGCGTTCGCTTGTGCAGCAATATTTGGAAGGCAATAGGCTCATATCCGGCAGGTGCCTCGATGGAGAGCCACTCTTCTCTTACGTGTACGGCGATCGTCCTGTTCGTATTCCAAATGAGGAGCACATTGCCGAGTGCCGTTCGGCATTCAAGACGGCCGTCCGGAATTACGGGCGCACGGGAGCATCCCCGGGCCAGTTGGCAGCTCGCTCGCGAAAACTATTCGTGCGAGCCAAACGCGCGCTTGGCGCCGCAAAGAGCTCATTCTTGTCCTAAAATCACGCATATCCCTGCTTGTTCGCCCACCATGGAGGCACCCATGGAACTGCTCCTCTTCATAGCGCTGGGTTTCTGCGCCGAAATGATCGACGGCACCGCGGGCATGGCCTACGGCGTGAGCAGCAACACCTTCCTGCGCAGCGTCGGTGTGCCCGGTGCGGTGTCGAGCGCTTGTGTGCATGCCTCAGAGGTCTTCACCACGCTCGCCTCGGGCGTCGCGCACTGGCGCATGGGCAACGTGGACAAGCGCCTGCTCAAAATGCTGCTCGTTACCGGCATACCGGGCGGCGTCCTTGGCGCGTGGGTGCTCGCCAGTTTCGAGAGTGCTACCCTCGACGCCATCATCGACATCTACCTCATCGTCATGGGCATCGTCATCGTGGCCAAGGGCCTGCGCGCTGCCCAGAGCCACCGCGACTTCGGCGCCTACGCCTACCCGCTCGGTTTTGTCGGGGGCTTCTCCGACGCGCTCGGCGGGGGCGGCTGGGGGCCGGTGGTCACCTCGACGCTGCTCGCCTCCGACCACGAGCCGCGCGTGTCCATCGGCACAGTCAACACGGCCGAGTTCTTCGTCACCGTGGCCGAGACCACCACGCTCGTTGTGCTGCTGGACAGCTTTGCGCAATACTGGAACATCGTACTCGGACTCATCATCGGCGGCGTCATCGCGGCTCCGCTTGCTGCGCGGATTGCCAAGGTCGTTCCCGTGCGGGGCATACTGCTTTTCGTGGGTACCGTGGTCATCGTCCTCAACGCCTATAAGCTGGCGGGGGTGCTGGGCGTCATATAGGGGCTGTCGACGGTGGCCAGTACGACCTCGACCTCTCCGGCCAAGTGTTCACCTGCTGACGGTCAGGGACAGTCTGACGCAATTCACCGCCGCTTGTCGGCAACACCACCCGCTGGGAGGGTTATCGCGCAAGGGAGCGGGATTCTTCAATACTGCTCCGTGCTAATTCTTTCTCTCCTACTAACTTGCTATAATAGTATTGTATGCTAACTTGCTAGATATCGTCAGGAGCTGCCCATGACCAAACGCAATCCTTTCACACCCGCGTTCGGCGGACCGCCGCGCGTGTTCTTTGGCAGGGCAAGGGAGCTTGCGCTTGTGCGCGCCGCCATGGAAAACGACGCCTCGCCGCATAAGGCCCTCTTCATCACTGGCAACAGGGGCTGTGGAAAGACCACCCTGCTGGAGAAGATCTCGCAAGAGGCCTCGCGTGCCCACTGGATGACGCTGGACGTCCACTCGTCGCACGCCGTCCAGACGATTATCGAGTTGCTCGCAGGCGGGACGCAGAAGACCACGACACGCGAGGCTAGGCCCAGCGCCATGGGTGTGAGTGCCGGCGGCATCTCCTCGTCTGCAACGAGCACGTACTCCAACGCTAGTCTGGCAATTCTTCTCGCCGACGCGTGCCGGTCGCTTGTCCGGCAAAGGGGCATCCTGATAACCATTGACGAGATACAGAAAGTACCCGAGAACGATGCGGAGGACATCAGTGCTGCCGTGCAGCTTGCTCTACGAAAGGGCCTGCCTGTCATGCTGGTGCTTGCGGGGTTGCCTGGCGCAAAGGAGCAAGTCGCCGGCTATCCCGGCTGCACGTTCATGCGGCGGGCATACGACATGCAGATCGGCAGCCTCGAGGTCGACGAGACCCTCGAGGCGTTCAGGAAGACGGTCGGGCTGGTCGACGGGCTCGACGTTGGCGATGACGCCCTGTGGGAGATGGGGCTCTTTAGTCAGGGGTATCCCTACCTCATGCAGCTTATCGGCTACTACCTCGTCGAGCGTACGCTTGCGATCTCGGCGGGCGGGACGCTACGCCTCGGCTCCGACGACGTCAGGTCGGTGGAGGCGGTCGCGCTCGAGGACTACCGCGCCAACGTACTGGAGCCCATCTTGGGAAGCCTTCCTCCGACCCTGTCGTGCTACCTGCGAGCCATGGGCGAGGCTGTAGGCGTGAGCGGCCGGGCGAGCACGGGCGACGTGGCTCGCCTACTGGGAAAGCAACCCCGACAGGTGAGCAGCTACCGCCAGCGGCTTCTCGAAAAGCGCCTCATCGAGAAGGACGGCCATGGCTATGCGCGGTTCCTGCTGCCTCATATCCCCGACTATTACGCCGACCCGCGAGAGAGCGTTCCACGTGACCCACGCCAGCAGTGGAATAGACAGTAGCGCGGAAACGTTGTCGATTTCCAAAAAGGGGAGATTACCAAAGGGGATACTCTCCTTTTGGAAATCCCGGCTGCTATAATCCTCAACATCTACTAGCGGACAAGGGTGCGGGACAGGCGGGGCATGGCAGAGCTGACACATCTCGACGCCTTGGAGGCGGAATCCATTTTCATCATGCGCGAGACCGTCGCCGAGTGCGAGCGGCCGGTGATGCTCTATTCCATCGGCAAGGACTCCAGCGTTATGCTGCACCTGGCGCTCAAGGCCTTTGCGCCCGAGAAGCCGCCCTTCCCCTTCCTCCACGTAAACACCACCTGGAAGTTCCACGAGATGATAGCGTTCCGCGACCGCCGCATGGAGGAGCTGGGACTCGACTTTATCGAGTATGTCAACCAGAAGGGCGTGGACGCGGGCATCAACCCCTTCGACCACGGCGCGGCCTACACCGACATCATGAAGACGCAGGCCTTGAAGGACGCCCTTGACAAGTACGGCTTCACGGCGGCCTTCGGCGGCGCGCGCCGCGACGAGGAGAAGAGCCGCGCCAAGGAGCGGGTGTTTAGCTTTCGCAACGCCGCACATGCCTGGGACCCAAAGAACCAGCGGCCCGAGCTTTGGAGCCTGTACAACACGCGCATCAACCCCGGCGAGAGCATGCGCGTGTTTCCGCTTTCCAACTGGACCGAGGCCGACATCTGGCTCTACATCCAGCGCGAGAACATCCCCATCGTGCCGCTCTACTTTGCCAAGGAGCGCCTCGTGGTGGAGCGCGACGGACAGATTCTGCTCGTGGATGATGAGCGCTTCCGTTTTCTCCCCGGGGAGGAGCCGCATGTGGAAAAGGTGCGCTTCCGCACGCTTGGATGCTATCCCCTTACTGGCGGCGTGCGCTCCAATGCCGATACGATCGACGCCATCGTGGGGGAAACCTTGGGGGCGGTATCCTCCGAGCGCACGAGCCGGATTATCGACTACGACGGGGGCTCTGCCTCCATGGAAAAGCGCAAGCGCGAGGGGTATTTCTAATGGACGAACAGGATTCTAGGGGACTGCTGCGCTTCGTTACCTGCGGCAGCGTGGACGACGGCAAATCCACGCTCATCGGACATATGCTCTACGACGCCAAGCTTATCTTTGCCGACCAGGCGCAGACCTTGGAGCTGGAAAGCGCTGCGGGTTCCGCCGGCGAGGGCAGGCTCGACTACTCGCTGCTGCTCGACGGGCTTGCCGCCGAGCGCGAGCAGGGCATCACCATCGACGTTGCTTATCGTTATTTTTCTACCGAGCGTCGCAGCTTCATCGTGGCGGATTGCCCGGGGCACGAGGAGTACACGCGCAACATGGCCGTGGGTGCCTCGACCTGCGACTTGGCGGTGATTCTCGTCGATGCGTCGAAGGGGTTGCTGCCCCAGACCTATCGTCATGTGCGCATCTGCGCACTCGTGGGCATCCGGCACTTCGTGTTTGCTGTGAACAAGATGGATCTTGTGGGCTACGACGAGGCTGTGTTCACGCGCGTCGAGCGCGACATCGCGGAGGTCATGCGGGAGTACCGGGTGACGTCGTGCGTGTGCATTCCCGTCTCCGCAACCGAAGGCGACAACATCAACCGGGCATCGCGGCGCATGTCCTGGTACCGGGGGCTGGCGCTGCTGCCCTGCCTGGGGCAGGCCGACGTTGTGGCGGAGGCCAACGAGGCGGGCTTCACCCTGCCGGTGCAGCGCGTCTGCCGTCCGAACAGCGCGTTCAGGGGCTTTGCGGGCACGGTGGCCACGGGCCGGGTCGCAGTGGGCGAAGAGGTGCGCGTCCTTCCCAGCGGCACGACCTCGACGGTCGAGCGCCTGCTGGTGGCAGGTGCCGATGCCCGCGCGGCGCAGGTCGGCCAGGCAATCACCCTTGTGCTCGCCGACGAGGTGGACGTGTCGCGTGGGTGCGTGATCGAGCGCAAGAGCGCAGCCGAGGCGAGCTCGTTCTTTGACGCCACGCTCCTGTGGATGGGCGACGCAGCGCTTGCCGCGGGCAAGAACTACCTGTTCAAGCTGGGCACCCAAACCGTGCCCGGCATGGTGTACGAGATATCCTACCGGGTGGACGCGACGACGGGCGAGCATGCGCCCGCCAAGCGCATAGAGAAGAACGAGATATGCGCATGCAAGATCTCGCTCGGGCAGAAGGTCGTCTACCAAGACTTTGCCGCAAACCGCACGCTGGGGTCGATGATTCTCATCGACCGGATAACCAACGAGACGGCGGCGGCGGGCATTATCGAGCACAAGCTGAACCGCTCCGACAACCTCACCTACCACGCCATGGACATCACGCGGGGGCTACGCGAGCAGGCGCTTGGGCAGCGGGCGTGCACGTTGTGGTTCACGGGCCTTTCTGGTTCGGGCAAGTCGACGCTCGCCAACGAGGTGGAGAAGCGCCTGCACGCCCTCGGGCGTCACACCATGCTGCTCGACGGGGACAACGTGCGCCTGGGCCTCAACCGCAACCTGGGCTTTACCGAACCTGATCGCATCGAGAACATCCGTCGCATCTCCGAGGTGGCAAAGCTCATGAACGATGCTGGGCTTATTGTGCTTACGTCGTTCATCTCGCCCTACGTGCGTGACCGCAGGGCCGCAGCCGAGGTCATCGGGGAGGGGTCGTTCTTGGAGGTATACGTGTCCACCCCGCTCGAGGTGTGCGAGCAGCGCGACGTGAAGGGCCTCTACGCCAAGGCGCGTGCCGGCAAGCTGGCGAACTTCACGGGGATCAGCAGCCCCTACGAGCCGCCCGAGTACCCCGCCATCACCGTCGACACGAGCTGCGAGAGCTTGGAGTCGTCCGCCGAGCGCATCGTCGCGCTCTTAGCCGCTAGATTTGAATAGCTGGCAGGCGCCTCGAGCACCTTGCAAAAATGCCTTTAACTTGCATTTGAGCTATAATGCCGAGGTTGGCCGACCGGGGAGGGCGCGTGCTGGGGTCTATCGTCGAGATTGTGCAGGACAAGTGGGAGTGGCGCAGTCACGTGGTACGTCTTTCGCGCTTTGAGCTGCTCAAGCGCTCGCGCAACTCGGCCCTCTCGTGGGCTTGGCTCATCATAAGGCCGCTCGTGACCATCTTTTGCTACTGGTTCGCGCTCTACGTGGGCTTTCGACACGGGCAGGACATGGTCGAGGGCATGCCACCGTACATCCTCTGGCTCGTCTCGGGCGTCGTCCCCTGGTTCTTTATGAACGAGATACTTCACGGCGGCACCGATCTCATGCGCTCCTACAGCTACCTGGTCACCAAGGTGCGATTCCCGCTCGCCGCCATCCCCAGTATTTACGTGGTCACCTCCTTTATCATCCAGCTGATACTGCAGGCGGGGCTTGCCGTCGTCTACTTTGCCAGTGGGCAGGCGCTTCATATCCATCTCGTCCAGATACCCTTCCTGCTCGTCCTCATGTTTGCGTTCTGGGATCTGTGTGCCCTGCTTTTTTCGCTGCTTTCTACCGCAAACCGAGGCGTTGCCAACTCTATTAAAGCCTTAGGCACGCCCATCTTCTGGCTATCGGGCGTGCTCTTTGACGTGGACGGCATTGCAATCCCGTGGCTTAACCGCCTGCTCCACCTCAATCCGGTGACCTTCTTCGTCACGGGCTTTCGCCAGGCGATCTACTACCACACCTGGATATGGGAGGACCGCTGGGTGCTCGTCGGTTTCGCCGCGGTCTTTGCGCTCCTGCTCGTCCTCACGGCCCTTGCCTACCGCTGGCTCGCGCGGGAGGTGCCCGATGTCCTATAGCGACCCCGCCCCGGTAGCCGTGCGCTTTTGCCACGTCACAAAGCGCTACCGCCTCTATACGAGCGATGCCGGCAGAATCCTCTCGGTTCTGCCGGGTCTCCACGAGCGCTTCCTCGTGGGCGAGCGCCTAGCAAACGACGATCTCTCGTTTGAGATACGCCGGGGCGAGGCCGTCGCGTTTGTGGGCAACAACGGCGCCGGCAAGTCCACTTTGCTTAAAATGGTCGCGGGCGTGGCATATCCCACGAACGGCACCGTAGAGGTAAGCGGCCGCGTGTCGGCCCTGCTCGAGGTGACGGCCGGCTTCGACAAGAAGCTTACCGGGCGCGACAACCTGCGCATGCGTGCGACCGCGCTCGGCATGGAGGACGCCGAGATCGCCCGGATCGAGCCCGACGCGATCGACTTCGCCGAGCTCGGCGTGTACATAGACCAGCCGCTGCGCACCTACTCGAGCGGCATGAGGGCGCGCCTGGGATTTGCCCTCGCGGTGGCCACGCAGCCGGAAATCCTCATTGTGGACGAGGGCCTCTCCGTGGGCGACAAGCGCTTTAGGGAGAAGTGTCTCGCGCGCATTCGCGAGATCATGGCCGACTCCTCCGTCACCGTGCTCTTTGTGACGCACATGCTCGACCTCGCGAGGGAGTTCTGCACGCGCGGCATCGTGCTCGAGGGTGGCCGCATCACCTTCGACGGCGGCATCGACGAGGCGATTTCCGCGTACGAGGGATAGGCATCGGTATCCTCAGCAGCGCAAAACGCGTAGACTCCGCATTGGAATGGTGGCCCCAACGGATGATGATTAACAACTCGGTGCATTTCATCTTCGGCTCAGAGCACGTCGACGCGATTCAAACGCGCCTCTACGGCTTCTATACGACCGAGGCGGAGATGTTCACCCAGGCCCCGCCCGAAGGCGAGTACATCGCCGACGCAACGGGGGCCTGAGTTCTTGTCAGGCGAAGCCAGGCGGGAATCGAGATAACGCAGGATTCCGTCGGATGCTTTGGGCTCTTCCTCTTTCGCAAGGGGGGGCTACTGGGCGCTCTCGAACAGCTTCAACCACCTGCTCGACTACCTCAAGGGAAGGTTCGAGCTCAGCCTCAACAGGGACTACGCGACCGTGTTACTCCTGCAGGAGCACTGCGTGACGGTCTATGGGGAGACCATCATCAATGAGGTCTCGTGGCTGGACAGGCGTGCGCGGCTGCATATAGACGCGGAGACCGCGGGGCTGTCGTTCGGCTTGAGGCGGCTCGAGGAAAAGACGGTCCCCATCGACTCGGCAGAGGGCCTGCGCACCCTGGACGCGTGGCACGACAAGTGGGCGTCGCTTGTGCGCGGAGCCGCGGAGTCGTGGCCGGGGGAGACCGTGGTCGAAGTCAGCGGCGGCTTCGACACGCGCATGGTCCTGGCGCCCGTGCTGAGCTCGGAGACCGACCTCGATCGCATCATGTTCTATTCCAGCCCTGCACTAGAGGAGGACTATCGCATTGCCGCCCTCATTGCGCAAGAGTTCGGGTTCCGATTGAACGCAGCGTCGGAGCCGATGGCTGCTCACCCCCTTTCTCCCATCGAGCCCTATGCCAAAAGAGCGGTCACCTCGCTCTTCTTTGCAAGCAGGGTTCGCGAACAATTCTCCCAGCTCCCCAGCTCTTGGCAAATGATTTTTACGGGCTCCGGTGGTGAGATGAGTCGTGTTTACTGGCAACCGTATAGCTGCAGAGTGCTTGTCAAGCATTATCAAATAATACTGCAGAATGTCCATCCACAGCCGCGTGATGATTGTTTTCGGCAGGGCATCGAATCTATCATTTCTCGAAGTTTTGCGTCCATCGAGACGGTGCTCAGGCAGACGGGTGAAGATGTCGGTAAGACTGGCGTTGATGGGCAACGGTACTACATGGAGACGGGGAATCGCACGCATTTTGGCATGCAGGTAGCAAGGCGTACCCTATTCGGACAGTGTATACAAACACCTCTGCTTGACCCGCTTATACTCAAGCTCCGCACGCCCCTTGACGGCAGCCATCCCCTGCTGATAAGCGCGCTCGTGTATACGCGTTATCACGAGGGGCTCGCAACATTTCCCTTTGATGCGGGCAGGTCCATACCAGAAGAAACTCTGCGGCTGGCAAGGGAGCTGAACGAGCGCTATCCCCGAAACGCGCCTGTGCGCTCATCGGCCCGCCAGATAGCCCCAACCTGGCAAGTCATAGACGCCCCAAGCCCGTGTTTGCCAGACGGCGCCTCCGATGCCGATGAGATGCTTATGAGCGATCGGCTCCTGGAGGCCTACGAGTCGCCAACGGTATGGCACCGCTTCACCGAGGAATTTGGCTCGACGCCGGATAAATGGAGAGCGCCGAATCCGGCAAAGCGCCAGCTCAATGGCGACAAATACGCCGCTGTCTCCATCGCCAAAGCGCTCGACGACATCAAACGTGGCAAGGACGCCTGCAAGGGCTACGCCGCTTTTGTTGAGGTATGCCGACGCGAGGTGGCGGCCTTGTGTAACGGCGCCGGGCTGGCGCCCGACGCCGGAGACGGCTGGGACGCGAACATACGCAAGCGGATACTCCTGCAGGCCGCCAGGTCCGGGCTGCTATCTGGCGCGCCCGGTGGCGCGCGGGGCGCTTTGGACGGACGTCCCCATCCGCCCAAGGTGTCGGTCGTCATCCCCGTCTACGACTCCGAGCCATGTATAAGGCGCTGAGTCGAGTACCTGCTCGAGCAGACGATGCGCGAGCTGGAGTTCATCTTCGTTGACGACTGCTCGACCGACGGCTCGATGTCTGTTGTCGAGGTTTTTGGGCGGCCCACGATGCGCGCGTGCGTATCGTCCGCAACGGAGAGAGGCTGGGCGAAGGGCCCTCCCTGGGTCGCGGCGCCGAGGAGGCCCGCGGCGAGTATCTCGCCTTCGTGGATCCCCGTGACTACGTTTCACCGCACTGTTTTGAGCTGCTCTATGCGGCGGCCACCGCCGACGGAGGGCACGACATCGCCAAGGGCTTGGGGCTGCACATCAACGCTGCGGGCAGGTCGATAGAGCGGCCGGATGGCGGCCCAACAGCAAGATCCGATGGAACATCGCTCATGGGAGGCCGCTTTACTGGGTATTCACAACAGGGATTCACTCGGCCATCTTCAGGCGCGTCCTCCTGTCCCCCCAGGAGAGCGCGCCGCTCCTCCTGCGCCTGTGCCGACACACAAACGACATCGTATTTGAAGAGGCGGCAATCTACGGCTACACCCAGGCGGAAGGCCGCGCCGGGACAGGGCTGCTCGCGGGTGGCGCCCCGGCCTGCCTCGATGCCCTACTGGGCGCCATCGCGCTCTTTGAGGGCGACGAGCTCGACAGATGGGCGCGGACGTATCTTTTGGACCGTGCGGATGAGGCGCTATGCTGGTACCAAGGTGCGGTCCTTACCGACGAGCAGGTCAACGACATGCTCCAAGGCTACCTTGAGGTGCTTGAGTTTGCTGGCGCGCGCGGTCTCGGCGGGCTGCGGAGCTCCCTTGCAGAGCGCCTTGTGCAGCACTCCATACGGGAGACGATTCAGGAGTCCATTAAGCGGGGAAACCAGACGGCGCGCAAACGCTACGGCAAGATAGTGGCGATTACCAAAAAGCCGTTGCTCAAAAGACTCTACGGCTCCGCTGCCCTCGGTCCGGTTCGGAAGGTGGCGAGAGGGCTTAGGGCGAGGCTTACCTGAGGAATGCCATGGGTCTGCGCGCAATAGTGCGCGCAGACCTTCCATTTACCAGCCTCATGAAGCGCCTCTTCGTCCAATCCTTCTTATAATCGCTTGCAAATTGTGCTTGTTCGCAAGTCGGCGGTACGTTTTAAGCGTGATGATTATCCGATTTCTTTTAGGAAGGGAAGAGAGCTTTTTCTTGAGTTGCATATGGACGTACCAAAGCCCGTCTCTTCCTTTCTTTGCAGCCGCCAGCTGGATGGCGTCGGCCATGGCGATGGCGCACGCGTTGGTGCAGGGGCCTCCCAGAATTTGGTACTCTCTCAAAAAGTCAATCCAGGCCTCCGCCCCTGCCATCTTCTGCCCATCCGGGAGGCAGTCGACGACCGGCAGGAGTGCGCGGTGCTCGAGGAGCGCACGGCATGCCGCACTGTCCTCCCGTAGGAACCGCAGCGCGGGCGACCCGCCCACGATGACCCCGAGCCTTTGGGCGTACGCGTCGACCGCGCCCCCGAGCGACGGATCCTTCGCCGCGTCGGCGTATAGGCCCATCAGGCTGGCGTAGGTCCTCGCACGCAGGTAGTCCCGCGCGTGCTCGCTGTTGGCCACGGGCTCCAGCAGCCCAGCCTGCTCGGCGAGAGCGTCGAGCTCCCCCGCGTAGCGATCTGGCCCCGCTGGGCTCTGTTGCTTGACGTAGTGGTAGACGGCATGCTCTTCGAATACGATGTCGTCGGTCGGAAGCGTCACCGCCAGCAGAAAGGTCGTGTCCCGCTCGATTTGGCTCGACCCGTGGCCCGTTCCCCTCTTGACAAGCGCGCGGCGGTAGAGGGCCGACTGGTGCTCGCGCGTGAAGCACCTATAGAGCGGCAGTCCCTCGCGGAGGGTGCCGGCGATGCGCTCGTTGAGCCTGCGGCTCTCGAGGCCGCTGGCGCGCCCGTCCGGCCCCGCGGTCACTCCCAGCCCCTTGGCGACGTCGTGCCCTCCGCCGGCGGCCGCCGCCGCGTAGAGCAGCTCGTGGAAGTCCGGGGCCACCCAGTCGTGGGGGTCCACGAAGGAGAGGTAGTCTCCGCGGGCCGCCTCTATCCCCCGGTTGCGCGAGGGGCCGGGCCCGAGGCTCTCCGCGTTCCTCAGTATGCGCACGCGCGGGTCCTGCGCCGCCCAGGCCTCCACGGCGGCCATGGAGCCGTCGGTTGAGCGGTCGTCCACGAAGACGAACTCCAGGCCGTCCAGGAGCTGGGCGCGCAGGCTCTCTATGCAGCGGCCGATGTGGGGCCCGACGTTGTACACGGGGATGATGACCGAGACGCGGACCTCGCCCTTTGGTGGCTGCATGTACGACAGCAGGCGGGAGAGCCTAGACGCCCTGCGCTCAAGCCCCTCATCCTCGTCACACTCAATCGCACGGGCGTTAGCTCGAGCCAGTATCTGAGAAAACCTTGTCGAATGCCCGGCACCTCGTCCCTGCCTATGAGGCCGTTTGCGAGACTGCGTTGGAAGTGCCGAAGGTAGATGTCGGTGCGTTTGCAGATATATTGAACCTCATGGTAACCCAAGCCCGCATCTAGGAGAAAAGAGACCTTTTCGTCGAGTGAGTCCAGGTTGCCATACGCGCGTACGACTTCGCCGCGATGCGTGGCTGAGTCGGGGCGCTGTACGTAGTAGTACAAAGCCCTGGGCTCGAGCACGATGTCGTCCGTTAGGTAGCATGCGCGAAGCTGGAACGTGGTGTCCGCTGCGGTGGGGCTGGTCCCATAACGAACCTCGGGCCTCTCAAAGAGCCTCTTCGACCAGAGCGTCGCGCAATGCTCATTCAAAAAAGAGGTAGAGGGGCTCGTGCTTCTCCAGGCCTTTGCAGATCCTGTCGTCTTGCGTGCTGCTTGGTGGTTCGGCAAATCCAGTTTTATGATTCACCAGACAGTACCGCCCCTTGGCGATGTCGTGCCCTCCGTCGGCTTTCGCCGCCGCATAGAGCAGCTCGTAAAAATTTGCTATTACGAGGGCTTACAAACGTGGTGATAAAGAATCGAACAATGGTTTTCGTGCTATGATAGCTCCGCCAAACAAAGCCGCCTGAGAGGCCACCTTCTTCTTTGTTTGGCGACATCTTGGGAGGTGGCCGCCCAGGCGGGAACCCAAGATGTCGGAGGGGCGCATGGAGAGCGATTCCCTCGACCTGCGCTCCCTCGTGGACGGGCTGCCCGACGACGAGCTTGACGAGCTGAGGGACGCGGTCGCCTCGAGACTCTGCCGCGAGAAGTATGGGGCGGACACGATAGAGGGCCTGCTGGCCAATTGGGGCACGAGCCCTCCTGCCCCAAGTGCGGGAGCATGGCCACGTGGCTGGACGGCCGCACGCCAACGGGAAGGGCCCGCTACCGCTGCCGTTCCTGCGGCGAGAGGTTCAGCGCCCTCACGGGCACCATCTTCGCGAGCGCGAAGCTGCCCCTGCACAAGATCATGAAGATCGTCGAGGTCATGTGCCACAACGCCTCGCTGCGCCTCATCGAGACGGTGTGCGAGGTCAGCCACAACACCGCGTTCCCGTGGCGCCACAAGGTTTTCTCCACGGTCGGCGGGTGGCAGGACAAGGTCGTGCTGTCGGGGCGCGTGTGGATCGACGAGATGTACTTCGAGGACACGAGAGCCAAGCGCGATCCCGGTGCGCCCAGGAGGAGGGGCCTCTCGAGGGACAAGGTCTGCGTGGTCGTGGCAATCGACTCCCGCAAGCAGACGCTGGCGATCGCCAGCGAGAACGGAAAGCCCTCGACCGGGAGGATCAACAAGGCCCTGAGGAGGCACATCATGGAGGGATCGACCATCGTCCACGACTGCGAGAAGGCCCACAACGCGCTCGTCCGCGACCTACGGCTCGTGGACGAGCGGTACAAGGCCGTCACCACCGACCCCGTCTACCTCGAGCAGATGGCCCTCGTCAACCACCTCTGCTCGTGGATCCGCCGCTACGTCGAGCGCTTCGCCTGCATGCGGTCCGAGAACCTCCAGGCCTATCTGGACTGGTTCGTGTACCTGCACCGGGTCCACAGGGATGGGAAGAGGTGGCCCGTCGAGGAAAGGGTGGTTCGCCATCTGGCCCTGTCAAACAGCACGTACCTGCGCAAATGGTGAGAATCCATCACCACGTTCGTAGACCCTTGTATTTAGGCAAAATCGCAGAAAGAGAAACCGCAGGTCAGAGCGTTGCAACGCATCCTCAAAAGCGCTAGAATACCCCTAGCCCGTGCCTTACAAGCACAAGGTCACTGGTTCGAACCCAGTATCGCCCACCAGAAAAGACCAGCTCAGAGGCTATGTGAACCTCTGAGCTGTTTTTTGTGTGGAGCGTTTCGGGGAGAAGGTCGGGGATCTCTGCCCAAAAGCGGGGATTTAGGGTTATAGGACAAAACGTGTTGCTGGTCCGCCATCTTTTCCGCAGGTCAGCCCTCCTATTTCCCCTGATTAAGTTGTTCCGCCCCAATTTTGAAGGTGGACAAAACGTGTTGCCGTTTCATTGGCAAACCTGCAGGTAGACCAACCTTTTTGCGTGCTTTAAGTTGCCGTCGTCCGATAGGCGGAATCGATGGGCGGCGAATATGCGGAAGGTCACGTGCCCGAGCTGTGGCGGGGCGGCGAAGAGGTTCGGTAAGACTGCGGCGGGCAAGCAGCGCTGGCGCTGCCTGGGCTGCGGGCTCACCTTTGTGAACAAGCTCGAACGACAACGTGCGCAAGGCGGAGTATCAGGCCTTGGAGCAGAAGATTGCCGTCGATGACTGTGCCTGGGTTCCCCTGTTCGAGGAGAAGCGGGTGTACTGCACAAGCGATCGTGTCGCAAACTTCGTACCCCACTGGGCCGGATATGGCGACTTCTACGTCTCGGACGTAACCATGGCCGAACAGACAACGACCGATGGGAAGTGAGGGCATGCGTACCATCCTCAAACGCCTCTTGCAAGCCGTTGTCGTGTTACTCGGTGTTACGCTTGCCGTATTCGTGCTGCTACGTATCGTGCCAGGAGACCCCATTGCCACCATGATGGGCGAGCATGCCGACAAGGCGGTCATCTAGCGCATGACGCATGAGTTTGGGCTCGACCAACCCTTCCACATCCAGCCCCTGACCTATTGGCTCGCGCATCTCGCTACTCGTCGGCATTGTTCCCACGTTGGTGAGCATGGCCATAGGCGCCATCTTGGGTGCCGTGTCGGGCTACTTTGGCGGATGGATAGACAGCCTCATAATGCGTCTGGCTGACATAATGCTCTCCCTCCCCTCCATCCTGCTGGTCATGGTTATCATGTACACGCTGGGTGACGGTCTGCTCAACGTCTTCATTGCGCTTTCGGTACTTAACTGGGCGGGTGTGGCGCGCGTGGTACGCACCGAGGCGCTACACCTCAAGGGAACCGAGTACATGGAAGCCGCGCGCGTGATTGGTGTGTCTCACGGCACCTCGATCCTGCGGCACATCCTCCCCAACCGCCTGCCCGTTCTCATCGTGCTCTTCACGCTCGCCATTCCCGGATCGATTTTGTCGGAAAGCGGGCTGAGCTTCCTTGGACTGGGCGTGCAACCTCCCGACGCGTCATGGGGGCAAATGGTGAACGCAGGCAGGCAGTTCCTCTACTATGCGCCTTGGATCAGCCTTGCGCCCAGCGTATGCATCATGCTCGTGGTGCTTGCCTTCAATTTTTTGGGTGACGGCCTGCGCGACGTGCTTGATCCGCATCTGAGGAACCAGTGAGGTGGAACATGACCAACCCAACGCTGAGCGTAAGGCACCTCGACGTGAGCTTCTTTACCGAGCGTGGAGTAGTCCGCGCGTCGAATGACGTGTCATTGGAAGTGCTCCCCGGCCAAATCGTGGGTGAGTCCGGCTGCGGCAAGAGCGTGTGAAGCCGTGCCATCATGGGACTCCTTCGTCCACCGGGAAAGGTGGTGGGAGGAAAGGTCCTGCTCGATGGCCAGAACCTGCTCGACCTTTCTGAGGACGAGTGGTGCGAAGTGCGCGGCTCCAAGGTGTCCATGATCTTTCAGGAGCCCATGACCAGCCTCAACCCGCTCATGCGAGTGGGCAAGCAAGTCGCGGAAGCTGTTAAGGTGCACACGGATGTGAACGATGAGGAGGCCACAAGCCAGGCCGAGCGTATGCTCGAGGCAGTGGGAATCCCCGATGCTCGCAGGCGCCTGAGAAGCTATCCGCACGAGCTTTCGGGCGGGCTCAGGCAGCGCGTAATGATTGCCATGGCCATGGCGCTAAAGCCACGACTGCTCATTGCCGACGAACCCACAACCGCGCTCGATATCACTGTACAGGCGCAGATCCTGCGCCTCATGCGCAATCTTGCGAGCGAGGACACGTCGGTGCTTATCATCAGCCACGACCTCGGCGTTATTGCACAGCTCTGCGACTACGTGTACGTGATGTATGCGGGGCGCGTTGTGGAGCAGGCGCCAACTGCGGAGCTTTTCAACCACCCAGCTCACCCCTATACCAAGGGCTTGCTCAGCGCAGTGACCTCGTTGCGCGACAACAGCGATACACTGGCAACCATTCCCGGCAACGTGCCCAACCTGCTGTACTTGCCCAAGGGCTGCAGCTTCTCCTTGCGTTGTGCATGCTGCGAAGAGCGCTGTTGCAAGGTAGTCCCCGAACTCGTGGAGGTGGGGCCAAGCCATGTTGTCCGCTGCCTGCTCGAAGAAGGAGACTCGCATGCCTAACGTGTTGCTCGAGGCTCGACACCTTACCAAGGAGTTTCCCGCGGGACGCGGAAAGAAGGTCCATGCTGTGTCGGACGTGTCCCTCTCCCTCTTTGAGGGTGAGACGCTCGGTCTTGTGGGGGAATCGGGCTGCGGCAAGTCGACGATTGCCCGCATGCTCATACGCTTGCTTGCGCCCACCAGCGGAGAGGTGCTTTTGCGCGGGCAGAACATAACAAGCATGTCCGATCGCGAGTTCGCACCCCACCGACGGGAGCTTCAACTCGTGTTCCAGGACCCGCATGCGTCCTTGGACCCGCGCATGACCGTACGCGAGCTCATAGCCGAGCCGCTACGCACCCATCACATGTGTCCCACGAAGTAGGCGACGACCCAGCGCGTGCTCGAGCTCATGGGCGATGTGGGAGTGCCGACCGAGTTCCTGTGGCGCTATCCACACCAGTTCTCGGGAGGGCAACACCAGCGCATCGGCATCGCTCGCGCGATTGCCGCCGAGCCTTCCATCGCCGTGTGCGACGAGCCCGTTTCTGCGCTCGACGTGTCGGTGCAGTCCCAGATTCTCAACCTGCTGGGAGAGCTCCAGCGCAAACATGGCCTGTCATTCCTCTTCATAAGCCACGATCTCCCAGTTATTTGGCACGTATCGGACCGCGTATGCGTGATGTTCTTGGGTCGCGTGTGCGAAATGGGTCCTACCAACAAGGTGTTTGGCGCACCGCGACACCCTTACACGCGCTTCCTCATGAATGCCATTCCCTCGCCTGACCCCCAC
Source organism: Atopobiaceae bacterium (assembly GCA_017513965.1). Classification (GTDB taxonomy): domain Bacteria; phylum Actinomycetota; class Coriobacteriia; order Coriobacteriales; family Atopobiaceae; genus RUG440. Next base: position 18,714 of record JAFWMI010000189.1, read on the forward strand.
GCACGCAACGACGACGTGGAGCTGCTGGAAGGAGAGGTCCCCAGTCCCTTGGATCCACCCTCGGGATGCCCCTTCCGCACGCGCTGCCCCCTGGCGTGCGAGCGTTGCGCACAGGAGATTCCGGCCTTGCGGGACGTTGACGGCGTGCTTGTGGCCTGCCACCTCAGTCCGGGTCGGTAGCCCGCCTTTAACCCATTTGCAAATGTGCCGTTTCCGCCATGGACGTAACCTAAGGATACGATGATTGATTTGGGATGAGTACTACATCAACTATCGTATCTATGTAAATTTTCCTATGTCAACGAGATGCGCTTAGGCACCCAGACCCCCAATCCCAGCATCGTGCTGTAGGGAGGCGTCGCAAGCCGTTTGGACGCATCACATCAACCCCTGACAACGCATATGTGACCGATTGGACACACGCTATGCTATTCTTAGCCCAAGATTAAAAACGTCTGAAAGGAAACATATGCATACAGCGACAAAACGACGCACGATGGTCGTTGCGGTCCTCGCGCTATTCGCCATGCTCACGTTCGTGCCGCGCACGGCTCTGGCGTCGGTATGCGGCGTCAATGGTGTGTTTACCAAAGAGGCAGGCGAACTCAAGGACGGAGACACCATAACACTGTACATGAGCGGTAAGCGAGCAGCAGACGAGAGCCACAGCATCTTTGTGTGGAGCAATAGCAGCGATGCTAATGCGTTAACGGTGGCGAAGTCTCAAAACACCAAAATCGTAGAGATCGTTGAGGACTGGACAAGCAGTCATAATGACTTCTTTATTTGTGGGGTCAAGCCTGGCAGAACGACCGTGACATTCAAGTATCTCGGTAAAAAGCGCACCATAAACGTAGTGGTGAAGAAGTACGTGAACGCCCTGCAGGCCATCAAGCTTGGTAAGACGAGCATCAGGGGTCGTTTCAAGACTTCCTCGTATACAAAAGCAGCAAAATTGCTCAAGAAGAACCGAGGCAAAAAATTTACCGTTAAGGCCAAGAAAGGTTGGAGAGTTTGCTTCAAGGCACCAGGGTATCTAGATTTGAAGAATGGGAGTAAGATTCCCAAGGATGCAACCACTATTACGGTCGTTTTGCAAAACACGAAGGATAAAGGTGCCATCGAGTACACGGTAAGCATGGACCGCAAGTATAGTATGTAATCGCCGTTGGTTTGGGGTTCAACCGTAAGACGAACCGTTTAGTACCTTACAAGCACAAGGGCAGTGGTTCGAATCCGCTATCGCCCACCAATTGTTCAAGGTCGGAGAGACAGAATCTCCGACCTTTTATTAGGTCTTGGCATGGGTGGCCGCCAAGCGGCCCGCCGCCCTCCCGGGCCCGGCGGTTTTCAAAGTATTTTTGGACACTCCCGATCCCGCGCGTATGTATATGTGGCGGTTGAATCCCGAAGTCATCCGAACGTATAGTACCGATTTGGCGTTTTCGCAGCTATCCGTACGCTTCGAGCGACTGGCTGACGGCGGTGAGGAACGCTCGTAGCTGGCGCTTTGCGACAGGTCGAGATCTCCGGGGCGTTCGGATGGGTCCGAA
>JAFWMI010000190.1 GCA_017513965.1 Atopobiaceae bacterium
CCAACTTCCTACACTACGCCGTGAGCGAGGCGGCCATCCTCGCTGGCAAGGACGTGGTGTGCGAGAAGCCGCTCGCCTCCAACGAGCGCGAGGCCGCCAAGCTCGCCGAGCTGGCCAAGGAGCACGGGCGCTTCCTGTGGGAGGCCGTCGTCACCACGCGCCAGCCCAACTTCAAGCTCGTGCGCGACGAGCTGCTGCCCAGGATCGGCGACGTAAAGGCGGTCTCGGTGAACTACAGCCAGTACAGCTCGCGCTACGACGCGTTCCGCGCCGGCGAGGTGCTGCCGGCGTTCGACCCCGCCAAGGCGGGAGGGGCCATCATGGACATCGGCCTATACACCCTCACCTACACGATCGGGCTCTTCGGCGAGCCCAAGAGCGCCAAGTACCATGCCAACATCGAGCGTGGCATCGACACGAGCGGCCTCGTGGTGCTGGAGTACGACGGCTTCACGGCCACCAACGTGTGCGCCAAGGACAGCTGGGGCGCGATTGGTGCCACCATCCAGGGCACCGACGGCTGGATTAAGACGGACACCGGCGCGAACTTCTGCGGACCCGTGACGTTCTGCCTCAACGGGGAAGAGCCAGAGGTCATCGACCGGGCGCTGCCCGTCATGTGGGAGGGTGAGTTCCGCGAGTTCTGCCGTCAGCAGGACGAGGGCGACCTCGAGGAGTGCTATCGCCAGTTGGACCAGAGCCTGCTCGTGAGCCGCATACAGAACTCGATTCGCCGCGGGGCGGGCGTCATCTTCCCCGCCGACGAGGCATAGGGGATTCGCTAGGAGAGAGGAGAGCAACATGGCGCTGCACATCGTCGAGGAGGCAGAGCGCTGCCTCAACTGCAAGAGGCCCATGTGCCAGAGGGGATGCCCCGTGGGCACGGCGATTCCGCTGGCCATCCAGCTGTTTCGCGAACGCAGGATGGACGAAGCCGGGGCGGTGCTCTTCCAGAACAACCCCATGAGCGCCGTGTGCTCGCTCATCTGCAACCACGGTGCCCAGTGCGAGGGCAACTGCGTGCTTGGCCGCAAGGGCACGCCCGTCCACTTCTCGGCCATCGAGCACTACGTGTCGAGCACCTACCTCGAGCGCGTGCGCTTTACGAAGCCAGAGGCCTGCGGCAAGCGGGCGGCCGTCATCGGGGGAGGTCCGGCCGGCATCGTCGCCGCGCTCAGGCTGGCGCAGACGGGTGTCGACGTTACGGTGTTCGACCAGAACCCGCGCCTTGGTGGCGTCATGCGTTACGGCATCCCCGAGTACCGCCTGCCCAAGCGGGTGCTCGACCGCTACCAAGAGATCCTGGAGGCGCTCGGCGTAAAGGTGCGGCACAACACGGCCATCGGGTCGTCGCTCACCATCGCGGACCTCTTCCGCGACGGCTACGACGCCGTGTTCGTGGGCACGGGCACTTGGCGTGCGCAGACGCTCGGCGTCGCCGGCGAGGCGGGCGGCAACGTGCTGTTCGGCCTCGACTACCTGCGAAGCCCCCAGACGGCGGAGGTGGGCGAGCGCGTGGCAGTCATCGGCGCTGGCAACACCGCCATGGACGTGGCGCGCACGGCCTTCCGCCAGGGTGCGCGCGAGGTGACGCTCTACGCCCGCTCCAAGCACATATCGGCGAGCTCCGACGAGCTCGAGTACGCGCTGCTCGACGGCTGCGAGCTCCTGCAGGGCAAGGCCATCTGCGAGATCAACGAGGTGGGCCCCGTGTTCCGCACCGCGATCTTCGATGAGGAAGACCGCGTCGTGGGCTACGAAGAGGAGCTCGACCAGGTTGAGTGCGACACGGTGATCGTCGCCGTCTCGCAGAAGCCCAAGAACAAGCTCATCCTCACCACCGAGGGCCTGGAGGGCGACGAGAGGGGCCTGCTCATCGTGGACGAGCACGGCATGTGCACCGTGCCGGGCGTCTTCGCCGCGGGTGACGTGGTGACGGGTCCCAACACCGTGGTGCACGCGGTGGCGGCCACCAAGGTCGCCGTCAACGGCATGCTCGACTTCATGGGCGTGGCGTAGCACGTGGAACAGGAACAGGGGACAGGTTTTTCGTTCCATCCCGCGACAACGGGGACGCAGGGTGTTGTCACCCAGGGCGTCTCCCGGCGGCCGCTCGCATGTGCCTCCACTCGAACATCGCGCCGGAGTCGTTGCCGCGGAACGTCCTCGTCATCGTCTTCGCCCGTCTTGGCCACCAACGCGCAGATCGTGGTGGTGCGCGCGTGCGAGTCGATTTCGACGATGGCAGAGTGGAGCATGTGGTGCCTCCCGTCCCTCGTGGCGCCGCGCTCCGACCGACTGTGGTAGGCGGACATGTTATGGCGGTCTGTATCGCCTGTCCCTTGTCGTGCTTTCCGCAAGAAGCAAGCCGGCAGACGTAAGGTGCACAAGATGGCGCTTGACGGTTTGCTCCGAGGCGGACGCTGTGGCTACGATGTCGGCGCTTCTTACGGGCTGATACCTCGACACGATCTCCAGCAGCTTAGCGTCGAGGGGCGACTGCCCCTTCGCCGTTTGGACGCCTGCAAACGTCATCCAAACGCGTGCGGTATACATGTCCCCGTCGGCCAGTTCGGAATCTCGGCCCGCGTAAGCGGGGCGTATTTATAGAGGTTTCGCGTTCCGCTGCCAAGGTCTTCCGCACGGCCGATCTGCGTGAAGAGGTTACCGATAAGAGGGTTCTTTGGGACGGGCTCAAAGTCGTCGAGCGTGATGCCTCCTGTAAACCTCGCCCGACTTGGGTTGGTCGTCTCGATGCGGTCCCTACTTATGACAATCCTGCCGGCTCGCGGATCGGTGTACTCTCTGTGTACCAACAGGCTCGAGACGAGTTCGCGCACTATCACGTCCCGTATGCTGATGGCTTGAGTGCCCTTGAGGTGAAACCTGTCGGGAAGGTGCCTTTGCCCAAACGCTAGGAGCAGCTCATAGGTGTCGATAAGGTTTGTCTTGAGTACGAGCCTGTCGTGGTAGCGATCGATGTTGTCCACGCGCGGGAGCGCGTCGACCTTGTGGGTGGGCAGACGCTCATGATTAGCTCATCGAAACCCAGCAGCAGAGCAGCCGCTCTGGTGTATCCCTCCTGTCCAGTCTCGATATCACGAAGATAAAGCCCAGAGTCACACAGGAACTGCTCGTCGCTAAGGACAAGCCACGGATGGTTGGCCTTTTTGCGGCAATCAGTTCCCTCACGTGTGGCAAAAGATCGAGACGCAGGTCCTCGCTCCTCAGGTACGGATACACCTACTGCGTAAAGTGGGACAGCCGCGTCGTCCCCCTTGTTCGTCGGGCTTCATCGGTTGGCCGGCGCGGCAGAGAACTACGCACAAAGAAATCCATTGTGCGCAATTCGTGCGAATCCTCGCGAGAAACCCCAGTTGGCGTCTCCCAATTACGCACAATGCGGCGCATTGTGCGTAATTCGCGTGGCACAGGCTCCGCCCATTACAGTATTGCCGGCTTGGTCCCTGCGAACCGCCACGCCTGCCACCAGTAACAGTGACGAATGGCTGACGATTATTTCACCGAGTAAACTCCACCTATTACTTTGCTGTGGCCAAAACAACCTTTATCCATATGTAATATGAAACAACCCGCTACTCCACCGCACGATAGGGAGGGTTGCCCATGGATAAGACGATGCGAACGAACATTGTGTCTCGGATTGCGTTGAGTATCCTTGCCGTGCTCTCCATCGCGCTCATGCTCGTGGGAGTGAGTCGTATCTACGGCCTATACAAGAACCTGGCCGACAACGACGGGTCCATGGCGCGCGCATCGCTTCGAGACAAGAAGCAGCATGCCGTCCTCTTCCTGTCGTCCTACAGTCAGTCGCACTTCTCCGTTCCCCTGCAGTGGGACGGTATTAGCCAGACGTTCGAGGGGACAGAGGTTCTGCTCGACACCGAGTACATGGACATGAAGAACAACGCTGACGACGAGTCTCAGGCCCTCTTCGAGCGACTCCTGAGCCATAAGCTCGAGTCACATTCCTACGAAGTGCTCATCGTTGGAGATGACGCGGCGCTCAACTTTGCCGAGGAGCACCGAGACGACCTCTTCGAGGGGATGCCCGTCGTCTTCCTCGGCGTCAACGACATAGACCACGCTCGCAAGGTCCATGACGAGGGATGGGCGACCGGCATTCCCGAGCAATCAAACATGGTCGACGTCTTTAGAACGGCGGCGGATATCTTCAACACGTGCGACACCTTCGTCTGCATTGTGGACGACACCGAGACCGGCAAGGCGGACGTCGTGTCCCTCGAGCAGGTGATGTCCCTGCTGCCTAATCACAAGTTCGAGATTGTCAACCTCTCCCACCTGAGCGAGGAGGAGTTCCTGAGCAAGATGGCGGGACTCAAGGACAACGCTATCGTCTTCGAGCTCGATGCCTTTAGGGATCGGGACGGCAAGGTCTACACGATTGACGACTTGTGCCGACTCTTGGCCGACAATTGTCCGCGTCCGGTCTTTAGGGTGAGTACGGGTGGAGTGGGCAACGGGGCTCTCTGCAGTGGCTTCCTCGATTTTACGAAGTTCGGTAACGATGCGGGGCAGATGGCAGTCGACATCCTCAACGGCAAGGTGCCCTCCGACATCGACTTGGCCAGCGATTCCGCCACGGAATACGTGTTTGATTACCAGCAGATCAAGCGTTTTGGCATCAAGAACTCACAGCTGCCAAACAACTCCATCGTTCTGGGCAACGATGCCAGCCTTATGGAGAGCTACGGGGCCATTCTACAGCCCTTGTTCTATGTGTTTGCGGGCTTTGCCTGCCTGACTCTCTTCCTCGTGCTGGAGTTTCTCAAGTCGCGGCGGGGCGAGAGGGACCTCTACTATCGCCACTACCACGACTCCCTTACCGACCTACCCAACCGAAACGCCGCCAAGCAGCTGCATGGGAGTCGGGCCGTCGGTTCCGTGGCTCTCATCGACATCGACGGCTTTCGCTTTATTAACGAGGTCTATGGCTACGGCAAGGGAGACATAGTCATCAAAACATTGGCGGATCGCCTGCGCAGCCTGCCCGAACTCAGGTGCGCCCGCTACGGCGCAGACGAGTTTCTGCTCTTGTTCGACGGCGACATCACGCAGGAGTGCGGGCTGTTCGACGAGGTGGTTAGGCTCACGCATGAGCCGGTCGAAGCCGACGATCAAATGATCGAGATTTCCTGCTCGGCCGGCCTCGTCGTCCGCGACGGCGACCAGACTCTTGAGGAGCTCATGACCGACGCCGACTTGGCCCTCTACCAAGCTAGGGAATCGAGCGGGCGCAGCCGCTACGCATACTATAGCCCCCAGATGCGGGAGAAGATCGACGGCAGGCGTCAGGTCATCAGCTCGTTGGATCGCGCGATCGCCGAAGAGAGCTTCAGGGTGGTCTACCAGCCCCAAATTGACCTAGCGAGCGGGAAACTGTACGGCTTCGAGGCTCTGTGCCGCTTCAAGGACGACCTCTACTATCCAAACGAGTTCATCCCCGTAGCGGAGAGCGCTGGCCTCATCATCCAGATTGACCGCATCGTGACCAAGAAAGTGATCGAGCAGATGCGGGTCTGGAGAGACGCGGGCTTTGAGGTTCCCTCGATATCGATCAACTACTCGCCCATCCAGCTCAAGGACACCGAGTACTGCGCGTGGCTCAAGGGACTTCTGGACAAAGCGCAGATTCCAGCCAATCTCATCAAGCTTGAGGTCACGGAGAGCGGGTCCTTTGACGGCAAGAGGGCACAGCAATTCTTCTCGGAGGTCCACGAGACGGGAATGCAGTTGGCGCTCGATGATTACGGCACCGGTTACTCCACCCTAAACGCCATGACCGTCTATCCCATGGACTGCATCAAGCTGGACAAGTCCGTGAACGACAGTCATCTGCAACCGGGAAGCGAGTATTACCTCGAGTCCCTCGTGAGCTTCATTCACGGCCTCGGCAAGCGGGTGGTGGCCGAAGGTGTTGAGGATGCGGTTCAGATCGAGCTGGCAAGGAAGCTCAAGATTGACTACATCCAGGGCTATTACTATTCAGCGCCACTCGATGCGGCTTCGGCAGAGGCGTGGTTGATCCAACGGGCGTAGTCGCGGGGATTGCCGGAGAGGGACATTGCTAGAGGATAAAACCGGCGACCAGCAGATTTACCACGCCACAGCCAAGCATTACTGGCAGGGGACTCAAGCGTCTTACGTGCATAAGGTAGAACGCCGCCGCGATGACTGTGCAGGCGTAGAGGCCATACACAACATCGAGGGAGGGCGCTTCGGGCGCGATGGCAGCCACTCCGAGCTTGATCATGGTCGAGGCGATGAGTGCGATGGCCATGCACTTGAGCGAGGTCATGACGCTCTGTGCGATTGGAGTGTTTTTGTACCGTCTAAAGAGAAAGAACAGAGTGAGCGCCACAACGACGGGCACGGTGATGCAGCCCAACGTTGCGGCGATTGCCCCGGGGATGCCCGCCACGCGCATGCCCACGAAGGTGGCGCTGTTGATGAGTATTGGTCCCGGGGTAATCTCGTCGAGCGCGAGCAGGTCCATAAACTCGGCGTACGTCATCCAGCCCTGCGAGATTACGACTTCGTGCTCAACGATGGGGATGGCTGCATATGCGCCGCCAAAGACCATGGCGCCAATGCGTACGAAGGCAAGAAACACCTGAAGGATGATGCTCATGGGCGCCTCTCCTTCCTATCGACCAGCAGCGCCTTCGCCACCCCGGCTGCGATGCATCCAAGGACGAGCCATACGATGGAGAGATTGACAAATTGCACGTAGGCAAACGATAAGGCTATAACGACAAAGGGATAGACACCACCTTTGCTGGTGGCGCTGCGAAAAAGCCCAATGATAACGTCAAACAGCATCCCCACAACACCCATCTGCATGCCACGCAGGAAGAGCTTTACGTAGGGGTTGCCAACGATCGCCTCATAGAAGAGGGTGACCAGCACCATTATGAGGAAGGGTGGAAGGATGACGCCGAGTACTGCGGCAAACGTGCCGGCAGGGCCCGCGACGTGATAGCCTATCACGGTGGAGGAGGTCACGGCCATGGGCCCGGGGGAGCTTTGGACGATGGCGATGTAGTCGGCCATCTCCTCCTCCGTAAGCCACTTGCGCTTGTTGACGAAGTCGTCCTTCATCACGGCAAGAATGGCGTAGCCAGAGTTTGCGGTGCAGCTGATGGTGAAGGTGGCAATAAAGAGGGCAACGAGTTTGGGGATGATCCCGCCTCGCTCGGACTCCTCATCGGACATGGCAACACCTCTCAATCGTCGTCTAAGACACGATGATATCCGATTTGCCATGCGCGTTCACGGAACAGCCAGCCGCAACGGTTGCCGGCAGCTCCCTTGGATGCTTGGCGATTCTCTTGTGCGCTATGGGTTAGAATTCCATTGGATGACTGCATGTTGTCGTTGTGAATAACCGGGAAGAGATAGTGTCGCCATGACGAAGCTCGAGTCCGCCACTGTCGACGAGCCTACTTCATCTACGCCTCCCGCAAACAGACCTGCCCCAGCCGACCCGTTCGTATACGGAAAGTACGGAGACGTTCTGTGGTTTGCCGCCGTTATAACCCTGGTCTTTGCCTTGCTGGGAATGTCTATCGACGTGGTGAATGGCCCGGACGGGTTCCGAGGCTTGCGTCCCGAGAACTGCCTGTCGGTTACTGCCGGCCTCGTGTTGGGTCCCATCGGCGGATTGGCTTGTTCCTTGGGTAACCTCATATCGGATTGCTTCCACGGGATGTACCAGACGGCGTTTTTGGGGTTCGCCGGTAACTCCATCATGGCTTTTGTGCCTTACAAGTTGTGGATGATGCTCGCGTGCGAACGACCAGACGCACATACATGGATGCATCTGCTGCGGTACGTTTGGGTTTCGGCCGTGGGTGCCATGGCGTGTGCGTGCTTCCTGGGGATTGGGTTGGACCGCATATACTTCAGATGGTATGACGGGCATATCGTGACGATGTTCACAAATAACTTTGTCTTTTCGCTTGCGTTTGGCTTGCCGCTGTTTATCGTGCTTACCAGCGAAAGGGTGGGGGTGATGCTCAAACCCAAGTCTGCTTTTGGCAAGTTCTTTACCTACGGTCTTCCTATTCGCGTGGTGCGCAAAACCGAAAACGTGAGGTGGACGATCTTGGCCGCGCTCACAGCATCGCTCACGGTGTTGATGCTCCTCATCAACAATGGACAGAACGTCGACGATAGCTTCTTGGTGCAGGTGTTCGCAGTTGTTTCTAGCATCCTATTATTCAACATTTGCGTGCTGCCCATTGCAGGACGCAATCAAGGCGCTCGAGGGGCTACTAACTTGCCCTCACCTGAGTGATGGTCAAATGTGGCAGCTTGTTACTGCGGGCGAGGGACTGTCCCTCGCCGTCCCTAGACCGTCGACGGCATCCGTCCGTTTGCCTATGGTGCAGTCCGCTTTCCAAGCGCTATAGTGAAGTGCGACAGGACACAATGCGCAATGGAGGGGACGCCGACATGAGTACCCAATACACCGATAGCGTGAAGCTTTATGCGGCAAGGCGCCACGAGGCGCTTTTTAGCGGCAATATTCCCGCGAGTGACCGTCCGGTGGTACACCTTGAATCGCAGATTGGTTGGATGAACGACCCCAACGGATTCTCGCTCTACAAGGGGCGCTACCACCTCTTCTACCAGTACCATCCCTTCAGTTCCGTATGGGGGCCCATGCACTGGGGTCACGCCGTGAGCGACGACCTCGTTCACTGGGAGCATCTCCCGGCGGCACTTGCCCCCGACGAGCGTTACGACAGCTCTGGGTGCTTCTCGGGCAGCGCCTTGGAGCTTGCCGACGGCAGGCACCTGCTCATGTACACTGGGCTTTCTCAAACGGGGCGCAACCCCGATGGCACGCCGGCAAACCGCCAGATTCAGTGCATCGCCTACGGAGACGGCGTAGACTACGAAAAGTACGAGGGGAACCCCGTCATCGACAGCAGCCAGCTGCCCGAGGGTTCGAGCCCGCAAGATTTTCGCGATCCCAAGATTTGGGCTTGCGAGGACGGAGGCTTCCGTTGTGTGTTGGGCAGCCTCGATGCTGAGCGCAGCGGCCAGATTCTTCAGTATCGCAGCGCCGACGGCATCTCGTGGGAGTTTGAGTGCGTGTTGGCGTCCAACCACGGGCGCTATGGCGTTATGTGGGAGTGCCCCGATACCTTTGTCCTTGACGGTAAGCAGGTGCTTTTGGTGAGTCCGCAGGACATGTTGCCGGAGGGCAACGAGTTTATGAGTGGCAACGGCACGCTCGCGCTCATCGGTCACCTCGATGACCAAACGGGTGCGCTCGTGGAAGAAGCCACGCAGTCCATCGACTACGGCATCGACTTCTATGCCACGCAGACGCTCGAGACTGCCGACGGACGTCGTGTGATGGTGGCTTGGATGCAGAACTGGGACACCACCTCCGTTGGTAGCGTTCAGCCGTGGTTTGGGCAGATGACTCTGCCACGAGAGCTGCACGTGCGCGACGGGCGCCTGTACCAGTGGCCCGTGCGTGAAATCGAGGAGGCGCGGCGCAACCGGGTGGCATACGAGGACGTGCTGGTGGAAGGTCTCTGCGTGTTGGATGGCGTTCGTGGCCGTTGCGTGGACCTCACGCTCACGGTGCGTTCGGCGGATGAGGACGATCCCTATAGCGAGTTCTTCGTACGCTTTGCTCAGCGTGGACGCTTCCGCTCGTCCCTCTGCTTCCGCACACGCGACCGGTCGCTCATGATCAACCGCAAGCACTCCGGTTTGCGTCGAGCCGTGGTAAAGGACCGCAAGTGCAAGCTTCTGTCCTACGATGGGACGCTGCGCTTGCGCATGATCCTCGATCGCTTTAGCGTAGAGGTGTTTGTGGGCGAGGGCGAGCAAACCATGACCATGACCATTCCTACCGACCCCAGCTTCGACGAGATTACCTTCTTTGCCGAGGGCAAGGCCGTTATGGACGTGGAGAAGTACGACCTCGTGTAACGTGTGGCGGCGGCGTGCGCTCGTAGTGGCGCACGCCTCGCTCGTCGCGTAAGTTGTCGACCAACGCCGAGGTGCACTCGTCCACGTCCTTAACAATCAGCGACTTGAGGTCGTTGTACTCGTGGCCCAACAGCATTTCTTGGGCACGTGCGTGTTTTTGCTCGGGGGAGAGCGCTTGGTCCTGAGAAGACAGCTCAACCTTGCTCACGAGTTTGGGGATGTTGGAGACTCCCTCGGCCTCAGCCGTTAAGCGCATTGCGTACAGTTCACGCTCGGCGAGACTGTTGGAGTTATTGAGCGCCTCTTCTAGCTCCGTGGCGGCAGTGCCGTCCTTTGCGTCTCTTCGTAGCGTGGCGACGGCGTGGTCCCTGCGCCTTGTGTGGAGCAATTCGTCGAGGTAGGAATCCATGTACGACAGGTCGCTGGTGGACACGCACAGGCGGGCTTGGGTGGTGAGGTAGTCCGACGCCTCCATAAGGTCGGTCGCAGCAGAGATGCACTCATCGTGTTGGTCGCGTACGTTGGCCGTTGTGGTGCGAACATCCATCAAGTGGATGAGCGCAATGATGCCCGCAATGGTGACCAGCGTGCCGAGGGCGACCAGAATCGTGTCGATCAACTGGATGCGAAGCGAGCGCCCGCTACCGTTCTTTGAGGTAGTGCCCTCGGACTGCTCTGGCATGGCGTGTGTTCCCTTCGCAGATGGCTTGTCTGTGAGCCAGCATAAAATGTTATCACTTACGCTCTTTGTCAACAAACCAGCTAGCCGTCCTTTAAGCTCTCTTTGCATAATGGGATGCCCAGATTAGGTAGACTAATGGCAAGGAAGTGTTGGAACGGGGGGATACCATGCTAGAAGTCTTACAAGAGCGATTTGCCAAGAATCCCAATCGTCATGGTGACGTCACCTGGGATGAGCTGGAGCGTGCGCTGAGAATCTGCCCGAGCGCCATTACTAGCCTTGTGGTGATGGAGGAGACCGGCGGTGAGCCAGACGTGATTGGCAGGGATCAGGAGACGGGCGAGATTCTCATCTGCGACTGTGCGCGTGAGGCACCTGTCGGAAGGCGAAGCCTCTGTTACGACGACGTCGCCCTCAAGAAGCGCAAGCGAAACCCGCCGCGGGGAAGTGCACTACAGCAGGCAACCGAGATGGGCGTTGAACTTCTTGACGAGAAGGGGTATCGGCGCTTGCAGGAGCTTGGCGAGTTTGACCTCAGGTCCTCTAGCTGGATTGCCACCCCAAGCGATGTGCGTGACTTGGGTGGGGCGCTCTTTTGCGAGCGGAGGTATGGGCGCGTGTTCGTTTTCCATAATGGCGCGGACTCGTATTACTCTACACGTGGCTGGCGTGGCTTGCTGCGCGTCTCCTGCTTGTGAGTCGGCCTTTCGCCCTGCGTGGCAGCTCGCCCGCTACGCCTCGATGACAGCCCTTACGTCGTCTTCGGTAATGGCGGTGCCAGGTAGGTGCTTGTCATCTATATGCAACACCAACGTGCCGTCCGCCACTAGCTCGACGGCGCGTTGGTGAAGGTCCTCGTCCCAGCCAATTCCAACGAGGCTCCAGTTGTCATTGCAGGCGGCTGTGATTTTGCCGCCCTTGACGTTCTGGATGTAGTCGGCAATCATCTCGCGCACACCGCCTATCGAGCTATGCACGTCTGCCTCCAAAAGTACGTGAGAGAGATCGTCCTCGGCAAGAAGGTGAGGAAGATCAAGAAGGGCGCGTTCAAGAGCTGCAAGAAGGCGAAGACCCTGGTGGCCGAGACCAAGAGGCTCAAGAGGTCGACCGTGAGGAAGTCGCTTGCGGGCTCGAAGGTGAGCAAGGTGAAGGTGAGCGTGGGGACCAAGAAGACGAACGAGAGGTACGTCTCGAAGTACAAGAAGGCGTTCACCAAGGCCAACGCGGGCAGGAAGGCCAAGGTCACGCTGTAGCGCACTGGCCGCATGGGCACCACTGACGGGCGGGCGCCTGCCGATCCACGGCGGGCGCCCGCCCGTCCCTCCGCTCGGCCCTCGCGCCGGGAGACGGGGCACCCGCCTCAAGAAGGATTGGATTGCGAGGCAAAGTCTTGGCTATAACAGGGCGGGATAATTACCGACCACTGCGATAATTCAGAGACCTTATCTGCGGATATGCCGGATTGGGATGCGGTGGTCGGTAGTTTTTGCGACCAGCGTCCGTCACCGGTAACGGTTGCCGGCGGCAGGCCGGCGCCCGCTAGCGCTCCTCCCAGTCGGCGAGCAGGCGGGTCCCGGAGTCGAAGGCGGCACCCACGAGGTGGACCTGCCTGGGGTCGGCGGCGAAGGGCGCGGCGTAGCCCCGCTCCCCGATCTGCGCGAGCGCCTCGGCGGCGGTGCCGTCGCGCTTGAGCTCCATCACCCACACGTGGGCGCGGGCCTCGATCGTCACGTCCGCCCTCCCGCGCGCCTGGCGCACCTCGCAGGACACGTAGCGCCCGAGCAGCGAGAACACCAGCCATATGACGGCCTGGAAGTAGTTCTCGAAGGGGTCGTCGGCGCGCGTGTAGGGGATCGAGGCGAACAGCGCCGCCAGCACGTCGCGGATCCCCTCGCCGTCGCCCGACTCCACGCGGCCGAGCAGGCTGAAGACGTCCGTGCCGCGCGCGGCGTCGTAGCCGGGCGCCCAGGCGGGCAGCAGGCTCCTGGTGAGGCCCCACTCCACCTCGCCGTTGGGCACGGCCAGCGCGTACCGGCCCGTCCTCGGGTCGGCGTCGCGTATGGTGAGGTAGCCCGCCTGGAACATGAGCGGTATGGGGTCCGGGTCGTCGGCGCGGTAGTCCGAGAGGCGCTCCTCGTCCACGTAGATGGTGCCGTCGGTGAGCCTCCTGGGGTCGAGCTCGGCCTCGCGCATGCGGCGCACGAGGAACGTGGGCGTGCCGGACTCGAACCACCACGACCCGAGCCGCCTGCTCTGCAGGGCGTTCACGAGGCTGAAGGGGTTGTAGACGCAGCGCCCCGCGCGCTCCGAGCCCCCGCTGGGGCCGTCCGGGTGGAAGCAGTAGCCGTCGTACTGGGAGCGAAGTGCTTGCAGACAGCCCTCCGCGTCCGTGCCCAGCTGGTCCGCCAGCGCCTGAAGCTCCGGCCCGAACGTGCCGAGCAGCTCGGGCTCGGTGATGCCGCAGATCGTCGCGTAGTCGCGCTCGAGCGATATGTCCCGCAGCTGGTTGAGGTCGCTGAAGATGGACACCTTGGAGAACTTCGTCACGCCGGTGAGGAAGGCGAAGCGCAGGTGCTCGTCGGCGCCCTTGAGGACGGAGAAGAACGCCTTGAGCGCGGCGCGGTTGGACTCCTCCAGCGCGGGGTCGTCGACGGCCTCGAGCAGGGGCTTGTCGTACTCGTCCACGAGCACCGCCACGCGGTGGCCGGACCTCTGGTGCGCGAGCTCGAGGAGGCGGCGCAGCCGCCCGCCCGGCGCGAGGTCGGCCGAGTCGTCGCCCCACGCGCGCTCCAGGCCGCGCAGCAGCTCGTCGAGCTTGCCCTCGAGCCCTCCCTCGCGCGTGTAGTCCGCGCCGTTGAAGTCCAGGTGGAACACCGGCCGCGCCACCCACGGCTCGCGGCCCTCCTCGGCAGCCGACTCCTCCTCGAAGCGCTCGACGTCGAGCCCCGCGAAGAGCTCGCGCCTGCCCTCGAAGTAGGCGCGCATGGTGGAGACGAGCGGGCTCTTGCCGAAGCGGCGCGGGCGGCTGAGGAACGCCGGCACGCCCGCCTGCGCGAGCTCGTGCACGTATGCGGTCTTGTCCACGTACACGAACCCGTCTCGCCTGACCTTCTCGAAGCTCTGGATGCCTATGGGAAGCCTGCGGTGCATGTCCGCCCCCTCGCGTCGCGTGCGTCACGCCCACATTCTAGCACGGCCGGCCTCCCCGCAATCGCGGCCGGGTCGGGGGCCCC
>JAFWMI010000191.1 GCA_017513965.1 Atopobiaceae bacterium
ACAGCGTAATTAAAGTTTCGTCCTCTGGCGTCACTACTACCTTGACCAAATACGTTCGCATTCCTGTAATAGCTGCAGTCGTTGTTTGCGAATATATCTCTACCGCCATCTACATTGTTATAGATGTTGTAGTTAGTTGCATCGCCACGACTCATACGGAACGTCGGGTCACCATCGGTGACGAATACCACGTACGTTGCCGCGTCGCTATCAACCTCCATGTGATTAGCTATGTTGAGAGCCTTTTCCCAGTTAGTGCCACCGTCGGCAGTGAGAGCATTGACTGCACTTGTATACGTGCCGTAGTCATCAGTAAGGCCTTGAGTGGCAACTGCCGAGGTCGAGAATGTGACGAGAGCCATCTTGACGCCACTGATGTCGCCATCCAGAAGCGTTTTAGCCATTGCATTCGTTGCCGCCTTAGCGGTATTCAAACGCCAGATATTGTCTCCACCCATGGAGCCGGAGCGGTCGAACACCACTATGACGTTAGCCTTCGTAGACCTCTCGTACGGCGCTTCACTTCCCGTGATGCTCAGGCTGATCGTGTTGGTGCCATCCTTATCCCCTGCCACCTTGTTGTTAACCGATGACTTCGAGAACTGTGGCTTATCAGCCCCCTGCGGCCAATCGCTTTCGGTGGCATCATCGATTACGGCCGTGCCGCCAGGGGTTGGAGCTGTTTTCTGCTTGTACACGACATAGATGTTGTCGCCGTTGGAAAGCTCAGTCCAACTAGCATCACTGTTCAGGGCCGTAGACGTGGTATAACGCCAACGGTTATTGTCATTCTTGGAGAGGAGCGGCACAATACGATTGTTATTGTTATTGCGGTACGTATAGCTGTACTCATAGCCATCAATATCATAAATCAGGAACGCCGGAGAGCTGGAGCTGGCAGTCATGTTCTGATACGTGTCAGTGGGGTTAGCAATGCGGAGCTCGTTTCCGCTCTCATCCACATAGTGCACCGTAACAGTACGTCCACCATTACGCCAAGTGATTGTAAAGGTGGAGAACACCTCGGTGTCGAAGGACGTCTCGACAGCCTGCTCAACCGTCTCAGGAGCGATGGCAGCAAAGTCGCTCTCTTCGAAGCTTGCGGGGTCGACGGCCTCATCAGCCTTTGCGGCCACGGTGTCCTCGTCCGTAGCGAGCGCGAACGTGGACTCGGTCTCGCCGCCCACGACGGTGTCGACGATGATGCCGTCAGCGGTCTCGACGTGGTGCTGGACCTCGAGCTCGGCCGCGACCTCGGAGAGGTCCTCGACCTCGGGCAGACTCTTCACCTTGAGGTCGACCTGCACCTCGGCCTCAGGCTCGATCTCCTCGTCACCGACCATGATGGAGATGTCGAGCGCGGCGAAGCCGAAGTCGTCGAGGTTGACGTACTCGCCCTTGGCGAGCTTGTCGGCCAGGACGGCCTTGCGGGCGGCCTCCCACTCCGCGGAGCCTTCCTCGAACTCGGAGACCCTCAGCCACGCTTCCTCGGGGATGCCGGCCTCGGGGCCGTAGGTGACGGTCACGTCATACGCCTCGCCAGAGGCGGAGATGTACTGGGTGGTGATGACCATCGCGTAGACGGAGAACGAGTCGGCGTCGAAGACGACCTCGTCCTTCGCGGTGGTGATCATCGACTGCTCGACCACGCTGGCCTCGCCCTCGTCGTCCACGTGCACGACGGTGGGCTCGCTCTTGGCGGGGGCGGCCGCGTTGGTCATGGTGACCTTGATGGGGACGAGCGGCTGAACCTGATTGCCCTCGGCGTCCGCGAAGGTGATGTCGACGGCGGCGACCTGCTTGACGTCGCCGGTGACGGCGCCCTCGATGCTCTCGATGACGTCGTCGGCCTTAACGGCCTCGACGGACATGGTGGTGCCCTCGGCGAAGGCGCCCTCGGGCGCGGAGACCTTCACGGTCACGTCGCCGGCCTTGCCCTCGAAGCTCTGCGCGGGCATGGCAATCACGGGCTCGGCCTCGGCGGGCTGCTCCTCGGCGTCGCCGATCTCCACAACGATGTACGGGCTGAACTTGTCGGTGTCAAACTTCAGCGTGTCCTCGTTGCCGGTCGTGGTGTCCTTGTCGTCGGCGTTCACCTTGGCGGTGCCGTGCACGACCTCGGCGGTGTCCTGCTTGTCGTCGATGTGGATGAGCGCGGGTGCGTCCACGTCCCTGACGAGCGCCGTGGTGATCTTCACCTCGACCTTCTCGGAGGGCTCGACCTCGACGCCGTCCTTGTCCAGGAAGGCGATGTCCACGGCCATGATCGACTTGGCGACTTTGCCCTCGCCGGCCTCGGCCTGCACAGCCTCGTTCACCTTGCCGGCGACCTCGACCGCGTCGATCGGCTTGACGCGCATGGTCGCGCCCTCGGGCAGGGCGCCCTTCGGGGCCTTCACGGCCACGGACAGCACGACGTTGCCGTCGGCGTCCTTCAGCACGCCGGCGAAGGTCTGCTCGCCGTTCTCGGCGGTCGTAGCCTTGGCGGGCTCGGTCGCGGTCGTCGCCTTGGCAGCGGGCTTCTCCGCGTCCTTGGCGGCCTCGGCCTCAGCCTCGGCTTCAGGCTCAGCCTCGGCTACGGGCTCTGCCTCGGCGGCTGCGGGCTCCTCCTCGCCGTCGTCGACGACGATGGTCTTGAAGCAGGCATTACCGTGGGTGTGGGACTCCGTCACCTCGTCCTTGCCGCAGGCGAGCCAGGTGTCCGTCTGCCAGCACTCGTCCGTGTGGACGTGGCCGGCCGACTCCTCGAGGCCGCAGACGAGGTTGCCCTCCTCGTCGTAGCAGGAGTCGTCGTGGGCGTGCGCACCCTCGCCCTCCTCCAGGCCGCAGACCAGGTAGGTCTCGCTGGCATAGCAGGAGTCGTCGTGGACGTGGTACTCCCTCTCCTCCAGCGGGCAGACCAGGTTGCCGTCTGCGTCGTAGCAGCTGGCGTCGTGCGTGTGCGCGCCGCCTCCGCTGTACTGGCAGTCCAGCACCGTCTCCTCGTGCGTCTTGGCCTGGCCCTTCTGGGTCAGCCCCACCGTCACTCCGAAGGCAACGAGCACCGCCATGCAGGCCACCATGGCCGCCCAGCGCGCGTGCCTCCTGTTCGACAGCAGCAGAGCCGAGATCCTCTTCTGGAACGTCTCTCCCATTGCTGCCTCCTTTCTCTCCACCGACGAGAGCTTTGCTATCTCAAACGTTGCCGTTAGTTGCCGTTGCTTATCTGACGATCCCGATGTCCGAGATCGGCCACAGCCTCACCAGGAGCCTGCCCACTACCATGTCCTCGCTGATACATCCGAGGGAGGTGGAGCGGGAGTCCAGGCTCGTCGAGCGGTGATCCCCCATCACGAAGACCCTGCCATCGGGGACCTGGTACGGGAGCTGGATGTCGCAGTCCCCCTTGGACTTCTCAGAGATGTAGGGCTCGTTCAGGCGGATGTTGTCCACGTAGACGGTGCCGTCCTCAGAGATGTCAACCCACTGGCCCGTACGCGCGATGACGCGCTTGATGAGGATGTTGTTGTTGTAGTAGAAGGCGATGACGTCGCCCTGCTTGTAGTTCGAGTTGCGGAGCGCCACTACGATGTCGCCGTCATTGAGGGTCTCGGTCATCGAGGTACCCGTGATCTGCAAGACCGGCAGGACGAGCATGGCGATGATGACCGCGGCGGCGGCCACGACAACCAGGCTGAAGACGGTCGAGCGCAGAGCCGCAAGCCAGCGGTTGCGGTAGCGGGTGCGCCTGAGCTC
>JAFWMI010000192.1 GCA_017513965.1 Atopobiaceae bacterium
GCGCACACCGCGCAGGTTGCCGCGGCGAACCCAAAGGCGCCGCCCACGATCACATAGATGGGGACGTACGGCGAACCCGTGCCATAGATCTCCAGCACGCCAATAAAGCAACATCCCAACGTGAGCACAAGTACCGATGCAGCCCACAAATCGCGTGCCAGCCACCCAACGCCCACGTTCATGCGCGCGAGCACCAGCGCAGGAAGCATACCCACGAGCAGGGGCACCAAGAACAGCCCCACCATAAACGGCGAGTACACCTCATGGCTAAACTGCTCGTACACGAACGAGAACACCGCGCAGCATATGGCGGCAACCGCATAGCGGCGGGCAGACCTCACAAGCGCCTCACGCTCCGCCTCACTACTCTGCAAGATAAACAATGTCGGTCACGCTCCTCTCCTTGATTGAACGACCACTGCTGGTTGGTTGGTTAATCACACTGCCGTCGTAATACAGCGTCGACGATCCCCCACCATCCAGGTTGTACGCGCATTCCACGTTGAGCTCGTTTTCCATGAAGGTGGCAAGCTCCAAGAGCGAAAGACCCTCCGACTCATCCGTACGACCATCGGTTACCACAAACACGTAATGGCCATCGCTCACCTTGCCCAACGCCGTGCGGGGATTGCTCGCCTTCGCACGTCCCACCTCGTCGTTTGCGTCCACCAGGATCTCGCCGTTGTCCACCAGTCCCGGGCCAAACGAGAACACCTGCCAGGCGCCGTTGTCCACGAGCTCCTGCGCGGACACGTCGCCCTCGCGCACGATCGCAAACGTGCCGTCTGCGTTTATCACGAGGTCCTCCTGGTCTGCTCCTGCGGACTCCTCGCGGTACAGGACGCCGTTGCGAACCACGTAGCCCGCATTGCGATTGCCATAGCAGTCCCCGTTAATGGCAACCAACGCGTCGTGACTCTCTGCAATGACCGAGGTCACGTCGCTTACGTTGTGTCCGTAGGCATCGTTGGCAAACGCAGCGCAGAGCGCCGTGGCGTCGTTCGCATATATGTCCACCACATACACCGTCGTGTTGAGGTAACGCGTGGTTCCCACCGTAACGTGCGTGTCTTGCCTATCGACCGTATCCTGAGTCGCGTTGAGTTCGGACTGCTCCTGCGCCAGCGCCTCCGTTGGCAACTGGGTAACCACGGCATAGGTACGCTGCAACACGAAGGTGTCGAGCACCACGAATACCGAGAAGACCGCGACTATGGTTGCGCATAACGCAAACACGGGTGGATGCGTTGCCATCGGTTGCTTGCTGTGTTTGTTCCTACGCATGTTATTGCTCCTTTCGTGCGAAGACGAACCGGTTTTGCATGAGCCAGCTCGCCACAAACGAGCAGGTTTCCACGAATACCTTTGCCAGCAGGGGCGATACGCCCAAGATTCCAGTGAGCAGAAGCAGGGCCATGGAATTGCCAAGCAGCAGTCCCGCTGCCACCATGGCGTATCTGCCTGCAGTCTGCGCAACCGAACCTTTGCTGCGAAACACGATCGTTCGATTGACCGTGTAGTTGAACGCCGCACTTAGCAAGCGCGCCAGCACGTTGGCCCCAAACACGCCCAGGCTTCCCATGCCGGCAAAGCAGGTTACGAACAGGCCAAAGAGCGAGAAGTCCACGAGGAAGCTCGCAAACGACGACGCCACAAACGCCAGGATTCGCGCATAGATGCGCGCCGAATCACGCAGCGTGTGAAAATGCGAGGAGGCGTTTCCCGGCTCATATATGGTGGAGATGGGCACCTCGCAAATCTCGATGTTGTGTTGGGGACACGCAAGGAGCACGTTCATCTCGTACTCGTAGCGGCTTCCGCCCACGCCCACAAGGAATGAGATGAGTCCCGCAGAGAACGCGCGCAAGCCCGTCTGCGTGTCGCTCACCCGCTCTCCGGAGGTCAGCCGATAGACGGTACGCGTCACCAGGTTGCCAACCTTGCTGCGCAACGGCACGCCGGAGGCCTCGAAGGACCGACATCCCAGCACCATGGCACGGGGATGCCCCGCCGCTTGCGCGGCACAGCGAACGGTGTCTTCCACCGTGTGCTGGCCATCGGCGTCCACCGTCACCACAACCGTATCGCAGGGATAGTGCTCCATCACATAGCGCAGACCGAGCTTGAGAGCGTGACCCTTTCCTTGGTTCACCCCATACGAAAGCACGACGGCATCTTTGGTCGCCTGCCTAAAGATGGGGCGATACCGCTCCCCGCTCCCGTCGTCGACCACCACCCTGTCAACGCGTTGCCCCTTGAGTCCCGAAATGAGCTCAAGCAGGCGTTCGTCCGGTTCGTACGATGGAATAACTGCCACAGTTGTCATAACGATCACCTTCCCTTTCGGTGGTTCTACGCTACGACCCACGGCTTAAGCACGCCTTAATGAACGGGCCCAAAGTAACCGAACCCATATCCACTCTATCAGGCTTCTTAAAACCTGAAATCCGCTCAGCGCGCCACTGAATTTGATTAGATGATATAATAGTGCGCGATTTTCTAATAAATGCAGAAAGGTGTTAGTATGCCTGTCGAATTTGATCCGCTCGCGCTGGAGAACCAACTCTGCTTCCCCCTGTACGCGGCATCCAAGGAACTCACCAGAAGATACAAGCCGTTCCTTGACCCCTTGGGGCTCACCTACACGCAATACGTCACGATGATGGCGCTTTGGGAACAGGATCACGTACCCGTAAAGGATTTGGGAAAGCGGCTCTACCTTGACTCCGCAACCCTCACGCCGCTGCTCAAGCGTCTTGAGTCTCGTGGCTACGTACAGCGACAGCGCTCCCAGGTTGACGAGCGATCGGTGATAATCTCGCTCACGGACGAGGGGCGGGCGCTTCACGACCGAGCCATCGACGTGCCTCGTTGCGTTGGCGACTGCGTGAACATGGCGCCCGAGGACGCCCTCAAGCTCAAGCAACTGCTGGAGGATCTGCTCGCCAAGCTTGCCTAGACCTAAGAACGGGGGCACGCCTTCTCCAGACGTGCCCCCGTAGTTGTTTGTTTGCGCGAGCCGAACCGTCGCCTAGAGTACGGTGTACCCCGCCTCCGTGAGCGCCTGTGCCGCAGCTTCCACATCGGACACCTTGAGCACATCAATGGCGGTGCCACCATCGCTGGAGAAGCAGTAGCCATACTCGATGTTGAGGTCGAGCTTCTTGAAGGTCTCGAGCAGCTCGGCAAGGCCACCCGGCCGATTGGGCACCTCAACGGCAAGCACCTGCGTGGTGATCGCGCGGAACTCCGCGGCGCGCAACGCCTCGCGCGCCTCCTCGGGCTTGTCGCACACAATGCGCACCAGGCCGTAGTCGCTCGTCTCGGCAATGGTGAGCGCCTGCATGTTGACCCCAGCCGCCGCAAGCGCCTTGGTGAGCGCCAGCAAACGGCCTTTGTCATTCTCGAGGAATACCGTTACCTGCTCCAGCATTATTGGTCATCCCCCCTCAGGTCAATCACGCGCACGGCCTTGCCTTCGGAGCGCGGGATGGACTTGGGCTCCACAATGCGTACGCGAATGCCCACGGAGAGTGCGCTCTTGAGACGCTCCTGGATGGCGCGTTGGAGCTGCTCGATGGCGCGGACCTCGTCGAAGTCGAAGTCGGGATTGGGCTCCACCTTGAGCGTGACCACGTCCAGATGGTGCTTGCGCGTGAGCTCGATCTGATACCAGGACGAGATCTGCGTAAAGGTCTTCATCACGTCCTCGATTTGGCTCGGGAAGACGTTGACGCCGCGGATGATGAGCATGTCGTCGGTACGGCCGTGCAGGCGGTCGATGCGACGATGCGTGCGACCGCATGCGCACTCGCCCGGCAGAATGCGCGTGATGTCTCGCGTGCGATACCGCACCACCGGCGTGGCCTCGCGATCTACCGTGGTGAGCACGAGCTCGCCCCACTCGCCGTCGGGCAGCACCTCACCCGTCTTGGGGTCGATGATCTCTGCATAGAAGTGATCCTCGGCAAGGTGCAGGCCGTTCTGCTCCCAGCACTCGATGGCGACGCCCGGACCCATGGTCTCGGTGAGTCCATAGACATCGAGCACGTGATAGCCCAGCTTCTTCTCCAAGTCGCGACGGAAGTTGTCGGAGAAGGCCTCGGCGCCGTGGATGCCCGCACGAAGCTTGAACTCCTTCTTGGGGTCGATGCCCATGGCGATGGCCGTGTCGGCAATGTACATGGCATAGCTGGGCGTGCAGCACAGAATCGTGGAGCCCATCTCGCGCAGGACGCGAATCTGACGCTCGGTGTTGCCCGCACTCATGGGGATGGTCATGCAGCCAGCCGCCACGCCACCGTAGTGGGCGCCCAAGCCGCCGGTGAAGAGGCCGTAGCCATAGCATACGTGGCACACGTCGTCCTCGCCGCCGTCCGCATACTCAATGCCGCGAGCAAAGCAGTCGCCCCAAATCTCGAGGTCGTGCTCGGTATAGCCACCCACCGTCGCAATGCCCGTGGTTCCGGAGGACATGTGTATCTCGCGTACGTCCTTCTTTGGCACGGCGAACATGCCAAACGGGTAGTTGTCTCGCAGGTCCTGCTTGGTGGTAAAGGGCGCCTTAGCCACATCCTCAAGCGTCTCCACTGCATAGGGATCAAACCCTGCCTCGTCAAACGAGTCATGATAAAAGGGGATGTTCTCGTAGCATCGAATGACGGTCTTCTTGATGCCCTCGAGCTGAATCGCCTCCAGCTCCTCATGCGGCATCGTGAGGATATCCTGCTGTCTGCTCATTACGTACCTTTCTTGGGTGTAGCTATGGAGCCTGTGCCCCCTTTGTCCTGTGCCGTAGCACATACAAAGAGGCATTCTATAGCTCAATTGTTACAGTGGCTTTTCGGTTGATGGTATTCTTTTCGACATGGCGAGCCTGCCACGTGTGACTGTTACTGGTGGCAAGTCTTCTTAAGGCGCGCCGCCGGGGCGGGCTACCACGCCACCAAGCGTTCGCCGGGATTGCGAACGCCGAGGGTCCGTTCGCCGGGATTTGCCTCACCGAGGGTCCGTTCGCCGGGATTTGCCTCACCGAGGGTTTTTCGGCCTCGGCGATAACGATCCCAGCGAAAAAACCCTCGGCAAACGCAAAGCCAGCGGGCCGACCCTCGGCAAACGCAAAGCCAGCGGGCCGACCCTCGGCGTTCGCAATCCCAGCGGACGGCCAAGCCAAACGCAGGTTACAGCCCTTCAACAGACTGCTGTCCCATTTTTCAACGCCATGCGGTAAGCTAGGCTAAGGACCGTTCCTACGAGAGGAGCA
>JAFWMI010000193.1 GCA_017513965.1 Atopobiaceae bacterium
CGACCCTGCCCAATACAGCGCCAACACCGTCGAGGGCCTGCTGAACATGGCGCTGGTCGTGTGCCGCGAGTTCACGAAGCGCGACACCCTGGGCCAGGTGCGACTCGTTACCGCCGAGGAAGAGGCGCGCATCCGCTCGCTGCACGATACGGACTGGCCGGTGGCCGAGCGTCCCGCCTATCGCCTGGTGCAGGACCAGGCAGCGGCCAGGTCGGACGCCGTGGCGCTCGTTGCCTGCGACCGCACGCTCACCTATGGTGAGCTCAACGCGCAGGCGAACGCCATCGCCCACGTGCTCGCAGACGCCGGAGTCGGCCCCGAGTCCATGGTGGCAGTTATGGCCGAGCGAAACAGCTGGGCCTACGTGATGCGCCAGGCCGCCCTCAAGGCCGGCGGCGCCTTCCTGCCCATCGATCCCGAGTATCCCGAGGAGCGCGTGCGCTACATCCTGGAGGACTCCGGCTGCAGGCTCGTGCTTACCACCGCCGAGGTGCTGGAGCAACGCGCAGAGCTGTTCGAGCAGGTGGCCGACCTGAATCTCTCCATCGTGGAGGCAAAGCAGGCCGCTGCGCAGGGCAACACGCAGAACCTCAACGTCGACGTCGCGCCGCACAACCTGGCCTACGTCATCTACACCTCTGGTTCCACGGGACGTCCCAAGGGCGTGATGCTCACCAACCGCAACCTGGTGAACTTCGTGGACGACGACGACAAGAACCACGAGATTCTGGGCTACACCCGCCGCGGGCACGCGAGCCTGGCCATCGCCGCGCTCACCTTCGACTTCGCCATCATGGAGGAGTTCGTGCCCCTGGCCAACGGCCTCACCGTGGTGCTGGCCACCGGCGAGCAAATCCTTGACCCCATGGGCATCGCAAAGCTCATGATGGACAACCACGTGGACGTGATGAGCTGCACCCCCAGCTACATGTCCAACATGCTGGACGCTCCCGACTTCGCGCGCGCCGTGGCCGGCCTCGCCTCCGTGGACTTTGGCGCCGAGGCGTTCCCGCCCGCACTGTTCGACAGACTGCGCGAGATCAACCCCAACCTCTACGTTATGAACGGCTACGGTCCCACCGAGGCAACCATCAGCTGCACCATGCAGGTGGTGGACGGTACCGGCGACATCACCATCGGTATCCCCAACGTAAACGTGCACGTGGCCACCGTCGACCGTGCCGGCCGCCTGCAGCCGTTGGGCGCCACAGGTGAGCTGGCGATTCTGGGCGCCGGCGTGGGCCGCGGCTACGTGGGGCGCGAAGATCTCAACGCGCGCAGCTTCGTGCGGCTGCTGGGCATGCCTGCGTATCGATCCGGAGACCTCGCGCGCCTGCGCGAGGACGGCCAGATTGAGTACCGCGGCCGCATGGACGACCAGGTTAAGCTGCGTGGCCTGCGCGTGGAGCTCGGCGAGATCGAGGGCGTTATGAACTCGTATCCCGGCGTACGCACGAGCACGGTCATCGTCATACATGGCCAAACGGACTACCTGGCGGCCTACTTTACCGCAGAGGATCAGGTAGACATCGAGGCCCTTAAGACACATCTTGGGTCCTATCTCGCTGCCTACATGGTCCCGCAGGCGTTCATGCAGCTTGACGAGATTCCGCTCACCGCCAACGGCAAGGTAGACAAGAAGGCGCTTCCCGCCATCGAAGCCACCCTCTCCCAAAAGGAGGCAAAGCAGCCCACCACGGAGCTCCAAACCAAGCTGCTGAGTATCTTCCATAAGACCTTGAACAACGAGAACGTCGGCGTGGACGATAACTTCTTTGAGGTTGGTGGAACGTCGCTGACAGCGGCCAAGATCATGATGGCCGCCATGGTGGACAACCTGCCACTCACCTACCAAGACATCTTCGACGCACCCACCGTCGAAGGCCTCGAACAGGTCATTTTGGGCAAGAGCGCAGGAACGGACGGAAGACGGGGCACCGACCAGCCAACTGAACCGGCCGAGAAAAATGAGCCCAAGGACGCCATTCAAAAGGCGCTCCAGCACAACATCCCCGCGTTCGTCGACGACATCAAACCCGGACAATTGGGTGACGTACTTCTCACAGGTGGCACGGGGTTCCTTGGCGCCCACATACTCAACGAGCTACTCAACAGCACTGAGGGCATGATCTACTGTCTCGTGCGCGGCCAAAGCGACGTGCCTGCGGAGGACCGCCTGCGAGCAAGCATGTTCTACTACTTCGAGATGGACATTCGTCCCTTTATCGGTAAGCGCATTACGGTCCTCGATGGTGACATCACAAGCACCCAGAGCCTCGAAGCATTCGAGGGCATCGACTTCGCCACGGTCTTCAACTGCGCGGCAAGCGTCAAGCACTTTGCCAACTTCTCCTTCCTCAAGAGCATCAACGTGGATGGAGTATGCAACCTTGCCGAGCTCTGTCTCAGGAAGGGCGCACGTCTCATTCACGTTTCAACCGTTTCGGTGGGCGGTGACGTCATCGGCTCCGACGCCGTGGAGCAGACGTTGACCGAGGACCGACTGGAGATGGGGCAGGACACGATATCCAACGGCTATGTCCACACGAAGTTCCTTGCCGAACAGGCCATCTTGGACATGGTTGGGTCACGTGGCCTCGACGCAAAGATCATGCGCGTGGGCAACCTCATGAGCCGCCAACAAGATGGCGAGTTCCAAGTGAACTTTAGCACCAACAACTTCATGAGCACGCTCAAGTCCTATGTGGCATTGGGATGCTTCCCTGTCTCCGAGATGGACGAGACCGATGAGTTCTCGCCTATTGACGAAGTCGCACGCGGCATCGTGCTGCTCGCCGGAACTGACGCGAAGTTCACCGTGTTCCACGTCTACAACTCCCACACCGTGGAAATGGGCAACATCATTCGCGCCATGCAGGAGAGCGGTCTTGACGTCGACGTGGTTGATGACCAGACGTTCAGCAAACGTCTTCGCGAGGCACTCGCCGATGACCGCATCAACGCGTACGTGTCGCCTCTCGTCAACTACAGCCTCGATGACGACGAAATACGCTACGAGAACCCCTGCACCAACCGGTTCACGGTAAAGGCACTCTATCGCCTTGGGTTCCAGTGGTCTATTACCGAGCTTCGCTACCTCAGGCAGGCCATCGAGATGATGCAAACTCTGGGCTTCTTCGATCTAGAGGAGTAAAAGCTCATCAGGGATAGTCCGCAGGGGTTATTCTTGCGACAAATCGCCGTGGCGGCTTCCAGTAGGAAGCCGCCACGGCGATTTTTCGCACGGTAAGTACCCAACA